>NZ_JAOZVW010000080.1 GCF_025869345.1 Sphingopyxis sp.
GTCAGCCGACGCACGCCCTGGGTTCCCGCTTTCGCGGGAATGACGAAGGTGGGGAAACGGCAGCTCCCCACCCCAAAGCAGGCATTGGCTTCAAACAGGCCTTTCCTACATTATCCGGCTGTGCCAGCTTTCATCCGGTGGATAAAGCGGTCGTGGTCCAGCTTGCGGATGCGACACGGCGAGGTGCGCCGGGCGCGTTCAACATATCGCGAGATCCCGATCTGGCGATGCAATAGGCTGAACTTTCCTGAACTTTGGAAGGATGGCGCGGGCCTTCCCAATCAGACACCGCGCGTCCGATCCTAGTCCTCCGCCAGCGGGAAGGCCACCGAAACCCGCGTGCCCTTGCCTAGCTCGCTTTCGATGTCGAGCAGCCCCTGATGGCGCTCGCTGATATGCTTGACGATCGCGAGGCCCAGGCCGGTGCCGCCGACCGAGCGGCTGCGCGCCTCGTCGACGCGGTAGA
Source organism: Sphingopyxis sp. (assembly GCF_025869345.1). Taxonomy (GTDB): domain Bacteria; phylum Pseudomonadota; class Alphaproteobacteria; order Sphingomonadales; family Sphingomonadaceae; genus Sphingopyxis. The sequence goes on from NZ_JAOZVW010000080.1 coordinate 467, forward strand.
AGCGCTCGGTCAGGCGCGGTAGGTGATCGGGGGCGATGCCGTCGCCCTCGTCGCTCACCGACAGGCGGACGCGCTGTCCTTCGCGGGCCAGTTCGACCGTCACCGGCGTGCCGGCGCGGCCATATTTCATGGCGTTCGAGATGATGTTGTGCGCGAGCTGGCCGAGTTGCGCTTCGTCGCCGAGCATCGGCTGCGGTTCGGTCCCGAATTGTGCCACGATGTCCTTGGGCCGCGCGGCCTCGCTGTCCTGCAATTGCGCGATCGTCCGGCGCACGATCGCGGCGAGATCGACCGGCGTCGTCGGACGGCGGAAGCGGTCGGCCTCGACCCGCGAGATCGACAATAGGTCGATGACGAGCTGTTGCATCCGCCCGGCTTCGCGTTCGATGATCGAAAGGAAGCGGTGGCGCATCGGGCCGTCGCCTTCGCCGTTCATGTCCTGCAACGTCTCGACATAGCCGAGAATGGCGGCGAGCGGCGTGCGCAACTCGTGGCTGGCGTTGGCGACGAAGTCCGACCGCATCCGGTCGGCGGCGTCGATCGCCGAGCGGTCGGACAGAAAGATGATCCGGTCGCCCCCCGACAAGGCCGCGACGCGCATCGTCCAGCGCTGCCCCGGGCGCGGAAAGTCGACGAGATTCAATGTTTCGAGCGGCACTTCGCCGCCGATGCGCGCCAGCCATTCGGTTGCGGCGGGATGACGGATCGCGGTGCGGACGTCGGCGCCGACGATGTGCCGGCCGAGCAGGCGGACGGCCGCGTCGTTGGCGATCGTCACGATGGTGCCGGCGACCCCGATCAGCGGCTCCTGTTCCTGATCGACCCAGAGCGCAAAATCGGGATGGCGCAGCAAGGAAAGCGGCGGCACTTCGGCGGGAAGGGCTGCCTGCGGTTCGGGAAGCGACGCGGGGAGCGCGGCATGGACCGCCGCTACACCGATGATGCCCGCCAGCGCGAGAATCGCGATGGTCAGCGCGTCGCCGCCGGCCAGCGCGGCAAAGATCGCCGCGACCGCGATCAATGTCAGGGCGGCGACAAGGCTCGAAAGGCGATCGAACATCGGCTCCGCGCCTCGCATGAAGCGCGGGTCCGCGCAAGGATGTTCGCAGCCGTTAACCCCCGTCCGGGACATGTCCCATTGCGGGAAGCGCGGCGATGGGTGCGGTGTTTCGCTTTTCCTGGCGGCTGCGTTGGGCTATGCGCTTCGCGATGGAAAATAGTGATATCCCGGCCGAAAATCCCGTTCAGGATGAAGAAGGCGTGCCGTCGCGGCGCCGGATGCTGGCGCTGGGCGCGGTCGGCGTGTCGGCGGCGCTGACGATCCGCCCCGCCTTTGCCCAGGCCGCGGTGTCGGTGATGAACTGCGAGATTCCGGTGCCGGGGCCGACCGGCGCCGGTCAATATATCGATGCGGGCGGCAGGCTGGTGCCGGCCGGGACCAAGGGCGCTTTCCCCGGCTCGCCGCGTCCCTTTACCGGCGAAGAGGTCAAGCGCGCGTTTCGCGGCCAGACGCTCCCCGGCGCTACCTACAATCAGTCGCAGGCGTATCTTCAATATATCCGGCGCTTGCAGGCGGGGCAGAGCGGCTTTACCTGTTTCGCATCGATCCAGATGCCGCGCTGATCGTCCCTGCTCCGGGCGATGACCGGCATCGCCAGACAAAGGGATATTTGTGAAACTAGCTTCGCTCAAAGCCGGCCGCGACGGGCGGCTGGTCGTCGTGTCGGACGATCTTGCCTGGTATGCCGATGCGGGCCAGATCGCCCCGACGATGCAATATGCGCTCGACAATTGGGCCTATGCCGCGCCGCGCCTCGCCGCGCTGGCCGAAGACCTCAATCACGATGCGATCCCCAAGGAGCGGTTTCACGAACGCGACGCCGCCTCTCCGCTGCCGCGCGCCTATCAATGGGCCGACGGCAGCGCCTATGTGAACCATGTCGCGCTGGTGCGGCAGGCGCGGGGGGCGGAGATGCCCGACAGCTTCTGGCACGACCCGCTGATGTATCAGGGCGGCAGCGATGCCTTTCTGGCGCCGCGCGACCCGATCCCGCTCGGCGATCCGGCCTGGGGTTGCGATATGGAGGCCGAGGTCGTCGTCGTCACCGGCGACGTGCCGGCGGGGATCGACCCGGTCGCGGCGCGCGCGCATATCCTGCTCGTCGGGCTGACCAACGACGTGTCGCTGCGCGGGCTGATCCCCGCCGAACTCGCCAAGGGGTTCGGCTTCTTCCAGTCGAAGCCGTCGAGCGCGATGTCGCCGGTGTTCGTGACGCCCGAGGCGCTCGGCGACCGCTGGCAGGGCGGCAAGCTGCACGGCGCGCTGTGCGTCGACCTTAACGGCCAGCCGCTCGGCCGCGCCGACGCGGGGGTCGACATGACCTTCGACTTCGGCCAGCTCATCGCGCACGCCGCGAAGACGCGCAATCTTGGCGCGGGAACGATCATCGGGTCGGGCACGGTCTCGAACCGCGATGCCGACGGCGGTCCGGGCAAGCCGATCGGCGAAGGCGGGCTCGGCTATTGCTGCCTCGCCGAGGTGCGGACGGTCGAGACCATTCGGCAGGGCGAACCGAAGACGCCCTTCATGCAGAAGGGCGACGTCGTGCGCATCTGGATGGACGACGAACGCCATCACAGCATCTTCGGCGCGATCGAACAGCAGGTCGGCTGATAGAAAAAGGGCGGGATCGCTCCCGCCCTTCGTCGTTGCATCGATCTTTGCGATCAGCCTTTTCCGCCGCCGAACCCGCCGCCCGACATCGCGTCGCTCAGCGAACAGGCCGCCGGGCCGAGGATGACGATGAACAGCACCGGCAGGATGAACAGGATCAGCGGCACGGTCATGATCGCGGGCAGGCGCGCGGCCTTTTCCTCGGCGCGCATCATGCGTTCGTTGCGGAATTCGGCCGACAGCACGCGGAGCGCGCTCGCCAGCGGCGTGCCGTATTTTTCGGTCTGGATCATGGTCGTGACCACACCCTTCACCGATTCCAGATTGACGCGATAGGCCAGATTTTCGAACGCCTGCCGGCGCTCGGTCAGGAAGCCGAGTTCGATCGAGGTCAGCGCGAATTCCTCGCCCAGTTCGGGATAGGCGCGGCCAAGCTCCTTGGCGACGCGCGCGAAGGCGGCATCGACGGTCAGACCCGCTTCGGCGCAGATCACGAGCAGATCGAGCGCGTCGGGCAGGCCCTTGCGGATCGCGTCGGTGCGCTTTTGCCGTTTGTTCTGCACGAACAGGTCGGGCGCCTTGTAACCAAGGATCAGCGCGGCCATCGTAAAGCCGGAACGCTTGAACGGCGTCATGTCGGGCCACATGTCGACCCAATAGATCAGAAAGGCGGCCAGCCCGCCGAACAGGATCGGCAGTACGAGACGGCCGAAGATGACGGTGACCGCGAGATCCTTGGACCGGATACCGGCCTGCGCCAGCTTTTGCTGAACCTCCTGGATCTGCCCTTCCTGCAAGACCTGCAACCGGCCGAGGAAGGTGCGCATCTTGTCGGCGGTCTGATTCTTGCGAACCAGCTTCGCGCGGCGCTTGGCGGTCGAAGCGGTGATCCCGGCCTTGAGCTGTTCGCGGCGGTCGTTGAGCGCCTTGACGCGCTTCGCCATCGGATTGCGGACGGTCAGCGCGCCATAGATGGCGAAGAGCACCGCGCCGACACCGACCGCGGCCAGCATCGTTGCCGCCCACACGACATCGACGCCCATCAGCGTCGGGCCGGGCTGTGCTCCGGAAAATGCGGCGAGGAGGAAATTGCTGTTCATCTGCCGCCCTTCAAATCTCGAAGCTGATCATTTTTTTCATGATGAAGGCGCCGATGCTCATCCAGATAAGCCCCCCGATTCCCGCGATGATCAGACGCTGTTCGGAGAAGAAGCCCGCAAGATAGGAGGGATTCATCGACCAGACGACGCCGAAGACGAAGAAGGGCAGGGCGCCGACGATATAGGCCGAGGCCTTGGCTTCCGACGACATGGCGCGGATTTTCAGCTTCATCTGCGCGCGCTTGCGCAACACGTCGGACAGGTTGGCGAGCGTTTCGGCCAGGTTGCCGCCGGTCTCGCGCTGGATCGCGATGGTGATGCAAAAGAACTGGAATTCGGGCGTGCCGATCATCTCGGCGGTTTCCTGAAGCGCGGCTTCCATCGTGTTGCCGATGCGGATTCGCTCGATCACGCCCTTGAATTCCTCGCCGACCGGGCCCGGCAATTCCTGGCTGACGACCTGAAAGGTTTCGGTGACGGGAAGGCCCGACTTCAAACCGCGAACGAGCAGGTCGATCGCGTCGGGAAAGCGGGTATTGAATTTCTGGACGCGCCTCGAGATCACTCTGCCGACAAAGGCGTGAGGCAGGCCGATGCCGGCCATCAATCCCGCCATCACGGCGAGCATGAAAGGCGTGCGCAGAACGAGCAATCCCCCGGTCGCGACGACGAACAGCCCCATGCACCAGAATATATATTGAGTGAGGTTCCAGCCCTTGCCGGTGCGGCGCAGGCGCTTTTCCATCAGGTCGCGGCGCGGCACCAGGTCGGAGAGGCTGCTTCCGCCCCGGCCGTCGACCGCCTGGATCGTCTTGCGCATCTGCGCCGCGACAACCGCCTCGGTCGATGCGGCATGGCGATCGCGCACCGACGCCAGCCGGCGGCTTTTCGCCTTGCCGGCCGACGGGCCCGCAAAGGCGAGAGCCAGCATGGCAAGCACCATGACGGCGGCGGTAACGATCAGGATCATTTGCAGGTTCATGATGGCCCTTTTGTCCGCTTCCTGCCTGGAAGATCGCGGCGGCCGGGAAGGCCCGGCCGCCGCGATGCCCTTATTTCGCGCCCTTTTTTGCGACCAGCGTGCCGAGGCCGCCGAGCTTGCCGAGCAGCGAGCCGCCGGCCGGTTTCGCTTTGCCGGTCGCGGCCGCTTCCTCGTTGCTTTCGTCGGCGCCGTCGATGACGATGCGCATCAGGCTGGACCAGGCCTGGGCGCCCTTGGTGCCCTTGCAGATTTCGGCATAGGATTTGCCGAGCTTCGCGGCCTGGCTGACCAGCTTGGGGTCGAACGGAATCGTGATGTCGATCGGACGTTCGATCGACGATTCGAATTCCTTGCGCGACAATTCGCCGACGGCATTCTGATATTTGTTCGCGGCCAGGATCACCCGCGCGCCCGGCACGTGATGTTTGAACCACGAGAGGAGGCGGATGGTGTCGCGCGCCGAGGCGAGCGTCACGTCGCTGACGAGCAGGATCGTGCCCGCTTCCTGCACCAGGTGCGGAAAGGGGATCAGGACGTGGCGCGGAATGTCGACGATCGTCATTTCGAACGCGCCGCGCAATTCCTCTTCGAGCTGGAAGAAGGCCGACCCGTCTGTCATCACCGGCTGATGGATCGGCGCCTCCGCCGACAGCAGGCTGAGCTTGTCGGAGGCACGCACCATCGCGCGTTCGATGAACAGGCCGTCGATACGGCTGGGGTTGTCGATCGCGTCGATCAGCCCGCGGCCAGGCTCCAGGTCGAGCGTCAGCGCGCCGGTTCCGAAATGCACGTCGAGGTCGAGCAACGCCGTCTGCCGGCCGCCCTGTTCGCTCATCACCCACGCCAGCGACGTCGATACCAGCGACGCGCCGACCCCGCCGCGCACGCCGACGACCGCCGTCATGTGGTGCGGCTTGTCGTCGTGCATGTCGGCATGTTTCGGCGCCGACAGCATCGCCTGCGCCATGGTGAAGCTTTCACGCACCTGGTCGAGCGAAAGCGGCTTGAGCAGATAATCCTGGATGCCGCTCGACAAAAGGTCGCGGTACAGGCGAACGTCGTTCACCTGACCCGCCGCGATCACCACCGTGCCCGGTTCGCAGACTTCGGCGAGTGCGTTGATGTCGTTGATCGGATCTCCCGATTCGGACATGTCGACAAACAGGATGTTCGGGCTTGCCGACACCGAAAGCGACTGGACGGCATTGCGCAGCCCGCCCTTGTTGCACTTCTCGATCGGCCAGCCCAGATCGGCGGCGGCGACGCGGATCAACTCCAGCGTATCGTCGTCGCAGACGAAGGCGTTGAACGGATCGCGCAGCCCGGCTGCTTTGAAAGGAGCGTTCACTGGCCGCCTCCGCTGTTGCTCGTTGCCGTCTCCTTGAGTTGACCGGCACCCGTCTGGGGCTTTTCACGATAGGTCTTGATCGCGCGCGTCGCCGCGTTGGGATCGTTGACCGTGGCCCGGTTGCCCTTGATCAGGTCATTCGGGTCGGCGACCATCGCCGCGAGATTGCTGTTCGTCGCGCAGCCATAGTTGGACGAGGTCGCGTTGGTCGGATTGATCGACGACCGGCTCGACCAGTCTGGGCAACCCGGCACATGCGCCGATGCGCGCGTCACGATGACGCGAACATAGCCGGGCGGCACCGCGCCGGTCGTCACCGGAACGTCGGAACTCAGCAGCAGGCCGCGACGCTCGACCATCGCGCGGATCGTCGCCTGCGCTTCGCCCGCGCCGTAAACCGACGGGTCCTCGATCGACACGCGGTCGCCATAGCGAACGCCCATCGCGTCGAGCCATCCCTGGAGACGGCCCTGTTCGCTCGGCACCAGGTCGCCGCTGTCGACGGCGACGTCGAACTGGTGGATGCTGTTGCGGACCACCGGCTGGTGGATCGATTCCAGGCTGTGGTTGCTGTTTGCCGCTCCCGTGCAGCCCGTCAGCGACGTTGCCAGTGCCAGGGCGGCGGTCCAAGTTGCAATTCTGCTCATCACTCTGCTCCCCAAAACCAGCGTCATTTCTTGTTCAGGCTAAAGCCCGGCGCGACATCTGCGCCGCCCCGCGCGCGATCCGCATCGCCGACCGTCGTGTCGAGCGTCGGCTTCGGCCGGTCGCCGCCGGTCACGCCGTCGCTCGTCTGATTGAGCAGCAGGCGCTGGAGGTCGTTGGCGTCCTGATAGGCGTCGGTCGGCAGCTTGATCTCGTTCGCCGACACCGGCTGAACCAGATAAGGCGTGACGACGATGACGAGTTCGGTCTCGCCGCGGCGGAAGCTGTCCGACTTGAATAGCGTGCCGAGGATCGGCACGTCGCCGAGGCCCGGAATCTTGTCGATCGCGCCGATCGAGCGGTTGTTCATCAGGCCCGCGATCATGAAGCTTTCGCCCGAACCCAGTTCGACCGTCGTTTCCGCGCGGCGGATGGTGAGCGCCGGGATCTGGAACCCCTGCATCTCGATCGCGCCTTCGGTCGACAGTTCCGACACTTCGGGGCGGACGCGCAGGCTGATGCGGCCGTTCGACAGCACCGTCGGCGTATAGGCGAGGCTGACGCCATATTTGCGATATTCGATCGTCGTGCCGGCGAAATTGCCGGGGATCGGGATCGGGAATTCGCCGCCCGCCAAAAAGTCGGCCGTCTCGCCTGAAATCGCGGTCAGGTTGGGCTGCGCCAGCGTCGCGACCATGCCCGATCGTTCGCCAAGGTCGAGCGACGCCATCAGGTCGAGCCCGAACAGACGACCCGCGCCGGCAAGGCTGCTGGTGCCGGCGGGCGTGGTGAACTGATATTGCGTGCCCAACGTGGTGCTCGTGATCGGCAGGCCGGTCCGTGGATCATAGGGCCGCGGCACAGGGCTGCCGGGAAAGACCGCCGTCGGCGCGGGGATGTCGGAGATCGTGCCCGGCGACCGGCCACGGAAAATGCCGCCCAGGAAGCCGCCCGTCATGTCGCGGGTCAGCAGATTGCCGCTGATCTCCTTGACCAGCGAGCGATTCACTTCGGCGATGCGGACCTGCAGATTGACCTGCAGCGGCGTCGCCGTACGCAGGCGTGAAAGCACCTTGGTCTGCTCGCCGACGAACGCCTGGACCAGCCGTTCGGCCTCGGCGGCGTCGTCGGGCGACGCGACCGTGCCGGTGAGCAGCACGAAGCCGTTCATCGTGTTCGAGGTGATCTTTGCATCGGGCATCGCCAGCGTCAGCATCTGGTCGATCGTCTCGATATTGTTGCCGACGCGGGCGACGGTCGAATAGACGACCCGGCCGCTGGCGTCGGTCGCATAGATGCTCGTTTCGCCCGGCGCCTTGCCGAAGACATACAGCTGGCGGCCCGAGCGGACCTGGACGTCGGCGACCTTGTCGTCGGCGACGAAGACGTCGGTCATCGGCGCCGACAGGCTGACCAGGCGGCCGCGGCCGACCGACAGGTCGATGCTGCTGCTGGCATTCTGCGTCGCCTGGGCCGAAGCCTGCTGCGTCGGGGCGGAGATCAGGGTCGCCGCGACCAGGCCGATCGCCAGGGTGCGGGCGAGCGCGGCCGCCTTGAAACGGGTTTTGCTGGTCATCTTACTTACCCCCAACCGGAACTTCGGTCATCTTGTCGCCGCGGGTTACGCGAACCACGGGACCCCGCGGCGCCGCGGGGGCGCCCATCGCCGCCGGCGTGCTGCCGCCAAAGGACTGCTGTTGCGGCTGCTGGCGCGGGGCCGACACGCGGCCGCTCACCGGAACCCAGAAGCGCGAGACATCGCCGCCCGTGGTGGCCGAGCTTTTGTTCGCGGTCGGCCGCGCGGCGGCTTCGGCGAGCATCTTCTTTTCGGCGGCGGTGCCGCCGCCGGCCGGGACGTTGACTTCGCCCGACGCGATCGCCGCTTCCAGGTCGCCGCTGTTTTCGGCGAGCGGACGGAGCGCGAGCGACAGCTTGCCCATATTCTGCGCGACGGCGATCTTCTCGGCGATCTCCGGCGTCGCTTCGAGCGTCACAGAGCCGAAGGTGCGGACCGGCGTCTTGCCGGTTTCATCCTCGGCATCGTAGCGCTGGTCGGTCGCAAGGACGCGAACGTTGCGGACGATCGTCTCGGCCGTATAGAGTTCGTCGTCGGGATAGGCGCTGCCTTCCTTGACCTTGAGCTCCTGTGCCAGAACCACGTCGACGCGGTCGCCCGGGAAGACGAAGCCGGCGACGCCCTGTTCCTGCGAGACCTTGACCGTCACGGCGCGCATCCCCGGCCCGAGCGCCGCGGCGAGGAAGCCGCGGTCGTCGGGATGGACGAGCGCGCCCTGCGTCAGCGGCTGACCGGCGGTGATCGGATAGCGCACCACGGTGCCGACCAGCGTCTGGACGTCGGTCTTTTCCTTCAGGAAATAGGCCTTCTCGACCAGCTCCTTCGGCCAGGGCTGAAAGCGGAAGCTGTCGGGACCGATGATCGTGCCGGTCGGCAGCTGCCGGGTCGCGACCAATATCATGGGTCCGTTGATTTCCGGCGCAGCGGCCGCCCGTGCGGTCGGCGTCGACGCGCCGCGCATCATCTGATTGACCCCGAACGCAGCCCCGATCGCAATGACCAGCGCGCCGACGATCAGCATAATCTTTCGTGTATCCACGATTTTCGCCTCCTACGCCGAACCAGAGATGGTGGCGCTTGCCCTCAACTCGATGCGATAGACTGAAACTGGTTAAGATAGTGTTGGTGAAGCGCCCAAAGGCCGGCGATTGCGATCGCAACGCCGTAGGGAACCTCTATCGCCTTGTCCGAAGGCCGTATTTTCGACTGGATCAGCATGACGGCCGACAGGACGCCTCCGCCGATCGCCATGACGGTCAGCATCGGAACGAACAGCGGCAGCGGAATCCACAGCATGACCGCGCCGATCATCTTGACGTCGCCGCCGCCCATCGCGCCGATCGCGAACAGCCCGGCAAAGAGCAGAAAGACGCCGAAGGCGGCCGCGAACTGAAGCGCAATATCGGGCCAGACCGGCCACCCCGCCGCGATCCAGAAGGGGATGGCGAGTAACGCCATCGCCGCGTTGAGACCGTTGGAGATGGTGCGCGAACGCAGGTCGCTGACTGCCGCGGCGATCATCAGCACGCCGAGAAGAGCTATCAGGCCAAGGGAAATCGAGCCGCTTTGCATCGGCTTTCCTTTACGCATCATGGCTTACCAAAGAGTAACCATATCCCCCGCGCGGGTTGCATTCCGGCGCGCAGCCGATATGCGGCGGCGATGACCGATGCGCTGCCTTCCTCGACCGACGTGTTGATCGTCGGCGCGGGCATCGCGGGTGCTGGCCTCGCGGCGATGCTGGCGCCTCATCGCCGCGTCATGATGATCGAGGCCGAGGATGTTCCCGGCTATCACGCGACCGGGCGGTCGGCGGCCTTTTGGCAGGAAACCTATGGCGGGCCCGGTGTCCAGCCGCTGTCGATCGCGTCGTTCGAGACATTGCAGGCGCCGCCGCGCGAATTTTCGGCGCGCGGTTTTCTGTCGCCGCGGACGGCCATCAACCTCGCTCGGCGCGGGGATGCCGCCGCGGTCGATACCTTCGTCGCCGGCTTTGCCGCTCAGGCCGTGCCGATGGAGCGGATGTCGGCGGCCGAGATCGCGCGCCTTGTTCCGGGAATCCGGTGCGAATGGAGCGAGGCTGCCTTCGAGGCATCGTGCAGCGATATCGACGTCGGCGGGCTTCACGCCGCCTATCTGCGCGCGGCCCGGCGCGCGGGCGCGATGCTGGCGACGCGCGCTCGTCTGACCGGCGCGCGCCGCACCGGCGCGGGGTGGGAGGTCCGCCTGGGGGACGAGACCGTCCACGCGAAGCTGATCGTCAACGCCGCCGGGGCCTGGGCCGACCGGGTCGCCGAAGCGTGCGGCGCCGCGCCGCTGGGCATTCAGCCCTATCGGCGAACCGTCATTCAACTTCGGCTCGACTATCCGGTGCCCGCCAGCCTGCCGCTGGTGATCGACATCGGCGGAAATTTCTATTTCAAGGGCGAAAGCGAAGGGCGGATCTGGCTCAGCCCGCATGACGAAACGCCGTCGCCGCCCTGCGACGCGGCGCCCGAAGAGCTGGATGTCGCGCTGGCGATCGAGCGGCTGCGGCAGGTCGTCGACTGGCCGATTGCGGCGGTCGAGCGGAAATGGGCGGGCCTGCGCAGTTTTGCGCCCGACCGCTTGCCCATCTTCGGCGCCGATCCTCACGTTCCCGGTTTCGTCTGGTGCGCGGGGCAGGGCGGGTTCGGGATTCAGACCTCGCCGGCGATCTCCGCGCTGCTCGCGGCCGAGCTCGGCGCAGCCGCGCCGGAGGGCGCGATAGGGCGTGTCGATCCGGCGCCCTATGCCCCATCGCGGTTCGCCTGAGCCGCATCTAGCCGCTTGCGCGGCGAGATGGGTGGATTACCATGGGCTTAGCCGCGCCACCCCCGTCGCGGCCTGACCTGTGGAGGATGGCATGGCCCATTATTTCGAGATCAAGAAGAACAAGAAGGGCGAATTTGTCGCCTATTTCAAATATAATAGCGAATCCATCTTCTGGACCGAAGGCTATAGCAGCAAAGCTTCGGCGAAGAACGCCATCGAGTCGATCCTCAAGAACGGGCCGGGCGCCGAAGTCCGCGAAGCCGAATAACAGCGAGGGCGCGGGCGTTCAGCGCGCCCGCGCCACCTCCAGCGCCGCATCGCTCGCCAGCTTGTCGGCCAGTTCATTGTCGCCGTGCCCGGCATGGCCCTTGACCCACAGCCATTCGATGTCGTGCCGCGCCGCCTCGGCGACGAGCCGCTGCCACAGATCGGCGTTGGCGACCGGCTTCTTCGCCGCGGTCTTCCAGCCGTTGCGCTGCCAGCCGTGCACCCATTTGGTGATGCCGTCGCGGACATAGATGCTGTCGGTCGACAGTTCGACCTGGCAGCGCCGCTTGAGCGCGGCGAGCGCTTCGATCGCGGCCATCAATTCCATGCGGTTGTTCGTCGTGTCGCGCTCGCCGCCCGCCAGCGTCTTGACCACATCGCCCCAGCGCAGCACCGCGCCCCAGCCCCCCGGGCCGGGATTGCCCTTGCACGCGCCGTCGGTGGCGACGATCACCGTCCTGCCTGCGGTCATGCGGCGGCGAACAGGCTGGCCGCGTCGTCGGCACGATAGCGGCGCAGGCGGGCGAGGAAAGGTGCCGGGTCCTTGCGCATGACGAGCGCGTCGGCGGGTGTGTGCACCCAGTCGTGCGCGCGGGTCAGCAGGAAGCGCAGCGCCGCGCCGCGCGCGAGCAGCGGCAGCGCGGCGATTTCCGCTTCGCTCAGCGCGATCTCGCGCGCATAGCCGCGCATCAGCGCCTGCGCGCGGGCTGGGTCGCAATGGCTGCCGTCGTCCGAAAAGGTCCACGACGCATGGGTGACCGCGAGGTCATAGGCGCGAAAGTCGCTCGCCGCGAAATAGAAGTCGATGAGTCCGGTCACCGTTTCGCCGAGCATCAGCACATTGTCGGGGAAGAGGTCGGCGTGGATGACGTGCGCGGGAAGCTCCGCGGGCCAGTTCGCGTCGAGAAAGGCGAGCTCCGCTTCGACGATATCCTGCAATCCCGAAATCACCGCGTCGAGGTCGCCGGTCGCATCGGCGATCGCGCGCCAGTGGCGGTGGCCCATGCTGTTCTCGCGCCCGCCGGGAAAATCGGCGGCGGCTCGGTGCATCGCGCCGAGCGCCGCGCCGACCGCTTCGCACTGGCCCGCCGTCGGATGGCTCGGCGATATGCCCGACAGAAACTGGATGATGCAGGCGGCGCGCCCCGCGATCTGCTGGATCGCGATGCCTTCGCGGTCGTGGATCATCGCCGGAACCGGGCAATCGCGGCCCGCGAGATGGTCGAGCAGATCGACGAAGAAGGGCAGATCGCCGACCTGCACCCGCTTTTCATAAAGGGTCAGGATGAAGCGCCCGCCGCTCGTTTCGAGCAGGTAATTGCTGTTCTCGACCCCTTCGGCGATGCCCTTGCACGACCGGACGGTGCCGATGTCGTAGCGGGAAACAAGGGTCGCGAGGTCGTCGGGATCGACGTGCGTATAGACCGCCATCAATCGGCCACCGGATCGAGCCCGCGCGGCAGCTTGAACACCATATTCTCCTCGGCGGTCACCACGACGTCCTCGATGATCGGGCGGTGCGCGGCGACGGCGTCGATAACCTCGCGGACCAGCGTTTCGGGCGCGCTGGCGCCTGCGGTGATGCCGAGCGTGGCGATGTCCGTCAGCCAGGCGGGATCGATGTCGCTGCCGCGCTGAACGAGATGCGCCGGGGTGCCCAGCCGCTCGGCGACCTCGACGAGGCGCAGGCTGTTCGAGCTGTTGGGCGCGCCGATCACGATCATCCGGTCGCAGCGCTGCGCGATCGCCTTCACCGCGTCCTGCCGGTTCGATGTCGCGTAGCAGATATCTTCGCCGCGCGGTCCGGCGATCGACGGGAAACGATGCTGGAGCGCCGCGACGATGTCGCGCGTGTCGTCGACCGACAGCGTCGTCTGGGTCAGGAAGGACAGCATGTCGGGATCGGGCGGCGCCAGCGCGGCGACATCGTCGACCGATTCGACCAGGGTCATCGCACCCTCGGGCAATTGGCCAAGCGTTCCGATTACCTCGGGATGGCCGGCGTGGCCGATGAAGATGATGTGGCGGCCGCTCTCGTTCGCGCGTTCGGCCTGGCGATGCACCTTCGAGACCAGCGGGCAGGTCGCGTCGATATAGTCGAGCCCCCGCGCCTCGGCCTTGGCGGGCACCGCTTTGGGTACGCCGTGGGCGCTGAACACGACCGGAACGCCGTCGGGAACCTGATCGAGCGATTCGACGAAAATCGCGCCCTTGGCCTTCAGCGATTCCACGACATAGCGGTTGTGGACGATTTCGTGGCGGACATAGACCGGCGCGCCGAAGCGGATCAGCGCCAGTTCGACGATGCGGATCGCCCGGTCCACCCCGGCGCAAAAGCCGCGCGGTGCCGCGATCAGGACCGCAAGTTCGGCGCTTTCCTGCGCGATCGGTTGGGGAGCGTTCATGATCCGCGCGCTCTAGCCTAGCTCGGTATATGCGGTAAAGCAGGTTCGTCCGTGTTGCGCCTCGTTCATCGCACCGATAAGAAGCGGCGCGCATGGAACGTCGGACAGCCGGTTCGTCGGACCTGCCAGAGATTTGGAAAGCCCGGTTTCTATGATGTTCATGTCCTCTTCGTCCCGCAAACTCGTCGCCATGTTGTGCGGGGGCGCGGCCCTGGCGACGATAGCCGGGTGCGCGAAGGACAATGACATCGACGTGTCGGCGGGCGGTGCGGGCATCACCGCGACGCGCAGCACCTGTCCGGCGGTCGCCGTCCCGGCCTATACGGGCGACATCACCCTGTTCGACCCGGCGACCAGCCGCGACGCGCGGGCGATCGACGTCGTCGCTACGATCACCAACGTCACGCCGCAATGCAACGATGAGGGCGAGAAGGTCTATCAGCTCGCCAATTTCGACGTCGTGGCGACGCGCCGCGACGCGGGCCCCGCGCGCACCGTGACCTTGCCCTATTTCTCGACCGTGGTGCAGGGCGGCACCGCGGTCATCGCCAAGCGCGTCGGCCAGGTTACGGTCAGCTTTGCCGAAGGTCAGCTGCGCGGCACCGGGCACGGCGAGGCCGCCGCCTATGTTGATCGCGCGGCGGCGACGCTGCCCGCCGACATCCGCGAACGCATCACGCGCAAGCGCAAGGCGGGCGAGGAGGATGCCGCGATCGACCCGCTGAGCATCCCGGAAGTTCGCGCCGCGGTGCAGCGCGCCAGCTTTGAACTGCTCGTCGGCTTCCAGCTCACGCAGGACCAGCTCGAATATAACGTCCGACGATAAGGTCGGCGGCGGCGCACCCGCGCCGTTCGCTTTCGTTCATGCCCTGCCGCGCCGACGCGAGGCAGGGCTTTTCGCGTGCCCAAAGCTGCGTTAGGGCGCGCGCGACTGTTTTCTTCGCTTCAAGATAGGCCCGCCGTGACCCTGTTCAGCCGTTTTTCCGCCCATATCGACGCCGCGCTCGATGCGCTGGAGGCGCGCGACGCGCTTCCCGCCGGGCTCGACCGGAGCGCGATCAGCGTCGAGCCGCCGCGCGATCCCTCGCACGGCGACGTCGCCACCAACGCTGCGATGGTGCTCGCCAAGCCCGCGCGCACCAATCCGCGCGCGCTCGCCGAACAGCTTGTCGCCGAACTCGGCGCGCTGGCCGAGGTGACCGAAGCGAGCGTCGCCGGGCCCGGCTTCATCAACCTGCGCCTTGCCGACGACAGCTGGCGGAGCGAGCTCGCGCTGATCCATGCCGAGGGCGGCGATTACGGCCGCTCGGCGATGGGCGAGGGGCGGCGGGTCAATGTCGAATATGTTTCGGCGAATCCGACCGGACCGATGCACGTCGGCCATTGCCGCGGCGCGGTCGTCGGCGATGCGCTCGCCGCGCTGCTCGAATATGCGGGGCACCGGGTCACCCGCGAATATTATGTCAACGACGCCGGGGCGCAGGTCGACGTGCTCGCGCGCTCGGTCCACATGCGCTACCGCGAGGCGCTGGGCGAGGCCGTCGGGGCGATCCCCGAGGGGCTCTATCCCGGCGACTATCTGAAGCCCGTCGCCGCGAAGCTCGCCGCCGAATATGGCGACCGCTACGCCGCCGCGCCCGAAAGCGCATGGCTCGGTCTGTTCCGCGCCGAGGCGGTCAGCGCGATGATGGACATGATCCGCGCCGACCTCGCCAAGCTCGGCATCCATCACGATCTCTTCTCGTCCGAAGCGGAGCTTCAGGCGGAGGGCAAACCCGCCGCCGCCGAAAAATGGCTGCGCGATCACGATCTGGTCTACGATGGTCAGCTCGAAGCCCCGAAGGGCGAGACGCCCGAGGATTGGGAGCCGGTCGAACTGCCGCTGTTCCGTTCGACCGAGTTCGGCGACGATCAGGATCGGCCGATCAAGAAATCGGACGGAAGCTGGACCTATTTCGGCGCCGACCTCGCCTATCATTACCAGAAGGCGCAGGACGCCGACGAGCTGATCGACATCTGGGGCGCCGACCATGCGGGGACGGTCAAGCGGATCAAGGCCGCGGTCGCGGCGCTGACCGGCGGCAAGACGCGTTTCGACGTCAAGCTGGTGCAGATGGTCCGGTTGCTCAAGAATGGCGAGCCGTTCAAAATGTCGAAGCGCGCGGGCAATTTCGTCACCCTCGCCGATATCGTCGACGAGGTCGGCAAGGATGCGGTGCGCTTCACCATGCTGACGCGCAAGGCCGATGCCCAGATGGATTTCGATTTCGCCAAGGTCGTCGAGGCATCGCGCGACAATCCGGTCTTCTATGTCCAATATGCCCATGCGCGGATCGCGTCGCTGAAGCGCAAGCTCGCCGAGGCCGGCGTTGCGGCGGCGGCGCCGGACCCGGCGCGGCTCGACGACTATGAACTCGGCCTCGTCAAGCTGCTCGCGCAATTCCCGCGTATCGTCGAGGCGGCGGCATCGGCGCGCGAGCCGCACCGTATCGCCTTCTACCTCGGCGACCTCGCCGCGGCGTTCCATGCCTGGTGGAACATGGGTAACGACCGGCCCGAAGCGCGTGTCATTTTGGCAAACGACCCCGAACTGACCGCGACGCGGCTTTATTTGGCCGACGGAATCGGGCAGGTTATCCGCAACGGGCTCCACCTGATGGGAGTGGAAGCCCTTGAGGAGATGAGCTGATGGCGGACGGTAAGGGCGAAACGGGGGCCGGCGAGGGCCTGGGGCTCGAAGACGACGACCGCCTGCCGTGGCTCGAAGCCGCCGACGGCTATGAAGAAGATGGCGAAGTGTCGCCGGTCCGCCTGCTGGTGATGGTGCTCGGCGGGCTGCTGCTGATCGGTGCGGTGCTCGGCGCGCTCTGGTGGCTTCAGAACGGCGGCGCGCGCGGGCAGGGCGAACTGATCGCGGCGCAGCAGGGCGATTACAAGGTCGCGCCGAAGACCGACGGCGCCAAGACCTTCGAGGGCGAGGGCGCCGCGAGCTTCGCCGCGACCGAGGGCGCGGTTCCGGCGGGCAAGGTCGATCCGACGCGGATGCCCGAGGAGCCCGCGGTGACCCCGGCCGAGCGCGAAGCCGCCGCCCGGGCCGAAAAGGCGAAGGCCGACAGCGAAAAGGCGGCCGCGGCAAAGGCCGAGGCGGCGCGCATCGCCGCCGCCGACAAGGGCAAGCCGGGACCCGCCGCCATGTCGGTCAAGACCGGCGATACAGCGGCGGCGGACAAGGCGCAGGCGGGCGGTTCGGCGACGATCCAGCTCGGCGCGTTCAGCAGCGAAGCCGCGGCGGCGAAGGCGTGGACCAATTTGTCGAAGCGCTTTCCCTATCTGGCCGGCCTCGGCAAATCGGTGTCGCCGGCGACGGCGGGGGGCAAGACCGTCTATCGGCTCCGCGCCGCGGCGGGGACGGCCGCCAACGCGGCGTCGCTTTGCGGAAAATTGCGCGTCGCGGGTGAAAATTGCGTCGTCGTCCGCTGATTCGGCCCGCTTGGCCGCAGAGGACATTGGTTCGCTCCCTCCGCCATGCCATGTTGAGGGCCAGGTTGGAGATGAGGGGGCGCCGGCCGATGGAGGTTGACGCACGATGATACCCGCGATTTTCGGGCTTTCGGGCCTGACCCTGACCGATGACGAGCGCGCCTTCTTCCGCGACAGCGACCCCGCGGGCTACATCCTGTTCGGCCGCAATATCGCGAACCGCGAGCAGCTTCGGCGCCTGACCGACGATCTGCGCAGCCTCGACGGGCGCGCCAGCCTGCCGATCCTCATCGACCAGGAGGGCGGCCGCGTCGCGCGGATGAAGGCCCCCGAATGGCCCGATTTCCCGAGCGGCGCAGCGTTCGACGCGCTTTACGAGCGCGCCCCGGCCAGCGCGATCGAAGCAGCGCGGCTCAACGCGATGGCGCTCGCGGTGATGCTTGCCGAGGTCGGGATCACCGTCGATTGCCTGCCGCTGCTCGACGTGCGGCAGCCGGGGGCGAGCGATGTGATCGGCGACCGCGCGCTCGGCAGCGAGCCGATGCGCGTCGCGGCGCTCGGCCGCGCGATCCTGAGCGGGCTTCAGGACGGCGGCGTCGTTGGCGTCGTCAAGCATATCCCCGGCCACGGCCGCGCGATGCTCGATACCCACGAGGCGCTGCCGATCGTCACCGCGTCCGACCATGATTTGCAGAGCGATCTCGCGCCTTTCGCGGCGCTGCGCGACGCGGCGATGGCGATGACCTGCCATGTCATCTTCGACGCGTGGGACCGCGAGCGGCCTGCGACCCTGTCGCCGACCGTGATCGACGGCATCATCCGCCAACGTGTCGGCTTTCACGGCCTGCTGATGACCGACGACCTCGATATGAAGGCGCTGTCGGGCACCGTCCCGTCGCGCGCCGCCGATGCGGTCGCCGCGGGATGCGACATCGCGCTCAACTGCTGGGCGAAGATGGACGACATGGTCGGCATCGCAAAGGCGCTCGACCCGATCAGCACGCTCTCCCTCGCGCGGCTCGAAAGCGCGATGGACAGGATTTCGGGTGCGCACGACCCGCGTCAGTTCGCGGTGCTCATCGATCAGCGCGACGCGCTGCTGGCGCTCGCCTGATGGAGGAGCTGCCGCTCGCCTTCGAACTGGCACCGGCGGCAGCGGCCGAGCGCGAGGATGCGCTGCAACTCAATCTCGACAGCTGGGAAGGGCCGCTCGACCTGCTGCTGACGCTCGCGCGCGGGCAGAAGGTCGACCTTCGGCAGATTTCGATCCTCCAGCTCGTCGAGCAATATCTCGCCTTCATCGCCGAAATGCGCGCGAAGCTGGAGGTCGCGGCCGATTATCTGGTGATGGCGGCGTGGCTCGCTTATCTCAAATCGGCGCTGCTGCTGCCCAAGGACCCGCTGGAGGAGCCGTCGCCCGACGAACTCGCGCTGCGGCTGCAACTGCGGCTCCAGCGTCTGGCGGCGATGCGCGAATCGGCGGCGCGGCTGCTCGCGCGCGACCGCATCGGCCGCGACGTCTTTCTGCGCGCGAAGCCGGAAGGGCTGCGCGACGTCCGGGTGCGGCGCTGGGATGCCAGCCTTTACGACCTGCTGGCGGCCTATGGTCAGGTCAAGCTGCGCACCGAGCCCGTCGTCCACATGGTCGCGCGGCGCCCGGTGATCACCCTCGACGCGGCGCTTCAGCATCTCGAACGGATGATCGGGATCAAGGTCGACTGGGCCGAACTGTCCGATTTCCTGCCGTCCGACTATCAGGGTCCGCTGCGCCGCTCGGCGATCGCGTCGAGCTTCGTCGCCGCGCTCGAACTGGCGCGACAGGGTCGCGTCGACCTCAAGCAGGACGGCGCGTTCGAGCCCCTCTACCTGAAGGCAGCCTCAATGGGACAGCACCCGGCATGATCGACGATCTGGAACGCGCGATAGAGGCGATGCTGTTCGCGAGCGACGAACCGCTCGATGCGCGGCAAGTCGCGGGGCGTCTCGGCGATGAGATGACGCCGGGCGAGGTGCGCGCGATCATTGTGCGGATTGCCGACCGTCACAAGGGCAGCGGTATCGAACTGGTCGAACGCGGCGGGCATTGGCATTTCCAGACCCCCGCCGACCTTGCCCATCTGCTGCGCCGCGAGCGCGACGATCCGCGCAAATTGTCGCGCGCGGCGGCCGAGGTGCTGGCGATCGTCGCCTATCACGAGCCCGTCAGCCGCGCGGAGATCGAGGCGATCCGCGGCGTTCAGACCTCGAAGGGCACGCTCGACGTGCTGATGGAGGCCGAATGGATCGCGCCCGCGGGGCGGCGCGAGGTGCCGGGGCGGCCGCTGATCTACAAGACCACCGACGCCTTTTTGCAGCATTTCGGGCTGGCGAGCCGCAAGGACCTGCCCGGGATCGAGGATCTGCGCGCCGCCGGCCTGCTCGACCCGGTCGACCTTGCTTTCGAGGAGGCGATGGGCGAACTCGACCTAGTAAAAGACGGCGAGGACGCCTAGATGGGGTTAAAGGAGAAATCTCATGGGTCTTAGTTGGCAGCATCTGCTCCTGCTGGCGTTGGTTGTTCTGCTGCTGTTCGGGAAAGGCCGCTTTTCCGAGATGATGGGCGACGTCGCCAAGGGCATTAAGAATTTCAAGAAGGGCATGTCGGAAGACGATGCGCCGCCCCCCGCGCCGCGCCAGATCGAAGGCCAGCGGACGCCCGAGGCGACTCCGACACCGACCGCGGAAACTGAGATTCGCTGACCGCGGTCCGTTCGCGAAGTCCTGAATCATGTTCGATGTCGCGCCCACCGAGCTGCTGCTCGTCTTGGTGGTGGCCTTGGTGGTCATCGGCCCCAAGGATTTACCCAAGGCGATGCGTTTTGTCGGCAAATGGGTCGGCAAGGCGCGCGGTATGGCGCGCCATTTCCGCGCCGGACTCGACACGATGATGCGTGAGGCTGAGCTGGAGGAGCTCGAAAAACAGTGGCGTGAGCAGAACGATGCGATCATGAAAGAATTCCCGCGTGTCGACGATGTCGCCGCCGCCACGCCGCCAGTGCTTCCTGCCGAGCCGGCCGCTGAAACGCCGTCCGCGAATTCCGAGCCTGAAGTTATCGCGGCCAAGCCCGAGACGCATGAGGTGCCGCCGCCGGGCGGGCCGCTGCCATGACCGCCGAGGTGCCCGTGATTGCTCCCGATACAGCGGATGAGGATGGCGCGGGGGGCAAGATGCCACTGCTTGACCATCTGATTGAGCTGCGCTCTCGACTGCTCAAGTCGCTGCTCGCTATTGCGGTTGCGTTCGGCATCTGTCTCTATTTCGCGCGGGCCCTATTGACGGTTCTGGTTCATCCGCTGACCGTCGCGGGGCTCAAGAAGCTGATCTATACGAAGCCGACCGAAGCTTTTTTCGTCGAGATGAAGGTCGCTCTTTTCGCGGCCATGATGCTCGCCTTTCCGGTGATCGCCAATCAACTCTGGAAGTTCGTCGCGCCGGGATTATTCCGAAAGGAACGGCGCGCGCTGCTGCCGTTCCTGATCGCGACGCCGCTGTTGTTTGCGGCGGGCGCCAGCTTCGCCTATTTCGTTACCATTCCGATCGCGCTGCACTTCCTTTTCGGATTCCAGCGGGATCTGGGCGGAGTCACGCAGGAAGCGCTGCCGGCGACCGGCGAATATATCACCTTCATCATGCAGTTCCTGATGGCGTTCGGTATCGCCTTTCTGTTGCCGATCCTGCTGATGCTCGTCGAACGATCGGGACTGGTGACGCGGGAGCAACTCGTTTCCGCGCGTCGCTACATGATCGTCGCCGCAGTAGCGATCGGCGCCGTCTTCACGCCGCCTGACGTGCTGAGCCAGTTGCTGCTCGCCGGGCCACTGATCCTGCTTTACGAATTGTCGCTGATCGCGATCTGGTTCACCCAGCGCCGACGCAAAAAGACAGGCGCCGAAGCGGCGCCTGTCGAGCCTCTCGAAGAGGCCTAGGGGTAAGTCAGCACCACGCCGATCAGTGAATGGCGTCGTCGCCGGCCTGTCCGACCGACTCGATATCGCGGCCGACGCCTTTCACCGTGTTGCAGCCAGCGACCAGAAAGCTGGCTAGCAGAGTGAGAAGGATTACACGGACACTCGTCATTGATCACCTCTTGCGGGTCATGTCTTGAGCGCAAAATGGCCCGGCACGCGTTCGAGGGGGGGGGGAGGGAATGCGGGCCGGGCCAATGTTGCTGAGCAGCGCTGCGGGGGGGCGATGCCGCTGCTCGAAAAGGAAACGACCGGCGCGGCGAATAAGTTCCCGAAAAAAGTTGCGGCGATGAAAATTTTTTCGCGATTCTTTTGAATCGCTTGGATTCCGGGGCTTTGATCAGTTCATCGCGGTCAGGCCGCTCAGCACCGCGAGCCCGAGGAACGAGAAAAATCCCATGATGTCGGTCAGCGTCGTCACGAAAACCGCCGACGAAACGGCGGGATCGACGTCAAGCCGGTCGAGCGTCACCGGAACCAGGATGCCGGCGAGCCCCGCGACCAGATTGTTGATCAGCATCGCCGATGCGATGACGGCGCCGAGCAGCGGGTTGCCGAAGATCAGCGCGGTGCCGATGCCGATCAGCACGCCGAGCGACAGGCCGTTCACCGTCGCGATGCGGAGCTCGCGGAAGATCATGCGCAAAGTGTTCGACGCGGTGAGCTGATTGGTCGCGATCGCGCGCACGGTAACCGCCAGCGTTTGCGTTCCCGCATTGCCGCCCATGCCCGAGACGATCGGCATCAGCACCGCGAGCAGCGCGAATTTGGCGATCGCGCCCTCGAAAAAGCCGACCACCGACGCCGCGAGCATCGCGGTGCCCAGATTGACGACCAGCCAGCTCAGGCGGGTGCGGATCGTCATCGCGATCGGTTCGTTGATGTCGCCGTCGCCCGCACCCGACAGGCGCAAAATGTCCTCGCCCGCCTCTTCCTGGATGATGTGGACGACGTCGTCGACGGTGATCATGCCGACGAGGCGCCCGGCCTTGTCGACCACCGCGGCGGAGATCAGCGCATATTTCTGGAAGCGCAGCGCGACCTCTTCCTGATCCATGTCGACCGGGATCAGCGTCTGCTCGCGCTTCATCAGATCGCTGATCGCGATGGTGCGCGGCGCGCGCAATATCCAGCTCAACTGGCAGGTGCCGACCGGGCGGTGCATCGGGTCGACGATGAAGATTTCCCAGAAATCGGTGGCAAGGTCGACATCTTCGCGCAGCCGGTCGATGACGTCGCCGACGGTCACATGCTCGGGCACCGCGACATATTCGCGCTGCATCAGGCGCCCGGCGGTCTCCTCGGGATAGGAGAGGGCGTCCTCGATCGCCGCGCGATCCTCGGGCTCCATCGCCTGGAGGACGGCCTGCTGCTCGTCCTCCTCCATATCCTCGATGATCGCGACGGCGTCGTCGGTATCGAGTTCGGACGCGATTTCGGCCACTTGCTCCGGCGCGAGCAGATCGATCAACCGCTCGCGCACATGGTCGTTCATCTCCGCGAGCACGTCGGGCGAGACCATGTCGCCGAGCACATGCGCGAGCAGCGGGCGATCCTCGTCCGAGACGAGCTCGAACAGGTCGGCGATGTCGGCGGGGTGGAGGCGGCCGACGCGCTCGCGCGCCGCCTCGACCTCGCCCGCTTCGGCAAGGTCGATCACGTCGCGGACGAAGGCCGGTTTCAGCCGGTCGTCCTCGTCGAGTTCGGTTTCGGGTTCGCGCTGGGCCGGATCGCGATCGATCTCGCGATCGTCGGTGATGGTCACGTCGTCGGGGGGCAGGGATTCTTCGCGTTTGTCCATCGCGCGGTCCTCCCTGGAATATGCGGCGTGTGATGTGGCTTCCGGCCTTCCCCTAATCCCGCCGCCGCATGATGGCAACGCCGCCGCGACGCTTTTTGCGCAATTAGGGCGTGGCTTTGCCGCGCGGCGCGGCTATGGCGCTCGCATATCCATCATGCCTTTCCCAAGGCCTTCCAACCAGGAGTTCCTCATGTCCGACCAGACGCTCACTCTTTCGCTGTCGACCGGCGATGTCGTCATCCGCCTGCGCCCCGATCTTGCCCCGCTGCACGTCGAGCGCATCACGACGCTGGCCAAGGAAGGCTTTTACGATGATGTCGTCTTTCATCGCGTGATCCCGGGCTTCATGGCGCAGGGCGGCGACCCGACGGGCACCGGCATGGGCGGCAGCAAGCTTCCCGACCTGCCGCAGGAATTCAACGCTGAACCGCACGTACGCGGCGTCTGCTCGATGGCGCGCGCGCAGAACCCGAACAGTGCGAACAGCCAGTTCTTCATCTGCTTCGACGATGCCCGCTTCCTCGACAATCAATATACCGTCTGGGGCGAAGTGATCGAAGGCATGGAAAATGTCGACGCGCTGCCGAAGGGCGAACCGCCGCGCGAGCCGGGGAAGATCGTCAAGGCGACCGTGGCCTGATTTCCCGCCCCCTCCTCTTCAGAGGAGGGGCAGCGAGACTTGGGAACTTGTTCCCTAGTCGCAGCGGGGTGGTGCTTCCGCACCGGCGTCCACCACCCCAACCCCTCGTCTGAAGAGGAGGGGCTTTTTATTGGTTAATCCCCCACGAACCCGTTCAGCCGTTCGCAGGCGCTGATCCAGTCTTCCTTGAACGCCTGCACGACCTGCCCGGCGCCCATCGGCTCGTTCATCAGGCCGACGCCCTGGCCGACCCAGTAAGTTGCGAGTGCCTTGGCGCCTTCGTGGCCGCCCTCGGACAATTTGTCGACCTTGCGCAGCGCCGGTTCGCTGACCAGCGACTGGAGCGGCATGGGGAGCGGCTTGGGCGCGCCCTCGGCTTCCCAGGCGTCGGTCCAGGGCGAGCGGAGCTGGCGCGAGGGCTTGCCGGTGCGGCTTTTCGATCGCACCGTGTCGCGCGCCGAGGCGGCGAGCATCTTTTCCTTCACGACCGGATTAGTTTCGGCCTCGGCGGTGGTCAGCCAGACCGATCCGGTCCAGGCGCCGTGCGCGCCCATCGCCATCGCCGCCGCCATCTGGCGCCCGGTGACGATGCCGCCCGCGGCGAGGATCGGCGTCGTCGCGCCGACCGCCTCGACCGCCGCCGCGACCTCGGGCACCAGCACCATCGTCGCGACCTCGCCGCAATGCCCGCCGGCCTCGCCGCCCGCGACGACGAGGATATCGACCCCCGCGCGCACCTGTGCCAGCGCATGATCGCGAGTGCCGACGAGCGCGGCGACGGGCACTTCGTGGCGCTTGCCGAGTTCGAGCATCAGCGGCGGCGGCACGCCGAGCGCGTTGGCGATCAGCGCGATCGGGTGGCGGAAGGCGACTTCGAGCAGCCGCGCCGCGCCGTCCTCATGCATATTGTCGCCGAAGCTCTGCCGCATCTCCATCGCCGCTTCGAGCCCCGCCGCATCGACGTCGAACTTGCCGAGCAGGTCGGCGGCGAAGCGCAGGTGCGATTCGGGAACTTTGGCGGCGTTGGAAGCCGGCGCCTCGCCCTTGCCCGCGAAGCTGTTGGGGACGATCAGGTCGACGCCATAGGGGCGGCCGCCGATATGCGCGTCGATCCACGCCAGCTCCTCCTCCAGCCGCTCGGGCGGCAGCGCGGCGGCGCCGAACACCCCCATACCCCCCGCCTTCGACACCGCGACGACGACGTCGCGACAGTGCGAGAAAGCGAGCAGGGGAAATTCGATGCCGAGCATGGCGCAGATGGGGGATTGCAAATTTCTTCTCCGATTACCCCACGCGCGTCATTGCGAACCCGGCGCAGCCGGGTGAAGCAATCCAGGGCGGCCTACGCCTGCTCTGGATTGCCGCGTCGCCTTCGGCTCCTCGCAATGACGGAGTGGGCTTGGCTATTGCGCCCATGTCAGCGCCAGTTGACGTAAACGTCAAGTTGATTTGCGCAGGGTTCGCTCTATCGCTCGCCCAATGAGCGATTTTTCTCTTTCCGGTTTCGACCTCGACGCCTTTGTCCGCAACACCCTGGCCGAGGATCTGGGGTCGGGCGGCGACATCACCTCGATGGCGACCATCCCCGCCGACGCGCGCTTTTCGGGGGTGATGGACAGCCGCGACGCGATCACCGTCGCGGGGCTGCCGATCGCCGAGGCCTTTTTCCGCGCGCTCGATCCCGCGATGGAGATCGACATCCTGGTCGCCGAAGGCGAGCGGGTGGCGGCGGGAAGCGACCTGATGCGGCTGTCGGGCAATGCCCGCGCGATGCTGACCGCCGAGCGGTCGGCGCTGAACACGGTGCAGCATCTGTCGGGAATCGCGACGATGACGCGGGGCTATGTCGATGCGCTCGGCGGCACCGCGACTCTGCTCGACACGCGCAAGACGATCCCCGGGCTGCGGGTGCTGGAAAAATATGCGACGCGGATGGGCGGCGCGACCAATCATCGCATGGGGCTGTGGGACGCGGCGATGATCAAGGACAATCATGTCGCGGTTGCAGGATCGGTCGAGGAAGCGGTGCGCCGAGCGGTCGCCGCGGGGATCGAAAACATCATCGTCGAGGTCGACCGCGTCGATCAGGTCGAACCCGCGTTGAAGGCCGGGGCGACGCACCTGCTGCTCGACAATATGGGGCCGGATGCCCTGCGCGAGGCGGTCGCAATCGTCGGTGGCCGCGTGCCGACCGAGGCGTCGGGCGGGGTGCGGCTCGACACCATCGGCGCGATCGGCGCGACGGGGGTGACGTATGTCTCGGTGGGCCGGTTGACGCAGTCGGCGCCGGCGGCCGACATCGGGCTCGATTTTGCGCTGGCTTGATATTGCGCTGGCGTTGCTGCTCACGCCCTCTGCCGCGCAGGCGCAATCGCCCGCCTGCGTCGCGCCCGATCGCGTTCCCGTCCCGCGCCTCGAACAGCCGCGGCGCGGCGAGCCGGTGCGCAAGGTGCCGGTCGCGGGCTATCTGCTCAGCATGAGCTGGTCGCCGCAGCGCTGCGCGGGGGTGCGCAATCCGAGGGACGCGCGCGACCGCTTCCAATGTTCGGGAGAGAATGGCCGTTTCGGCTGGGTGCTGCACGGCCTGTGGCCCGAGGCGGGCGATCCGGGCTATCCGCAATGGTGCCGCCCGGCGAAGATCGTGCCGCAGCCGGTGTTGAAGAAACATATGTGCATGACCCCGTCGGCGCAGCTCTTGCAGCATGAATGGGCGAAGCACGGCACCTGCATGAGCCCGCATCCCGCCGCCTATTTCCGCGCCGCCGAGATATTGTTCCGCGCGGTGCGCTTTCCCGACATGACGCGGCTGGCCGCGGCGCCGCAGACCGCGGGCAGCGTCCGGCGCGCTTTCGCGGCGGTCAATCCGGGGGTGAAGGAGGCGATGATCGCGGTCGCGGCCGACCGCGACGGCTGGCTGGACGAGGTGCGCCTGTGCCTCGGCCCGCGGATGAAACCGCAGCAATGCCGGCCGTTCCAGAAGGGGCTGGCCGATCGCCGCAGCGTGCGCGTGCGGCCGATGCCGCGCGATTAAGCAAATCGGGCGCTTTCGTCCCGCGCCGGGACAGGGACGGCGTTAACGCTTTTTTAACCTTATCGACTCGTTAGGCACGCCCTAGCTTCGCGGCATGGACTCGAACCGGCAGATCGACATTCGCGAACGGCTGCGCGCGCACGCGGCGCGGCAGGTGACCATCGCGCGGCTGAATGCGCCCGAGGATTGGCAGGGCGAATTGGTGAGCGCGCTGCGCGCGGGACGGGCGGTTCCGTCCTTCTGGTCGCGCGACGGCGATATGCGGCTGTTTCTGGAAAGTTTCGCGATCTTCTTCGTCGCGACGATGATGTTCCTGATCTAATCGCAGGCCTTATGTAGCTTCCACGCGAGGAAGGACGATATCAGGCACATCGCCGCGACCATCAGCAGCGTGTCGTCGATCGTCAATCCGAGGCCGATCAGCACGCTGAGCAGCAGCGTCGCCGCCACCATGAAGCCAGAATTGACGATATTGTTCGCGGCGACGGTGCGCGCGGTCTGCGACTTGGCGACGGTGGTGGTCAGGAAGGCATAGAGCGGAACGACGAACATGCCCCCGGCGACCGCGATGCCGAACAGGTCGAAGATGATGCGATCGCCCGCGTTGAGCGACAGAAATTCGCGCCAGTCCATCAGCGTCGCATCGGCGTGGACCCAGCCCCTGACCGACCACCAGAGGTCGAGGACGAACAGCCCCATGACGATCACCGATCCCGGCGAATAGCGCGCCGAGACATGACCCTTGAGCAGCCGGTTGACGACGATCGAGCCGATCGCGACGCCGATCGAGAAGATGGCGGTGAACATCGTCGCGACGGTGTTGTCGCCGCCGAGCGCATTTTTGACGAGCGGCGGGAATTGCGCCGCCAATATCGCACCGATCGCCCAGAAGAAGCTGATCGAGACGATGGCGAGGAACAGGCGCGGAATATGCATCGTGCCGCTCACGATCTGCCACGACGACCGCAGCACATTATGATCGATGGCGAGGCCCTCGGCCTCCTTTTCCGGCGGCGCGGCGGGGACGAAGCTGGCGGTCAGGCGGCCGATGACCGCGACGACGACGATGCCGGGGATCGCGATATGCGGCGGGGTCAGGCCGCCGACGATCGTGCCGCCGAGGATGGCGATATAGGTGCCCGCCTCGACCCAGCCGGTGCCGGCGAGGACCTCATCCTCCTCGAGGTGCTGGGGCAGGATGGCATATTTGATCGGCCCGAAGAAGGTCGAGTGCATCCCCATCGAAAAGAGCGCGAGCAGCATCAGCGGGACATTGTGCAGCCAGATGCCGCTGGCGCCCACGATCATGATCCCGATTTCCGCCGACTTGATGAGGCGGATCATCCGCGTCTTGTCGGTGCTGTCGGCAAGCTGGCCGGCGAGCGCGGAGAAGAGGAAGAAGGGCAGGATGAACAGCCCCCCCGCAAGGGCGTTGAACCACGCCTCGGTTTCCGGGTCCTTGTAGATGGTGAAGGTGACGAGGATCACCATCGCCATCTTGTAGAAATTGTCGTTGAAGGCGTTGAGGAACTGCGTCGCGAACAGGGGCAGGAACCGGCGTTGCTTCATCAGCGCAAAGGAACCGGTCATTGAAAATCCACTCTTGCAGCCCGACATCCGGACAACGCCCGCCCCGGATTATCCCCCCAAAGGCAATCTTGTTGTCGCCGGGGGGGCTTATCGGTTAGGGCTTGCACGGTCAAAGCCCATTTTGGAACGGATACGCCCGCAGGGATCATGCTCAGCCTTCCGAATATATTGACGCTGTCGCGCATTTTGGCAGTTCCGATCCTGTTGTTCCTGTTGTGGCCGGGGGTCGCTCCGGGCGGACCGCAGCCGAAGCCGATCGATTATGGTTTCGCCTTTGGCCTTTATTGCCTGATGGGCATTACCGATTATTTTGACGGCTATGTTGCGCGCTCGCGCGGCATCGTGTCGCGGCTGGGCGCCTTTCTCGATCCGATCGCCGACAAGATCATGATCGCTGCGGTCATCCTGCTGCTCGTCTTTACGCGCGACATCACCGGCTATCATGTCATCGCCGCGCTGATGATCCTGCTGCGCGAGATCATCGTCTCCGGCCTGCGCGAATTCCTCGCGACGTTGCAGGTGTCGATGCCGGTGACCCAGCTTGCCAAGTGGAAGACGACCTTTCAACTGATCGCCTTCGGTGCGCTGATCCTGGCGGGAGCGTTGCCGGAGATGGCGTGGATCAAGACCGTTGGTCTCGCGTCGCTGTGGGGCGCGGCGGTGCTGACGCTGATTACCGGCTGGGATTATCTGCGCGTCGGCCTCAAGCATATGGACTAAGCCGTGGCGCTGACGGTCAGCTATTTCGCCTGGGTGCGCGAGCGGATGGGAGTTTCCGAAGAGGTGATCGAGCCGCCCGCCGGGGTGACAACGATGGCCGATCTGGTCGGCTGGCTCGCGGCGCGCGATGCGCGGGGCGCGCTGGCCTTTGCTGAGCCGGCGCGCATCCGCGGCGCGATCGATGGCGTCATGGCGGCGCCGGACGCGGCGCTGGGACGCGAAATCGCGCTGTTTCCGCCGGTGACGGGCGGATGATCCACGTTGCGGTCCAGACCGATGCGATCGATGTCGCGGCCGAGATCGACCGGCACGACGCCGGGGGACACGGCGCGAGCGCGAGCTTCATCGGGCGGGTGCGCGGCGAAGATGGCCTCACCGAACTGTTCCTCGACCATCATCCGGTGTTGACCGAGGCGGGGCTGGCCGGGCTGGCCCACACCGCCGCCGATCGCTGGGGATTGGCCGCGCTGACGCTGATCCACCGTGTCGGCGCGATGACGCCCGGCGAGACGATCGTGCTGGTGCTGGCGAGCAGCCCGCATCGCGCCGAAGCGCTCGCGGCCTGCGAATATCTGATCGACCGGCTCAAGACCGATGTGATGCTGTGGAAGCGCGAGACGTTCGCCGACGGGCGGGTGCGCTGGGTCGAGCCGCGCGAGGGCGATCAGGGCCGCGCTGAGCGGTGGGATTGAACAGCGTCATCCCGGCGAAGGCCGGGATCTCAAACTCGCGTCATGATGAACCGGCGAGATCCCGGCCTTCACCGGGATGACGGTTGGACTCAATTCGCCTTATGCTTCCTGAAAATGTCCGCGAGCAGGCGGAATTCGTCGGCGCGCGGGCTGCCCTTGCGCCAGACGAGCGCGATCGTGCGCCAGTCGTGATCCGAATCGAGCGGCCGCGTGTCGATGTCGGTATGGTCGAGGATTCCCGCCTCGATCGCCATCTGCGGCAGCATGGTGATGCCCAGGCCATTGTCGACCATCTGAACGAGGGTGTGGAGCGAGGTGCCCATCATCCGTGCGCCGGCGCGCAGTTCAGGGCGGTTGCACGCGGCAAGTGCGTGATCCTTCAGGCAATGCCCGTCCTCGAGCATCAGCATCTGTGCCGGGTCGATCTGGTCGGCGCTGACCATCGCCGGAAGGTCCTCGGCCTGCTCGCCGGGAAAGGCGACGAACAGCGCGTCGTCGAACAGCGCCTCGCTCTCGACATCGCCGCACGCATAAGGGAGCGCGAGGAGGACGCAGTCGACGGCGCCGTGATGGAGCGAATCGCACGCCTGCGCGCTCGGTTCCTCGCGCAGGAAAAGCTTGAGCGACGGGCGTTCCTTGCGCAGCCGCGGGAGCAGGCCGGGAAGCAGGAAGGGCGCGATCGTCGGAATGACGCTCATGCGTAGCTCGCCGACCAGCGGCGCGGCGGCGGCGGCGGCCATGTCGGCCAACTCCTCGGCCTCGCGCAGCACGCGGTGCGCCTTGGCGACGATCTTGTCGCCGAGCACGGTGAAGCGAACGACGCGGCGGGTGCGCTCGACCAGCGTCTGGCCGAGCAAAGTCTCGAGTTCGCGAATGCCGGCCGACAGCGTCGACTGGGTGACGTTGCAGGCGTCGGCGGCGCGGCCGAAATGGCCGTGATCGTGGAGCGCAACGAGATATTGCATCTGTTTGAGCGTGGGCAGGTAATTTTGCATTGATCGGATATAGCAATTGATGCGCGCATTTTGAATTGCTCTTTCGATAAAAACTCGTCGCCCCCGCGAAGGCGGGGGCCGCTGGAGGCATAGCGCAGGGCTGTCGGCGGCCCCCGCCTCGCGGGGGCGACGGGTGGGAATCGAACCAATATGGCGGCGTTTGGTGCTGGCCTTGCCCGCGTCATGATAGCAAGCCTGTCCGCGGGAGGGGCTGATGGCGATTTCCAGATTCCTGATCGGCGGCGTGGCGAGCGCGCTTCTGCTCACCGGCGGGCTGTTCCTGTGGAAAGGCTATAGCCAGGTCGCCGAGGAAGAGGTGCCGCCCGAGCCGCCGCCCGGCCTGCTGGCGATCCCCATCGCGGGCGCCCATGCGCCGAAGCGTGGCCCTGCGCCGCCCGCGCTGCCCGCCGCGAAGGAAACGTCGCGCGAGGAACGGCGCTTCAACCGCTTCGACCGCGATCGCAACGACCGGATCAGCCGTGTCGAGCTGATGTCCTCGCGCACCGCCGCGTTCCGCAAGCTCGACAGGAACGGCGACAATCTGCTGACGTTCGAGGAATGGGCGGTTGCGACCGGCGAGCGCTTCGCCAGGGCCGACGCCGACAAATCGGGCGACCTGACGCGAGCCGAGTTCGCGACGACCGCGCCGAAGCGGGCGGCGAAGCCGAAGTGCAGTTGCTGAAGGGATTCTCGCTCAGAAGCGCAGAGACTTCTTGGTTCGCGCGGAGCCGCGGAGCCGCGGAGGGATCGGGCCGATAGGTCCATTTATTTTTCTGACTTTGATTTCCCCCGCGAGATCGCAGGAGAAAGGCCGCTTCGCGGTTAGTGCCATATCTCCGCGGCTCCGCGTCTTCGCGTGAACCCCTTTCTTCTCTTTACCCAGTCAGCTTCATCCACTCCGCCAGCGCCGCTCCGGCGCGCTGGGTGTAGCCCAGTTTGCGGTCCTTCTTGCGCACCTCCTCGGCGAGCGGGGGGAAGAGGCCGAAATTGACGTTCATCGGCTGATAGCTCGCGGCATCGGCGCCGCCGGTGATGTGGCCGAGCAGCGCGCCGAGCGCGGTTTCGCCCGGCGGCGGGGGCAGGGTGCGGCCGCCGAGTTCGGCGGCAGCGAAACGCGCGGCGATCAGGCCGATCGCGGCGCTTTCGACATAGCCCTCGCAGCCGGTGATCTGGCCGGCAAAGCGGATATGCGGCGCCGACTTGAGGCGAAGCTGGCCGTCGAGCAGTTCGGGCGAGCGGATGAAACTGTTGCGGTGAAGCCCGCCGAGCCGCGCGAACTCCGCCTTTTCGAGGCCGGGGATGGTGCGGAACAGTTCGATCTGCGCCGCATGTTTGAGCTTGGTCTGGAAACCGACCATGTTCCACAGCGTGCCGAGCGCATTGTCCTGGCGAAGCTGGACGACGGCATAGGGCCAGCGCCCGGTGCGCGGATTGTCGAGGCCGACGCCTTTCATCGGACCGAAGCGCAGCGTTTCGGGGCCGCGCTCGGCCATCACCTCGATCGGCATACAGCCTTCGAAATAGGGGGTGTCGGTTTCCCAGTCCTTGAACTCGGTCTTGTCGCCGTCGATCAGGCCCTGGACGAAGGCGTGATATTGATCCTTGTCCATCGGGCAGTTGATATAATCCTTGCCGTCGCCGATCGGCCCGACCTTGTCCCAGCGGCTTGCCATCCACGCGACGTCCATGTCGATGCTGTCGCGGTAGACGATCGGCGCGATCGCGTCGAAGAAGGCGAGCGCGTCCTTGCCGGTCGCGGCGCCGATGCTGGTCGCCAGACCGGGCGCGGTCAGCGGGCCGGTCGCGACGATCGTCAGCCCCTCCGAAGGCAGCGTATCGACACGCTCGCGGACGATGGCGATGTTGGGATGCTCGGACAAAGCGCGGGTGACGCCGCCCGAGAAAAGATCGCGATCGACCGCGAGCGCGGAGCCCGCGGGGACTTTCGTAGCGTCGGCCTCGCGCATGATGAGCGAGCCGAGCGCGCGCATCTCGCGGTGAAGGAGGCCGACCGCGTTGCTGTCGCCGTCGTCGCTGCGGAAGCTGTTCGAGCAGACCATCTCGGCGAGCGTGTCGCCCTGATGCGCCGGAGTCATGTCGCCGCCCCCGCGCATTTCGGACAGGCGCACGCGATAGCCCGCCTCGGCGAGTTGCCACGCCGCCTCGGAGCCCGCGAGGCCGCCGCCGATGATGTGAATGTCGTGGGTCATGACTCTATCCGTTGACTTGCGCGCTGTGCGCCGCGCACTAGGCGGGTTGGAAACAAGATGCAAAGGGGTGGACGATGGTCGGAGGAAGAGGCTGGGATCGCGCGCGCTGGCTGTGGGGGCTGGCGCTGGTCGGCGGCATCAGCTTTTTCATCGCGGTTCACCAGCATTGGGACGGCGCCGCCATCCATCTGTGGAAGACTTCGGGCGTTGCGTTGCTTGCGGTCTGGGCCGCGGTCAATGCGCGGAATGGCGACGGACGGCTGATCGCCGCCGTCCTCGGTTTCGGGGCGCTCGGCGATTGGGCGCTCGATGCGATCGGGCTGATGCAGGGCGCGGCGGCCTTTGCAATGGGGCACCTTGTCGCCATCGCGCTCTATCTGCGCAATCGGCGGGCCGCGATGACCGGATCGCAGCGCCTGCTCGTCTTCGCCGTCGTGCCGCTGGCGATGCTGATCGCCTGGGCGCTGACCCGGCATGGCGAAACGGGTGAGATGAGTGCGGCGGTCGGTTATAGCGCGCTCGTCGCGGCGATGGCCGCAACCGCCTGGGCGAGCCGCTTTCCGCGCTACCGCACCGGCATCGGCGCGATGATGTTTCTCGCCAGCGACCTGTTCATCTTCGCGGGCGAGGGCGGGACGCTCGGAAAGGATGTAACGATGTGGTTCGTCTGGCCGCTTTATTTCGCGGGGCAGGCGCTGATCGCGTGGGGCGTGGTCAAGACGCTGTCGAGCGAGGGGAACGCATAGATCGCTGTTAGTCCTGGCCTTGCAGGCAGGACGCCATCCAGGCCTTGTCCTCGGGTTCGGGGCCTTCGCTGCCCAATGTGCGCACTTTCGGCAATCCGGCACCGGGACGGGCGCTGGCGCAACTGAAGCTGTCGCCGTCCTTCACGCTGTGGAGCCGGTTGCCGCAGGTCTGGAGCGTCTGGTCCGACAGGCCCCAGCCGACCTTTTCAGCGCCTGCCGGGGCCTGTCCGGCGCAATAGGTATCGGTTTCCGATCCGGGGTCGCCGCAGATGCGGTCGATATGCGCACGGTTGTCCCTGGCGGTCGCGACGAAGCGCTGGGTATAATAAGCGTTGGTCGCGAAATCGCGCTGGACCCCGCACACGCGTTCGCCGCGCTGCGCCATCAGCGTATAGGCGCAGATATTCGCCCCCTGATAGGTTTCGCAGGCCATCCACGCGCCGTCGAAGGGTGCGGGTTCGTGCTGCGGGGCTGCGCCTCCCGTTGCGAGCGCCGCAAAGGGCAAGGCAGCGAGTAGGGCAAAGCGCATCGAAATTCTCTCTATCGAATGGTTGTAGGCCCTGTCTTATGGCCGACCGGGCGCGCGGCAATGTCGCGGATCACAGGGCAAGGAAATCGGCCTATCCATCCCACGCCGCGATCGTCGTGCGGTGGAGCAGGCGGTCGTGCCCGTCATAGCCGCCGGTCGCGCGATGCAGCACCGAGCGATTGTCCCATAGGACGAGCATGTCGGGCTCCCATATGTGGCTGTAGCGAAATTCCTCGCGGCCCTGCCATTCGAGCAGCTCGACGATCAGCGGGATCGCCTCCGCATCGTCCATGCCGTCGAAGCCGATGATATAGCCCGCGCAGCCGAACAGGCCCTCGCGGCCGGTCTCGGGATGATTGCGGACAAAGGGATGGCGCTGGGTCGCCAGCGCTTCCTCGCCCGAGCGGATGTCCATGCTGCGGCCCTGATCCCGGGCGCCATACATGCCCGAGGGGGCGTAGCCGCCGCGCGCGCTGTGGACGGCCTGCAACCCCTCGATGCGGGCGCGCAGGTCCGCAGGCATCGCATCGAGCGCGGCGTGCTGGTTCGAAAATTCGGTGTTGCCGCCAACGGGAGGTATGGTGATCCCGAAGAGACAGGTGCCCGCGGGCGGGCGGTCCTGAAAGCTCCAGTCGCTGTGCCAGTTTTCGGCGAACAGCGGCGCGGTCTCGTCGGCGCGGCGCCTGACCGCGATGATATGCTCGCGGCCGGGGATCGGCTTGATGAACGGATCGTCGCCGAAGCCGCCGAAATAGCCGGTGAAGCGCTCGAGATCGTCGTCGCTCATCTTCTGGCCGGGGAAGACGAGGACGTGATGATCGAGCCACGCCGCGCGGATTTCGGCGACGGTTTCGGGTGCGAGCGGCCGGGTCAGATCGACGCCGGTGATGCGGGCGCCGCAGGCCTGGCCACTGGGGGTGATGGTAAGCGTCATGCACGGAAGGTGCGCCGATTGGGGAGAGAGGTCAATTGGAGACCGAGGTTCTATGTTTCGTCACCCCGGACTTGATCCGGGGTCCATTCGCGCAGCGCCGGAGGAATGGATTCCGGATCAAGTCCGGAATGACGAAAGGGATAAATGTCCTTCTCTCCGGGGTCTCAATCCCGCGTCTGCAATCCCACCACCGCGTGCATCGGCAGTTCGCCGTAAAGGTGCGGGAAGAGCGCGCCCTCGCGCGCTTCCTCCCAGCGCAGCGCGTCGCCGAATTGCGACAGGTCGACCTCGGCGATCATCAGGCAGTCCTGGCCCGCGAAATGCTTCGCCAGCGTCCCTTCGAGCTGGTCCGCGGTCGACAGGTGGATATAGCCGTCGGCGATATCCACCGGTGCCCCGCGGAACACGCGCTCGCGCTCGAAATCGACCCATTGCTGGTGCGTCAGCACCTTGAAGGCCGTCGCGGCGCTCATTCGGAGGGCGCCTCCGTCGCGGGGGCCTCGGGGGTTTCCGTTTCGGTGCCGCCTTCGGTCTCCTCTTCGTCGCTGTCCTCGATCAGCGCGGCGGAGACGACATGCTCGCCCTCCGCGACGTCGAACAGGCGCACGCCCGCCGAGCCGCGGCCGATGACGCGCAAGGAGTCGAGGCCCATGCGGATCAGCTTTGCCTGATCGGTGACGAGCATCAACTGATGCGCCTGCGTCGCGGGGAAGCTGGCGACCACCAGCCCGTTGCGGGCGATATTGTCGATGTTGGTGATCCCCTGGCCACCGCGGCCGGTGCGGCGATATTCATAGGCCGACGACAGCTTGCCATAGCCGTTGGCGCAGACGGTCAGGATGAACTG
Organism: Sphingopyxis sp.; assembly: GCF_025869345.1. Classification (GTDB taxonomy): domain Bacteria; phylum Pseudomonadota; class Alphaproteobacteria; order Sphingomonadales; family Sphingomonadaceae; genus Sphingopyxis. The sequence continues at coordinate 36,477 of NZ_JAOZVW010000080.1, forward strand.
CTCGCGGCCCGCCAACTCGGCGAAGCGGTCGGCGTCCATGTCGGGCGCGCCTTCCTTTTCGGCCTTCCACGGGGCGAAGCGGAGGTAATCCTCGCGCTCGTCCTGATCGCGCATCCCGCCGCGATGGAGGATCGACAGCGAAATCACCTCGTCGTCATCCTTGCCGAGCTTCATGCCGCGCACACCGGTCGAGTTGCGGCTCTGAAACTCGCGGACGTCGTCGCCGGCGAAGCGGATCGCCTTGCCCTGGCGCGTCGCGAGCAGGACATCGTCATTCTCGCCCAGCAGCGCGACGCCGATCAGCCGGTCGTCCTCGTCCTCGCCCTCGAATTTCATGGCGATCTTGCCGTTCGAGGGCACGTTGGTGAAGGCGTCCATGCTGTTACGACGCACATGGCCCTTTGCGGTTGCAAACATGACGTGCAGCTTGCCCCATTCGCCCTCATCCTCGGGCAGCGGCAGCACGGTCGAGATCGTCTCGCCCTGCGCCAGCGGCAGCAAATTGATCATCGGCCGGCCGCGCGTCGCGGGCCCGCCCTCGGGCAGGCGCCACACTTTCAGGCGATAGACCTTGCCCGCGGTCGAGAAGAAGAGCACCGGCGTGTGGGTCGAGGTGACGAAGAGTTCGGTGACGACGTCCTCGTCCTTCGTTGCCATGCCGGCACGGCCCTTGCCGCCGCGGCGCTGGGCGCGGAAGGTGTCGAGCGGGGTGCGCTTGATATAGCCGTCGAGGGTGACGGTGACGACCATCTCCTCGCGCTCGATCAGATCCTCGTCGTCGATGCCGTCGGCGGCGGGGGCGACGAGTGTCTTGCGCGGCGTCGCAAACTCCTCGCGCACCGCGATCAGCTCCTCGCGCATCACCGCATAGAGTTTTTCACGGTCGGCGAGGATCGCAAGCAGTTCCTCAATCTCGGCCGCCAACTCCCCGAGTTCCTTGCCGATTTCATCGCGGCCGAGCGCGGTCAGGCGGTGGAGGCGGAGGTCGAGGATCGCCTTCACCTGAATTTCGGAGAGGCGATAGGTGGCGCTTTCCTCCATCTCGCCCTCGATCGCCTCGACGAGGCGAATGTAGGGCGCGATTTCGCCGATCGGCCATTCGCGGGCGAGCAGCGCCTCGCGCGCGGCGGCGGGCGAGGGCGAGCCGCGGATGATGCGGACGACTTCGTCGAGGTTCGAGACCGCGACGACGAGGCCGAGCAAGATGTGCGCACGGTCGCGCGCCTTCGCGAGTTCGAACTTGCAGCGGCGGGTGATCACCTCTTCGCGGAAGGCGATGAAGGAGGTCAAAATCTCCTTGAGGCCGAGCATTTCGGGGCGGCCGCCGCGGATCGCGAGCATGTTCGCGGGGAAGCTCGACTGCGCGGGGGTGTGGCGCCAGAGCTGGTTGAGCACGACCTCGGCGGTCGCGTCGCGCTTCAGTTCGATGACGACGCGGACGCCCTCGCGGTTCGATTCGTCGCGAATGTCGGCGACGCCCTCGATGCGCTTGTCGCGCGCCGCTTCGGCGATCTTCTCGACCAGCCCGGACTTGCCGACCTGGAAGGGGATCGCGGTGAGGACGATCGACTGGCGGTCGTTGCGTCCTTCCTCGATGACATAGTTCGACCGCATCATGATCGAGCCGCGCCCGGTCAGATAGGCATTGCGCGCGCCGCCCTGGCCGAGCATCGTCGCGCCGGTCGGGAAATCGGGGCCGGGGACGATCGCCATCAGATCTTCGAGGCTTATCGAAGGGTTGTCGATCGTCGCTAAGGTCGCATCGATGACTTCGCCGAGGTTGTGCGGCGGGATGTTGGTCGCCATGCCGACCGCGATGCCGCCCGCGCCGTTGACGAGCAGGTTCGGAAAGCGCGCCGGGAGCACCGTCGGCTCGTCGCGGCTCGCGTCGTAATTGGGCTGGAAGTCGACGGTATCCTTGTCGAGGTCGTTCAGCAGCACCATCGCGGTCTTGGCGAGGCGCGCTTCGGTATAGCGCATCGATGCCGGCGGATCGGGGTCCATCGATCCGAAATTGCCCTGGCCGTCGATCAGCGGGACGCGGAGCGACCAGTCCTGCGTCATGCGCGCGAGCGCGTCGTAGATCGCGCTGTCGCCGTGCGGGTGATAGTTGCCCATCACGTCGCCGACGATCTTCGCCGATTTCTTGTACGGGCGGCCGGGGATGAAACCGCCTTCCTGCGCCGCGTAGAGGATACGGCGATGGACGGGCTTCAGACCGTCGCGCACGTCGGGGAGCGCGCGGCTGACGATCACGCTCATCGCATAATCGAGGTAGCTGGTCTTCATTTCGTCGACGATGTTGATCGGCGACACGCCGTCGTCGGACGGCTGCATAGGCGTATTTTCTTCGGTCAAGACCCGGCCTTTTTTCTGCTTATCGGGAGATGGATTTTGCCTAGCCCATGGGGGCGGCGAATGCCAGCGATTCGGTCGGTTTTCGGCAGATTTTTTGCGCCCTTCGGGCCGTGGAACGGACGGCGCGCCGGGCGGCTTCGCATGACGTCAAGGCGACACGGGTGAAGGCCGGATTCATGCGCGCAGAGGCGCAAAGATCGCAGAGATTCTAGTTCACGCGGAGACGCGGAGAATCAGCGCGTTCCGCGAAGCGGTCTTATCCAGCGACTTTTGGATAGGCGGGACGTGGAAGAGGGAGGGGACCTGACGGTCCGAATTCCATATCTCCGCGTCTCCGCGTCTCCGCGTGAACCCTTTCCGGCATCTCCGCGATCTTTGCGCCTCTGCGCGCATCATTCGGGACTGAGCTGGAAAGCGGATATTCCAAGCATCTTGCCAATCCTTCGCGCGCCCCTAAAGCTGGCGCGCGATGACCAACTGCCAGCCTGGGGGGCGCCGGTGGCCCTGATCGCGCTCGTCGGCGCGAGCGAAATGCTGCCCGACGGGTCGCTGCGCGCGCTCGTCACCGTGGCGGGCGAGACGCTGATCGAGCGGCAGGCGGCGCGGCTCGCCGATGTCGGGGTGACGCACATCGCGGTCGCGGTCGCCGCGGTGCCGGCGGAGCTGCTCGGCGTTTGCGATCGCATCCGCCGCCGCGGCCTGAAGGTGACGCCGGTGCGCGCCGCCGCCGACCTCGTCGCGCTGGTCGAGAGCGACGACCGCATCCTGCTCGTCGCCGATGGCCTGCGCGCCGGGGGCACCCATTATGCGGCGATCGCCAAGCCCGGATCGCCCGCGATCCTCGTCACCGGCGATACGGTGCTGACGCAGGCGTTCGAGCGGATCGACGCGACGCGGCGCTGGGGCGGGCTGGCGTCGATTTCGCAGCCGATGGCGGCCGAACTGGCGGCGATGCCCGGCGAATGGGACATGATGCTGACCTTGCTCCGCATGGCGGTGCAGGCGGGCGCGCGGCGGCTCTATTGCGAGCCGGCGCTGTTCGAGCAGGGCGAGATCGCGATCGTCGCCGACCGTCCGACCGCCGCGCTGATCGAGCAATCGAGCCTGCAACAGGTCGAATATGGCGGCATGGGGCTCGGCCGCTCGGCGATCATGATGCCGCTGGTGCGATTGGTCGGCCCCTTGCTCGTGCGTTCCGCAAAGACCGCGCGCTATCTTCCTTATGTTACGGGGATTTTGTGGATCGGCGTCGCGCTGCTCGCGGCGAGCGGACTGGCGGCGGCGGGGGCGATCGTCGCGGTGTTCGGCGGGCTGGGGCTCGCCGCGATGCGTTTCCTCTCCGCCTTCCGTGCGGAGAGCGCGGCGCAGGACCGGGTGCGCCACGTCATCCGCATTTTCGGCTGGCTGCTGCTGGGGCTCTTTCCCTGGCTGCTGTCGCTCGGCGGAGCCGATCATCTGATGCCGCGTTTTTCCGAGGCCGCGCTCGCACCCTGCCTCGCGGCGACCATCTTGCTCGCGCGCTGGCTTTACGAGGATGGGGGGGAGAAGCGCCGGTTTCACTGGCTGCTTCCCGATGCCGATCAGGCGTGGATGATGCTGGTTCCGGCCTTGCTGTTCGATTTCGCGACGCTGATGTTCGCGGTGCTGCCGCTGCTGGCGCTGCTCCAGATCATGATCTGGCTTCGTCTCGCGCGGCGGCCGGATGTGCCCTGAAACAAAGCGCTGCAAGGTTTAACGCCTATTAACGATAGGCTGCTATCGCGGGCGTGCATGGCCGAATCCCTCTCCTCGCCCGGCATCGAATTGCCGTCGCCGATGCTGTCGGCGCGCCTGCGCGAACTCGCCGGTTTCCTGGCGGCACCGATCGCCGGACGGCTGACCGAGGAGCAGCGCGCGCTGTCGCTGGGAATCGCGCGGCGGCTGGTGGAAGACGCTGCGCGGGCGTCCGATGAGACGATCGACACCGCGATGCTGTGGCACGACTGGTTAGAGGGCGGATTGCCGACCGCGGCGCGGCTGGCGGCGGCCTGCTACACGCGTGCCGAAGAGCATCGCTGGCGCGACCATTCGGCGATGCGCGCGATTGCGCCTGCCACCGACGAATCCTCCGACTCCGCCGTCGCGGTAGCGGCGCCCGAGATGCCGCCAAAGGTCGACCGCGCCTATCTGGCGCTTCAGATCGCCGACCGGCGGCGCTTCGACGCGCGCAGCCATCCGCGTATCGCGCTCGCCGATGCCGATCCCGACCTGCTCCGCGCGCTGCTGCGGGACATTGCGGCATGGCGCGTGCACCAGCCGGGGACGGAAGGTGTGTCGGCGTTCGACCCCGACGATTTCGTCCAGCGCGCGCTCGACCGGCATTCGCCGGCTGCGGGGATCGACCGCGCCGCGCGCGCCTATCATGCGTCGCTGGGGGCCGCTTTGGATGTCACGGCGGCTGCGGCGGCGGCGATCGCTGCGCACGACTGGCCCGCGCTGATCGCGCTGGCCGCCTGCGAGCATCGCCGGTCCTATGCCGATATGGCGTTTGCGCTGCTCAGTGCGGCGCCGGCGGCGCTGCCGATCCTGCTGGCCCCGCTGCGCCTCGACCGGGCCGCGCTGGCGCCGCTCGAGGCGTCGCTCGCCGCGCTTCCGTCGCGCACCGATGGCGAGGCGGGCCTATGAACGAACGCGTCATTCACGGACGGATCGACCGGGCGGGCGCGCTGATCAGTGCCGATGCGCCGTTGCTGCGGCTTCAGCAGCGTGCGGGCGCCGGGATCGGCAAGCCGCTCGCGCTGCCGCACCTCGCGCGGCTCGTCGCGCTGGCGCAGCGGCTGCAACGCGATCTTTCGCGCCCGCTTTATACCGCCGACGATCATAGCGACATTCACGCGCTCGTCCGCGTCCTGCCCGACGGCGACGGCGCCAGCCTGGAAATCAGCGACTGGCGCGCCGGTGCGATGCCGATGCCGCAGGCCGCGACCGCCGACACGGCCCCGCCGCTGCACGGGTGGACGTGGGAATGCGACCAGCAACTGCGGATGATCGCCTTGCAGGGCGCCGCCGATGCGCCGTTCGCTCCGGCGGAGTGGGAAGGGCGGTCGCTGTCCGAACTGTTCGAGTTGCAGCCCGACGAGCAGGGGCGATTTCCGGTGCTGCGCGCGCTCGCCAGCCAATCGCGTTTCGAGGGACAGCGCGTCCGCGCCGACGGCTCAGCGGGGCGGGTCGCGATGACGCTCGCCGCCGCCCCGATCTTCGACGCGACCGGGCGTTTTACCGGCTTTCGCGGCGAGGCCGATGTCGAGAGCGAGGCCGCGGCGCTGGCGGGCAGCGCGACCGCCGCGCTCGCCGACCCCGCTTTAGGATAGCTGCCGGTGTCGGACCCGCAAATAGGGCGGCGGATAGACGGCGCGCAGCGCGGGCCGCTCAGCCGCATCATCGCGACCGCCGAGACGATCCACGGCCAGTTCGACGGGCCGATCCGCGCCGATTATGCGCGCTATGCCGGCGACATCGCGCACGCCGGGCGTCATTTGCTCGGGCTGGTCGATGATCTGGCCGATTTGCAGAATATCGAGCGGCCCGGGTTCAAGGCGGCGGCCGACGAGATCGACCTTGGCGATCTGGCGCGCCGCGCGGTCGGTCTGCTCGGCATGAAGGCCGAGGAAAAGCAGATTCGCATCGACGCCCCGAAGGTCGACGACAAGATGCCCGCAACGGGCGAATTCCGCCGCGTCTTGCAGGTGCTGCTCAACCTGCTCGGCAATGCGATCCGCTATTCGCCCGAAAATTCGCAGATCTGGATTCGCGTCGACCGCGAAGGCGACCGCGCGATGGTCACCGTTGCCGACCAGGGGCAGGGGATTTCGGGCGAGCAACAGACGGTGGTGTTCGAGAAGTTCGAACGGCTCGGCCGCACCGACAGCGGCGGATCGGGGCTGGGCCTCTATATCGCGCGGCGTCTGGCGCGGGCGATGGACGGCGACCTGACAGTGGAAAGCGCGCCGGGACAGGGCGCGCGGTTCACGCTGAGCCTGCCGGCGCGGGATGTGGGGTAGCGGACGGGCTTCGGCAGAAAGCGGATATTCCCAAGGTAAGAGATGAAAACTGTCGCTCACGTGCCGCCTATAATTTCTCGTCATCCCGGACTTGATCCGGGATCCATTCTCTCAGCGCCGGATGAATGGA
>NZ_JAOZVW010000081.1 GCF_025869345.1 Sphingopyxis sp.
CATCCGGCGCTGAGAGAATGGATCCCGGATCAAGTCCGGGATGACGATGTGAGATAGGTCCGCAATCGGCCGAAACCCGTAACCGCTTCTTTTCAGCCGTTCGTTTGCCGAACTCCATTTGACTTTCGCGCGCCGTCAATGCGATGAACGGCCCGCACGGTCGAACCGGGTTGCAACGGCCGGCAAGGAGACAGCGATGGCAGACGAGGAAACCGCCCCCGAGCAGGGCGAGTTGGCGATCACGCGCACCGGCGACAAGCTGCGATTGGCGCGCGAGGCCGCCGGCCTGTCGCTCGCCGACGTGGCCACGCGCACGCGGATCACCCAAAGGCACCTCGACGCCATTGAAAAATCCGATTTCTCCGAACTGCCGGGCCGGACCTACGTCACCGGCTTCGCGCGCGCCTATGCTCGCGCGGTCGACCTGCCCGAGACCGAAATCGCGGCGTCGATCCGCCGCGAGCTCGAAGAGGATCAATACGGCGCACGGCCGGTCTACGAAGCCTATGAGCCGACCGACCCGGCGCGCCTGCCGACCGCGCGGCTGACCTGGACGCTCGTCATCATCGCGCTGCTGCTGGTCTCCGCCTATGGCGTCTGGCGTTTCCTGTCGGTCGAACCCGACGAGGCGCTGATCGCGGCCCAAAACCAGGCCGCCGAGGATTCGGAGGCCCCCGCCACCCAGGCCGCGACCGCGACCGCCCCGGCAAAGACCGGCGCCTCCGTCGCCGCGAATGCGCCGGTCGTGCTGACCGGCCTTTCCGAAGTGTGGATCGGCTTCGACGACGCCAAGGGCAAGACCGAGAATTGGCGGACGCTCGACCCCGGCGAAACCTATGAGGTGCCCGCGGCCTATATCGAGCAATTCACGCTTCGCACCAGCATCCCGCAAGCGCTGAAGGTCACCGTGGGCGGCCGCGACGTCGGCCCGATCGGCCCCGCCGACACGCTGGTCAAGGGCATCTCGCTGAAACCCGCTGACCTCGTCGCGCGCGCCGGCGGCGGCACCGCGGCGACCGCACCGGCAGCGACGCCCGCGCCCAAAACCGCGCGCTGAACGTCGTCATCCCGATGAAACGACGCGGCGGCGCGCCGAAATAGGTTTGCGCGTCCGCCGTTTCGGGCGTTATGAAGGCCGGGATAAAATTGGTTAATCTGTGGGGGCCTATCGGCAAATGATGAAGCATGTCACTCTCATGGGCGTGGCGGCGGCCGCGATCGCGGCGGCCGCGCCCGCGCAGGCGCAGGACCAGACCGTCACCAAGCGCGTCGATCGGCTCGAAAAGGAAATGCGCGCGGTTCAGCGCCAGGTCTTTCCCGGCGGCGCTCCGACTTTCTTCGAGGGCGAGATCGCGCCCGACAACACGCCGGGCGAGCGCGCCAAGGCCGCGACCCCGGTCGCGGACCTGACCGCACGGGTCGATGCCCTCGAATCGCAGCTCCAGACGCTGACCGGCCAGACCGAGCAGAACGCCTATCAACTCCGCGAGCTCGAAAAGCAGTTCACCGCCTACAAGATCGAGATGGACAGGCGCTTCCCCGCCGAAGCGGCGGCGGAGGCGACCCCCGCCAGCCTGCCGGTGGTTCCGACGGTCAAGCCGACGCCCGCCGCCACGACGGCGGCGGCGCCCGCGAAGAAGCCCGCCGCAACGCCGGCCAAGGCAACGTCCCCCGACGCCGCGCGCCTCGCCCTGGTCAAGAAGGTCGAAATCCCGTCGACTGGCAACGAACAGCAGGATGCCTATAATTATGGCTTCCGCCTCTGGGATGCGAAACTCTATCCCGAGGCGGAAACCCAGCTCAAGACCGTCGTGACCAAATGGCCGAAGAGCAATCAGGCGAGCTTCGCGCAGAATCTGCTCGGCCGCGCCTATCTCGACGAGGGCAAGCCCAGCCTCGCCGCGGTCGCTTTCTATAATAATTACAAGGATCGGCCGAGCGGTCCCCGCGCCCCGCACAGCCTGATGTATATGGGCGTCGCGCTCGAAAAGCTCGGCCGCAAGGCCGACGCCTGCAAGGCGTTCCGCGAGCTCGACGATGTGTACGGCGACAAGGCGCCGCAGGATGTCCGCACCGATGCAGCCGCCGCAAAAGCAAAAGCAGGCTGCTGACAGCGGCGAGGCCGTCGAACGGCTCGGACGCGACCTCGCCGCGCTCGCCGGTGCCGACTGGCAGCGGCTGCATTATGGCGTCGCGGTCTCGGGCGGTCCCGACAGCATGGCGCTGCTGTGGCTGATGGCGACGCTGCTGCCCGGTCAGGTCCGCGCGGCGACGGTCGATCACGGTCTGCGCAAGGGGTCCGACGAGGAAGCGCGCATGGTCGCGGGCTTCTGCGCGCGCGAGCATATTCCGCATGACACGCTGCTTCCGCCGGCGCCGATCCGGGGATCGACGCAGGCGGCGGCGCGCGCCGAGCGCTATCGCCTGCTCGACGGGTGGCGGCAGGATCATGGCATCGCGCATATCCTGACCGCGCATCACGCCGACGACCAGCTCGAGACGATCGTCATGCGGCTCAACCGCGCGAGCGGGGTCGGCGGCCTGGCCGCGATCCGCGCGCGCAACGGATCGGTGCTGCGGCCGCTGCTGCACTGGCGGCGCGACGATCTGATGCGGATCGCGTTCGACAACGACATTCCCTTCGTCGACGATCCGTCGAACGCCGACGACCGCTTCGACCGCGCGCGGCTGCGCCACGCGCTGCGCGCGCAGACGACGCTCGATGTCGAGGCGGCGGCGCGCTCGGCACGCTGGCTGGCCGAGGCCGACGAAGCGATCGACTGGGCGGTCGAGCGGCTGATCGCCTCATGGCCCGATGCGTCCGATATCGCGGTGATCCGCGACGAAGGCTATCCGCCCGAGATCTTCCGCCGCGTCGTCACGCAGCGGCTGCGCGCCAACGATCCCGGGCTGGCGCTGCGCGGTGCCTCGCTCGACGGCGTCATTGCCGCGATGAAGGCGGGCCGGCGCGCGATGGTCGGCGCGCTCCTGATCGATGCGGTTCCCGGCCTCGCCGGCACGATCTGGCGCATTTCCGCCGCGCCGCGACGGAAAGCGCGCGCCTAGGGCGAATTGGCTCATTGTCATTTAACCCGATTATCCTACATTATCGGGAGAGAAGCGCCGCGTGCGCGAATTTTGGCGCGAATTTGGGAAAGATTCCGATGCAGGACGACAAGGAACCGCAGGGCAACCCCTGGATGAAGAGCGTGATGATCTGGAGCGGCATCTTGCTTGCCATGCTCCTCGTCGCCTCAATCTTCGGGGGCGCGGCGCAGCCGACCGGCAACACGCTCGCCTATTCCGAGTTCCGGCAAAAGGTGCAGGAAGGCGCGGTCAAGCAGGTCGTGCTGTCCGAGGATCGCGTCACCGGCGAGCTGACCAACGGCGACCGCTTCACCGCCAATATCGTGCGCGACCCCGAACTGCTGAAGATGCTCAACGACAATAATGTCAAATATGACGGCAAGCCGACCGAAACCGGCAATATCTGGGTCTATCTGCTTATCCAGTCGCTGCCCTTCCTGCTGATCCTCGGCATCGCCTTCTTCGTCTTCCGCCAGGTGCAGAAGAACAACGGGTCCGGCGCGATGGGCTTCGGCAAGTCGCGCGCCAAGATGCTGACCGAAAAGCAGGGCCGCGTGACGTTCGACGATGTCGCCGGCATCGACGAGGCGCGCGAGGAGCTGGAAGAAATCGTCGAGTTTTTGAAAGACCCGACCAAATTCTCGAAGCTCGGCGGCCAGATTCCGAAGGGCGCCCTGCTCGTCGGCTCGCCCGGCACCGGCAAGACCTTGCTCGCCCGCGCGATTGCGGGTGAGGCGGGCGTGCCTTTCTTCACCATTTCGGGTTCGGACTTCGTCGAGATGTTCGTCGGTGTCGGCGCGTCGCGCGTCCGCGACATGTTCGAACAGGCCAAGCGCAACGCGCCGTGCATCGTCTTCATCGACGAAATCGACGCGGTCGGCCGCCATCGCGGCGCCGGCCTCGGCAACGGCAATGACGAGCGCGAACAGACGCTCAACCAGTTGCTCGTCGAAATGGACGGTTTCGAGGCGAACGAGGGCATCATCATCGTCGCGGCGACCAACCGCCCCGACGTGCTCGACCCCGCGCTGCTGCGCCCGGGCCGCTTCGACCGCCAGGTCGTCGTGCCGCGTCCCGACATCGAGGGCCGCCAGAAGATCCTCGAGGTCCACACGCGCAAGAAGCCGCTCGCGCCCGACGTCGACCTGCGCCGTATCGCGCGCGGCACTCCGGGCTTTTCGGGTGCCGATCTCGCCAACCTCGCGAACGAAGCGGCGCTGCTCGCGGCGCGCAAGGGCAAGCGTCTGATCGCCTCGAACGAGTTCGAGGAGGCCAAGGACAAGGTGATGATGGGCGCCGAACGCCGTTCGATGGTGATGACCGAGGACGAGAAAAAGGCGACCGCCTATCACGAAGCCGGCCACGCGCTCGTCTCGCTGCATGTCGAGGGCAATGACCCGCTGCACAAGGTCACCATCATCCCGCGCGGCCGCGCGCTGGGCGTGACGTGGAACCTGCCCGAGCGCGACCGCTATTCGCAGAATATGAAGCAGATGAAGGCGCGGCTCGCGCTCTGCTTCGGCGGCCGCATCGCCGAACAGCTCATCTACGGCAAGGACGAACTCAACACCGGCGCCTCGAACGACATCCAGCAGGCGACCGACATGGCGCGCGCGATGGTGATGGAATATGGCATGTCCGAAAAACTCGGCTGGCTGCGCTATCGCGACAATCAGGACGAGGTATTTCTGGGCCACAGCGTCTCGCGCGCGCAGAACATGTCCGAGGAAACCGCCAAGCTGATTGATGCCGAAGTCCGCCGCCTTGTCGAGGAAGGCGAGAATGTCGCGCGTAAGGTGCTGACCGACAATCTCGACGAGCTTCACCTGCTTGCCGGTGCGCTGCTCGAATATGAGACGCTGTCGGGCGAGGAGTCGAAACGCGCGATCAAGGGCGAAGACATCGGCCGCGACAATGATCAGGGCAAGAACGGCAACCCGGTTCAGGGCCATGCCGGCGGCCTGCCGCAGATCAAGCGCAAGCCGCGCCCCTTCGGCGACGCCAACCCGCAGGGCGTCTGATTCAGACCCCCAGTTCAGACATTGTTCATTGATTTGGCACGATTCCGGTCCGCATGACCAACGGGGAAATGCGGATCGGATCGGCCTTTGCCGCGCTCGGCGCCGGCGCCTTGCTGTGCGGCATGGCGCCCGGCGACATGAGCGTCGCGACCTTTCTCGCACGCGCCGGTTCGATCGAACGGCTGGGGCCGCTGGCGATCGCGACCCCCGAGGCCCATTATCTGAAGGGCGAAGTGATCGCCGCGGGCAAGCGCTACAAGGCGCGGATCGATGCCGAACGCAAGGCCGGGCGCAGGACCACGAGCTGCCCACCCGAAAGCGGTACGCTCACCCCCGAACAATGGCTCGCGCACCTGCGCAGCTATCCGCCGCAGTCGCGCAAATCGATTTCCATCTATTCGGCGTTCGACGGACTGATGCGGAAACGCTATCCCTGCCCCGCCTGATGCGGCGTGCATGAGGCGAGGAAGGGTGCGGCATGACGATTTATTGCGATGAATCGGGTGGGCTCAACACGGGCGCGATGACCTTCGCCGCCGTGATGCTTTCCCCCGATGCGGCCGCGGCGATCCATGCCCGCTTTCGCGCTGTCACCGGGCTGCGCGGCGAACTCAAGGGCAGCCGGATCAGCCTGACCGAGCGCGCCTATCTGCTCGAACTCTTCGATCGCGCGGGCGGACGGGCGTGGGTCGCGGTGGCGAAGCGTGACAATCTTGCGCCGCCCGCCGATGGCCGGCTCGCGACCGACCTTGCGCTCTACACCGCGCTGCTCGATCTCGCGGTGAGCAGCTGGCTGCCCGAAACCGGCGGCGTCTGCACCGACGTCGTGATCGACGATGGCCGCTACGACCCGGTGATCCTGGCCGGCGTGCGCGAAACGATCCAGGCCGGGCTCGCCGGCTGGGGCCAGGCATCGCTCGCCGACAGCCGGCGCTCGGACGGCGTGCAGATTGCCGACGTGATCGCGAACAGCCTGTTCAACGTCGAAATCGGCTCGCCGCGCGCGCACCGCATCGGCGTCATCCTCGAACCGATGCTCGCCTCGCGCGCGATCCGCATCGCCGAACTCACCCGGCTCCTCTGAATCAAGAAGGGCCGCGGTTTCCCGCGGCCCCCTTGGTGATCGATCGCGATCGGCGCTTATTCGAAGTCGCCGCCGCCACCGGCCGGGCTGCGCGGCGGCGCAGCGGCGGTCAGGCGAAGCGCTTCGGCCGAACGCGCGATCGAGCTGATTTCGTCGGGCGTATCGTCATCATCGACGACGACCTTCTGGAGCGAACCGACGAGCGCATCGCCGAGATCGGTGGGACGCACCGTCTGCTCGGCGATTTCGCGCAGCGCGACGACCGGATTCTTGTCGCGGTCGCGATCGACCGTCAATTCGGAACCGCCCGAGATTTCGCGGGCGCGATGCGCGGAAAGCAGCACCAGATCAAAGCGGTTGGGAACCTTGTCGACGCAATCTTCGACGGTAACGCGGGCCATTGTGTTTCCTTAGAAGCGGAGAGGCCAGCCAGAGGCATGGCGGCAAGCGCTGCGCGCTAGCAGCGGGCGGCGCCGATGTCAATAAAACCCCTGCCCTTGCGGGCTCCACGCCCCCGAGCCTATGAGCAATGCATGACCGAGCCCGATGCCGCCGCCGGCCCCCTCGATACGTTGAAAGCGGACGTCGCGGGCCACCGGCTGGAGGTCATCTTCGACGGCGAGCGGCGGCGCGAGCGGCTGCTCGCGCTGATCGGCGGCGCGATCCGCAGCGTCGACCTGATCATGTATATTTTCGAGGACGACGATGCCGGGCAGCAGATTCTCGGCGCGATGACCGCGGCGGCACGGCGCGGCGTGCGCGTGCGCGCGGTGATCGACAGCTTCGGGTCGGGCGACATATCCGACAGCCTTTTCGCGCCGCTCCGCGCCGCGGGGGGCAGCGTCATCTTCTTCTCGCGGCGCTGGCGGTCGAGCTATCTCGTCCGCAATCATCAGAAATTGCTGCTGATCGACAGCGAAGCCGGCGTGACCGGCGGTTTCAACATCGCGAATCCCTATCTCAGCGACCGGCGGACGCATTGCTGGTTCGATCTCGGCATCGTCATCCGCGGCCCCGTCGTCGCGGACATGACCGAATGGTTCGAGGCGCTGCACGATTATACCGTCCACGACGACGGCAAGCTGCTGGTGCTGCGCCGGCTGATCCGCGAATGGCCGATCGATGGCAAGCCGCTGTCCTGGCTGGTCGGCGGTCCGACCCAGCGTATGTCGCCCTGGGCGCGGATGGTGCGCAGCGATCTGGCCGGGGCACGGCGGCTCGACATGGCGATGGCCTATTTCTCGCCCGGCCAGGGGATGCTCCGGCGGCTCGGCCGGGTCGCGCGGGCGGGGAAAGCGCGCTTCGTGATGGCGGCGAAGTCGGACAACCCCGCCACGATCGGCGCCTCGCGGCTGCTCTACGGCTATCTGCTGCGCCAGAAAGCGGCGATCTGGGAATATCAGCCGTGCCGGCTGCATATGAAGCTGATCGTGATCGACGACGTCGTCCATGTCGGCACCGCCAATTTCGACGTGCGCAGCCTGTTTCTGAACGTCGAGGGGATGCTACGCATCGATGATGCGGGCTTTGCGCAACAGATGCGCGGGTTTCTGGACGGGCTGAAAGGCGATTGCGAGATCGTTACCGCGGCGAGCCACAAGGCGCGGGCGAACTGGCTGACGCGGCTGCGCTGGACGCTCGCCTGGTTCGTCGTCGGCATCGCCGATTATACGGTGACGCGGCGGCTGAATTTCGGGCTGGGGGAAATCGATCCCGAGACGGAGATTTAGAATCAGGGCCGGTTAGACCCCTGATCCATTCCCCTCTTTTCGTTCGTCATTCCCGCGAAAGCGGGAATCCAGCTTCTCTTCGTGCCTTTGTGCCTTCGTGCGAGATTTTTGGGACTCGCAC
>NZ_JAOZVW010000082.1 GCF_025869345.1 Sphingopyxis sp.
CGGGGTCCCGCTGCCCCTTCTTGAGTAAGCGGGACCCCGGATCAAGTCCGGGGTGACGATAATGAAGACATGAACAGGTTGGGTTTGCGCCTTTCGCGTGCTAAGCGCCCGCCCGCCATGACCCATTACAAATCCGACCTGCTGCGCCTGCTCGACGAGCGAGGCTATATCCATCAGATGACCGATGCGGAAGGGCTCGATGCGCTCGCCGCGAAGCAGGTCGTCCCGGGATATATCGGTTTCGACGCGACCGCGCCGAGCCTGCACGTCGGCAGCCTCGTCCAGATCATGATGCTGCGCCGCCTGCAACAGACGGGGCACAAGCCCGTCGTGCTGATGGGCGGCGGCACGACGCGGATCGGCGACCCGACCGGCCGCGACGAAAGCCGCAAGATGCTGTCGGACGAGACGATCGCCGCGAACATCGCCTCGATCCGCA
This sequence comes from Sphingopyxis sp., assembly GCF_025869345.1. Taxonomy (GTDB): domain Bacteria; phylum Pseudomonadota; class Alphaproteobacteria; order Sphingomonadales; family Sphingomonadaceae; genus Sphingopyxis. Next base: position 440 of record NZ_JAOZVW010000082.1, read on the forward strand.
CAATCTTCGAGCCCTTTCTGGCCTTCGGCGACGGTCCGGCCGATGCGGTGATGGTCGACAATCAGGACTGGCTCGGCAAGCTCGGCTATATCGAGCTGCTCCAGGAGGTCGGCACCCATTTCACGATCAACCGCATGCTGACCTTCGATTCGGTCAAGCTGCGGCTCGAGCGCGAGCAGCCGATGACCTTCCTCGAATTCAACTACATGATCCTGCAGGGATACGACTTCCGCTATCTGTCGAAGGAACGCGGGGTACGGCTCCAGATGGGCGGGTCGGACCAGTGGGGGAATATCGTCAACGGGATGGAACTCGGCCGCCGGATGGACGGCGCCGAGCTTTACGGCCTGACGACTCCGCTGCTCACCACCGCCGCGGGCGCAAAAATGGGCAAGACCGCGGCGGGCGCCGTGTGGCTCAATTCGGGACAGCTGCCCCATTTCGATTATTGGCAGTATTGGCGCAATTGCGACGACCGCGATGTCGGCAAGTTCCTGAAGCTCTTCACCGACCTGCCGATGGATGAGATCGCGCGGCTGGAAGCGCTTGAGGGCGCCGAGATCAACGAGGCGAAGAAGATCCTTGCCAACGAAGCCACCGCGCTCTGCCGCGGCGCCGAGGCGGCGAAGACCGCCGCCGACACCGCCGCACAAACCTTTGAAAAGGGGCAGATTGGCGGCGACCTGCCGCACGTCACGGCGCCAGCGGACGGCATCTCCATCGTCGATGCGCTACGCGAGCTCGGTTTCGCCGCGTCGAACAAGGAAGCGCGGCGCAAGCTCGACGAGGGCGCGGTCAAGGTCGATGGGGTCGTGATCCGCGATCCGCAGCATCGCATCCAGCCCGCGGACGCCGACGTTCCGGTCAGCCTGGGGTCGAAGAAACACGGCCTCGTGACCCGCTGATGCGCCAAAGTTCATTTACCGATTCTTCAGCAATGGCGTAGAACGATCCATGGCAAACGACAAAGGTCCGGGACGTATGCGTAAGATCGACACCAACAAGGCCCATTATGTCGGCCTCGACCAGCGGATTGCGCCGCGCAGCGATGTCTATTGCCGCTTGCCCTTCGTGCTGCCCGACGGGCGGCAGGAAATGTGCACCTGCGTCAACATCAGCGCCGACGGCATGCTGATGCGTTACGAACGGGGGCTGGAGATCGGCGACCTCGTCGTCTTCCGGATGCCGATCATCGGCCGCATTGCGGCGAAGGTGATCTGGTCGCTCGGCGGCAAGACCGGCGTCCAGTTCGAAAAATCGATCGCGGCCGAGGATTATCTGCCGATGATCCGCGCCATGGGTGCGCGCGGGGACGTGAACTAAACCCCAAGATCGAGGCATAAGCCGGTTCCCCTCCCGCAAGCGGGAGGGGAGAATTTATCCACTCCTGAGCAGCGGCACCGCCGCGTCGCGTTCGAAGAGATAGAGGCAGAGCCGCACCGCTTCGCCGCGCGCGCCCTCCATGCCGCCGTCGCGCTCGACGAACAGCCGCGCATCGTCGTGGGCGACCGGCAGCAGCCGCACCAGTTGTTCGGGCGTCGCGACGCGGTAATCGGCGTCGCCCGACTGTTTGAGCCCGAGCAATTCGCCGCCGCCGCGCAGTTCGAGGTCCTTCTCGGCGATCAGGAAGCCGTCGTTCGTCTCGCGCATCAGCGTCAGCCGCTCGCGCGCGGTTTCGGACAGATTCTGCGAACGCAGCAGCAGGCACACCGATTTCGCCGCGCCGCGCCCGACGCGGCCGCGCAATTGGTGAAGCTGGGCCAGTCCGAAATTCTCGGCATGTTCGACAATCATCAGGCTGGCGGCGGGGACGTCGACCCCGACCTCGATCACCGTCGTCGCGACGAGGACGCCGATATCGCCCGCCTGGAAGCGCGCCATGACGTCGTCCTTCTCGGGCCCCTTCATGCGGCCATGGACAAGCCCGACGCGCGCCTCGCCAAGCCGCGCGCGGAGCAACGCCGCGCGCTCCTCGGCCGCCGCGAGGTCGCTGCCCTCGCTCTCGGCGACCAGCGGGCACACCCAGTAAGCCTGCGCCCCGGTCGCGAGATGGCGGTCGAGCGAAGCGACCACCTCGTCGAGCCGCTCGACCGAGACGACGCGCGTATCGACCGGGGTGCGGCCCGGCGGCATCTCGTCGAGGCGCGAGACGTCCATTTCGCCATGATTGGCGAGCAGCAGCGTGCGCGGGATCGGGGTCGCAGTCATCACCAGCAAGTGCGGCGGCCGCTGCCCCTTCGCGGTCAGCATCAGCCGCTGCGCGACGCCGAAGCGATGCTGTTCGTCAACGACGACGAGCGACAGATCCCTGTAGGTTACCGCCTGCTGAAAGATCGCATGGGTACCGACGAGAATATCGATGCTGCCGTCGGCGAGCCCCATCAGCGTCGATTCGCGCGCCTTGCCCTTGTCGCGCCCGGTCAGGATCGCGAGATTGACCGGCAAGCCGCCGAGCATGTGCTGCAGCGTCGCAAAATGCTGGCGCGCGAGGATTTCGGTCGGCGCGAGCAGCGCCGCCTGCGTCCCCGCCTCGACCGCGGTCAGCATCGCACGCAGCGCGACGAGCGTCTTGCCCGATCCGACGTCGCCCTGCAGCATCCGCAGCATCGGCCGATCCTGCGCCATGTCGCCCGCGATCTCGCGCCCCACGCGTTCCTGCGCACCGGTCAGCCCGAACGGCAGTTTCAGCGCGTCGGTCAACCGCCCGTCGCCCGCAATCGCCCGGCCCTTGCGCGCGCGCAGCCCCTCGCGGATCAGCATCAGCGCGACCTGGCTCGCGAAAATCTCGTCATAGGCGAGGCGGTCGCGCGCCGCTTCGTCGCGCGGGCTGGCATGGGCGCGCTCGACCGCCTCGCGCCACGCCGGCCAGCCGCGGCTGGCGAGCAAAGGCGCGTCGATCCACTCCGCAAGGTCGGGTCGACGTTCGAGCGCGACCTGCCCAAGCTGCGACAGCCGCGCGTTGGTGAGGCCCTCGGTCAGCGGATAGACCGGCTCGTGGACCGCGATTCCCGCCTCGTCGTCCGGCTCGGCAACATGGTCGGGATGGACGATCTGGCGCATGTCGCCATAGAGGTCGAGCCGCCCCGATACGCGGCGTTTCTCGCCTAGCGGGAACAGCTTGCGCGCGAGCCCGGAGGTGCGCCCGAAATAGACGAGCCGGACATGGTCACCCGCCTGATCGAACGCCTCGACCCCGAAAGGCGCTCGGGGGCTGCGGCCGGAGCGGTAATCCTGCGCGGTCAGCTCGACGATGATCGTCTGCCCGGCCTGCGCCTGATCGAGCCGGTCCACGGGCACGCGCGAGATGAGGCCGGTGGGCAGATGGAACAGCACATCGACGACGCGCTCCAGCCCCAGCCGGGTCAGCGGCTTGGCGAGCTGCGGCCCGACGCCCTTGAGGTCGGTGAGCGCGGCAAAGAGCGGGTTGAGGATTTCGGGTCGCATCGGTTGCTGCTGTCTAGCGCGGTAAATTCGAACTTGCACCTCCCCTCTCCCCTTGCGGGAGAGGGCGGCGAGACTTACGAGCTTGCTCGTTAGTCGCAGCGGGCGAGGGGTAGCGCTTGCAAAGCAAGCGCGCGCTCGCCATGCGAGCGCTCACCCTCATCCAACTTCGCCTAGCCGCACGGCGGCAAGGCTTCGTATCCTTCTCCCGTCAAGGGAGAAGGGAAAGAGAAACAGATGACCGACCGCCTGAAACGCCTCAAATTCCGCGCCTGGCATCGCGGCACGCGCGAGGCCGATTATATGATCGGCGGCTTTTTCGACCGCTATGCGCCCGAATGGGGCGAGGCGGAGCTCGCCTGGTACGAAGCCGTCGTCGAGGAGGACGACGTCGATATCATGGCCTGGGCGCTCGGCACCGGCCACCCGCCCGCACATCTCGACAATCCGCCGCTGATCGCCGCGATGCGGCGGCTGGACTATATCCCGCTGCCATGACCCGACCCGCCGCCGACATCTTCGCCGCCATCGCGTCGGCCTCGGCGCCGCTGACGCTCGCGCGGGCGGCGGACGGATTCCTGCCGCTGCTGCTCGCCGACCTGGCGCGGGCGAGCGACAAACGCCTGCTCTATGTCGCGACCGACGACGCGGCGATGCAGGCGGTCGCCGACGCTGCCCCCTTCTTCGCACCCGATCTTGTCGTGCATCGCTTCCCGGCATGGGACTGCCTGCCCTACGATCGCGCCGGGCCGTCGATGCGCGTCAGCGCCGACCGGCTCGCGACCTTGTCGGCGTTGCAGGCGCCGGCGAAGCGTGGCGAACTGATCCTCACCACCGTCGCCGCGATCACCCAGCGCACGCTGACGCCCTTTCGCATCCGCCAGCTTGCAACGACGCTCGCGCCGGGGCAGCGGATCGACCGCGACGCGCTTGCCGAGCTGCTCGTCTCGAACGGCTTCAACCGCGTCGATACCGTCGCCGACCAGGGCGAGTTCGCGGTGCGCGGCGGCATCGTCGACCTGTTCCCGGCGGGCGAGGAAACGGGCCTGCGCGTCGATTTCTTCGGCGACGAGATCGAAAGCATCCGTCGCTTTGACCCCGCCGACCAGCGCAGCCTCGGCCCCGCGAAGGCGCTGCAACTGCTCCCCGCCGCCGAAACGCTGCTCGACGAAGCGACGATCAAACGTTTCCGGTCCGCCTATCGCGAAATCTTCGGCGCGCAGGCAACCGGCGACCCGCTCTATCAGGCGGTGAGCGAAGGGCGGCGACAGGCGGGGATGGACCATTGGCTGCCGCTGTTCGAGGAGCGGTTGGCGACTTTGTTCGACCATATCGACCCCGCGACCCCCGTGCTACGCGGGCACCGCACCGACGCCACCGCCGAAACGCGCTTCGCCGCAATCGCCGACTATCATGCCAATCGCGTCGCCGCCGCGCAGGAGCAGGCGGGAAGCTATCGCCCGCTGAAACCCGAAGCGCTCTATCTGACCGAGACCGAGTGGGATGCGGCGGAGCGGCGTCCGATCCATATCGTCACCCCCTTCGACGTCCCGCCGTCGGCGACGGTGATCGACCTCGAAAGCTTCGCCGCGCGCGATTTCACGCCCGAACGCACCGCCGACCTGAACGTCTACGACAAGGTCGCCGATCATCTGTCCGACGAGCGCCGCAAGGGGCGGCGGACGATCATCGCCAGCTATTCGGGCGGTGCGCGCGAACGCTTGGCGGGGTTGCTGAAAGAGCATGGCGTCGATGGGTTGGCGCAGGTCGATACGTGGCAGGAGGCGCTGGGCGCCACTCTCCCCTCCCGCTTGCGGGAGGGGTCGGGGGAGGGCCTGTCTGACGACAGCGCAGCGCCCGAGACACGCCCTCCCCTAGCCCCTCCCGCAAGCGGGAGGGGAACCGGCACCGTCGCGCTCATCGTCCTCCCGCTCGATCACGGCTTCGCCAGCGACGCGATCAGCCTGCTCACCGAACAGGATATTCTCGGCGAACGCCTCGTCCGCCGCGCCAAGCGCCGCAAGAGCGCCGACGCCTTCCTCGCCGAACTCGCGACGCTCAGTGTCGGCGATCTCGTCGTCCATCTCGACCATGGCATCGGCCGCTATGAGGGGCTGACTTCGATCCCGGTCGGCGACAGCCCGCACGACTGCGTCGCGCTCACTTACGCCGGCGGCGACAAGCTCTACGTCCCCGTCGAAAATCTCGACGTCCTCTCGCGCTACGGCGGCGAGAGCGAGGGCGTCGCACTCGACAAGCTCGGCGGCGAGGCGTGGCAGCGGCGCAAGGCGCGGATGAAGGAGCGCATCCGCGAGATCGCGGGCGAACTGCTCGCGACCGCGGCGCAGCGCGCGCTGCGGCCCGGCGAGGTGCTGGCGCAGGATGCCGCCTACCCCGCCTTTGCCGACCGCTTCCCCTATCAGGAAACCGACGATCAGGACCGCGCGATCGGCGATGTGCTCGCCGACATGGCGTCGGGACGCCCGATGGACCGGCTGGTGTGCGGCGACGTCGGTTTCGGCAAGACCGAGGTCGCTTTGCGCGCCGCCTTCGTCGCGGCGATGGCGGGGGTGCAGGTCGCGCTCGTCTGTCCGACCACCCTGCTCGCGCGCCAGCATTTCACCAATTTCGTCGAGCGCTTCAAAGGCTTTCCGATCAACATCGGCAGGCTGTCACGCCTCGTCCCCGCCGCCGAAGCGCAGAAGACGCGCGAGGGGTTGTCGAACGGCCAGATCGACATCGTCGTCGGCACCCACGCGGTGATCGCCAAATCGGTCGAGTTCCAGAACCTCGGCCTCGTCATCGTCGACGAGGAGCAGCGCTTCGGCGTCGTCCACAAGGAGCGGCTGAAGCAACTGAAAGCGGACGTCCATGTCCTGACCCTCACCGCGACCCCGATCCCGCGCACCTTGCAGATGGCGATGTCGGGTCTCCGCGAACTCAGCGTCATCCAGACGCCTCCCGTGGACCGCCTCGCGGTCCGCACTTACGTCGCGCCGTGGGACCCCGTGGTGATCCGCGAAGCCTTGCTCCGCGAACACGACCGCGGCGGGCAGAGCTTCTTCGTCACCCCGCGTATCAAGGACCTCCCCGACATCGAGGAGTTTCTGCGCACCCGCGTGCCCGAGATCAAATATGTCGTCGCGCACGGCCAGATGGCGCCGGGCGAGGTCGAGGAGCGGATGGGCGCCTTCTACGACCGCAAATATGACGTGCTCGTCTCGACGACGATCGTCGAGTCGGGCCTCGACATTCCGAGCGCCAACACGCTGGTCGTCCACCGCGCCGACCGCTTCGGCCTCGCGCAGCTTTACCAGCTTCGCGGCCGCGTCGGCCGGTCGAAAACGCGCGCCTACGCCTATCTCACCACGCCCGAGGGCGGCGCGATCACCGACACCGCCGAAAAGCGGCTGAAGCTGCTCGGCGATCTCGACACGCTCGGCGCGGGCTTCCAGCTCGCGAGCCACGATCTCGACATTCGCGGCGCGGGAAACCTCGTCGGCGACGAACAGTCGGGGCATATCCGCGAGGTCGGCTTCGAACTCTATCAGTCGATGCTCGAGGAAGCGATTCTCGTCGCCAAGGCCGAGGGCATGGGCGCGGCGCCGCCGCGCGAGGCGCTGTCGCCGGTCATCACCGTCGATGCGCCGATCCTGATCCCGGAAGATTATGTCCCCGACCTGCCGCTGCGCATGGCGCTCTATCGCCGCCTCAACGAGGCCGAGGATCGCGCCGGGCTCGACGGCTTCGCCGCCGAAATGATCGACCGCTTCGGCCCGCTGCCGCCCGAAACCGCGAACCTGATCCAGCTCATGGAGATCAAGGCGAACGCCAAGGCCGCGGGCATCGCCAAGCTCGACGTCGGCACCAAGGGCGCGCTCGTCAGCTTCCACGGCGACCAGTTCGCCAACGTCCCCGGCCTGATCGCCTATGTCGAACGGCTGAAAGGCCGCGCGCGCATCCGGCCCGACAACCGGCTGTCGGTCAGCGGCGACTGGGGCAGCGCGGGGGCACGGCTCAACGGCGCGCTGCAATTGTCGAAGGGGCTGGGGAAGCTGGCAAGACAGGCGACGTAAGGACCATCGTCATTGCGAGCGAAGCGAAGCAATCCAGGGCGGTTTACGCCTGCTCTGGATTG
>NZ_JAOZVW010000083.1 GCF_025869345.1 Sphingopyxis sp.
GACAATGATAATCCAGCCTTTCGAAGCCGAACTGCACCCGCGGCAAGGGCGAAGCGTCTTGATAAAATGGGGACCGCTGGTCTAATGCGCCGCGATTGTCCGCCTGCGGCGGCTTATGACAGGACGGCATGTGACAGCGAATAGTGGCGATTATCTGGCGGCGAACCGCGTGCGGATGGGGCGTCCCGGCGTCGCCGGGCACGGCCGCGACCGTTTCGGGCTGACCGGCACGTCGCAGGCGTTCGACCCGCGCACCGTCGCGATCCGCCCCGACCTCGCCGACATCGCGGTCGCCGGCACCCATTTCGCGCCGCACTATGCCGCGCCGATGATGATGAGCGGCGTGCTGCCCGCCGCGGCGATGCGCGCTTCGCCTTCGCTCGACGCCGAGCAGACGAGCGAATTGCTGTTCGGCGAAGGCTTCGCGCTGCTCGACCTCACCGGCGGCTGGGCGTGGGGTTACAGCCTCGCCGACCATTATGTCGGCTATCTCGCCGCCGAAGCGCTCGGCGCGCCGATCGCGCCGACGCACCGCGTCGCGATGATCGAGGCGATGCTCCATTCGGCGCCCGACGCCGCGAGCGGCGGTCCCGCCGTGCTCCCGCGCGGCGCGCTCGTGATGGGCGAAGTTGAGGGCGAATGGCTCAAGACCGCGCACGGCTACCTCCCCCTCGCCGCGCTCGTCGAGGCGGGCCGCGCCGAGGACGATCCCGCCGCGGTGGCCGAAAGCATGGCGGGAACGCCTTATCTGTGGGGCGGGCGCACCGCGAACGGCATCGACTGCTCGGGGCTCGTCCAACTCGCCTGGGCCGCGGCGGGCATCCGCCTGCCGCGCGACAGCGACCTTCAGCTTGGCGCGCTCGGCGCCGACAAGGACGTCGCCCCCGCCGGTCTTGCCCGCGGCGATCTCGTCTTCTTCCCCGGTCATGTCGGCATCATGGCCGACCCGGCCACGCTCATCCACGCGAGCCGACGATGGATGGAGGTCAGGACCGAGCCGCTCGCCGACGTCGTCGCGCGCTTTGCGGAAGAAGGACATCAGCCGCCGGTGAGCGGCATGAAGAGATTGCGATAGCATCATCATGACACAGACGGTTTTCATCGACGGCGCGGCGGGGACGACGGGCCTCGAAATCGCCGAGCGGCTGGCCGGCCGGACCGAATTTTCGCTGATCACGCTCGACGAGGCGCGCCGCAAGGATGCCGCCGCGCGCGCCGAGGCGCTGAATGACGCCGATTTCGTCATCCTCTGCCTGCCAGACGCCGCGGCGGTCGAGGCGACGGCGATGATCGCGAACGAGCGGACGCGGGTGATCGACGCCTCGACCGCGCACCGCGTCGCGCCGGACTGGGCCTATGGCTTTCCCGAACTCAATGCGGGCCAGCGCGCGGCGATCGCGGCGGGGAAGCGGGTCAGCAATCCCGGCTGCTATCCGACCGGCTTCCTCGCGCTCGTCGCGCCGCTCGTCGCGGCGGGCATCGTAGCGCGCGATGCGCGGCTCAGCGTCAATGCCGTCTCGGGCTATTCGGGCGGCGGCAAGGAACTGATCGCGCGCTTCAAGGCCGACGCAGACATCGGCTTTCGCAGCTATGGCCTGACCCTTGCGCACAAGCATGTGCCGGAGATGCGCGAGCACGCAGGCCTGGCACATCCGCCGATCTTCGCGCCCGCGGTCGTGCCCGTCTTTCGCGGGATGCTCGTCGAGGTGCCGCTCGCCTTCGATCACGCGGTCGCGGACGCGGCTTTCGAGGCTCTCGCGGCGCATTTCGAGGGATCGCCGCTGATCAGCGTCCGCCATGCGGGCGACGAAAGCGAGCTTCTGCTCCGCAAGAGCGACGCCGCGACCGACCGGATGGAGCTGATGCTCTATGCCGACCCGAGCGCCAGCCAGCTCCGCCTCGTCGCGCGGCTCGACAATCTGGGCAAGGGCGCGAGCGGCGCATGCGTCCAGAATCTCAACATCATGGCGGGATTGGCCGAGACGGCGGGCCTGCGGCTGTAAGGCCCCTATCGTCATTGCGAGCGAAGCGAAGCAATCCAGGGCGGTTTACGCCACTCTGGATTGCTTCGCTTCGCTCGCAATGACGAAGGCCTTGGAACTCAATGCACCGTGTCGAGCGCGGTTTCGATCGAGAGATAGGTGATCAGTCGCTCGATCTGCCGCCAGCGCGCGAAATAGAGATGATTGCCGAGCACGCGATATTGTTCCGCGCGCGCCGCCGCCGCGAAACCGGCTTCCTCGCCATGCTCGCGGATCAGCATGTCGGCATCGTCGATCGCCGCGCGATCGGCAAGAAAGGGTGCTGGCAGTTGCATGACGTTCCCGGCCCGTTGCATCGGCGCCCCTTCTAACCCGCACGCCTGACCAGCCCGTTCCCGACCGTGATGAACATCGGGGTAAGGTTAATGCCGGCGATGCGGGAGTTAACCAACATCCCGCGCCAATCGCCCCTTTGCCGCCGCCGCATCGCGGTGTAAGACCGGCGTCATGCGCAAAATCCTGAAAATTGCCGGCCTCGTCCTCATCCTTCTGATCGTGGCAGCCGCCGCCGCTTATTATTGGCTGTCGCGGCCCGACGTCGCGCGCTTTTCGACCGCCGAACTCAGCGGCCGCGTGCCGGTGATGGCGGCGCAGCGCGGTCAGACCATCCCGACGGTGAACGTGCCCGAGGCGACAAGCTGGCCCGCCGGCCAGGCCCCGCACGCCGCCGAAGGACTGGCGGTCACGCGCTTTGCCGAGGGGCTCGATCACCCGCGCTCGATCTTCGTGCTGCCCAACGGCGACGTGCTGGTCGCCGAGGCAGAGAGCCCGCCGCGCGACACCTCGGGGATCGAGAACAAGATCATGGGCCGCCTGATGAGCAAGGCGGGCGCCGGCGGCAAGTCGGCGAACCGCATCACCCTGCTCCGCGACGCCGACGGCGACGGCAAGGCCGAGGTGAAGACCGCCTATATCACCGGCCTCAACTCGCCCTATGGCATGGCGCTGATCGGCAAGACGCTCTACGTCGCGAACACCGACGCCATCCTCGCCTTCCCCTATGTTGAGGGCGAGACGGTGATGAGCGGCAAGCCCAAGAAGATCGCCGACCTGCCCGCCAAGGGCACCAACCGCCACTGGACCAAGAGCCTCGTCGCGGCGCCCAACGGCTGGCTCTATGTCGGCGTCGGCGCCGATTCCAACATCGGCGAAAAGGGCATGGGCAACGAAACCCGCCGCGCCAGCGTGCTCGAGGTGCGGCCCGAGAACGGCTATGTGCGCACCTATGCCGCGGGCATCCGCAATCCGGTCGGGCTCGCTTATTATCCCGGCAGCGACCGGCTGTGGGCGGTCGTCAACGAGCGCGACATGCTCGGCAGCGACGTGGTGCCCGACTATATGACCACCGTCGATGAAGGCGATTTCTTCGGCTGGCCGTGGTATTATTGGGGCGGCTTCGTCGACCCGCGCGTTCCGCCCGAGGAAGAGGATCGCCGCCAATATGTGAAGCGCCCGGAGTATGCGCTCGGTGCCCATGTCGCGCCGCTCGGCTTCACCTTCACCGAAAAGTTGGCGCTGGGTGAGCGCTGGGCGAACGGCGCGCTGATCGCGCGGCACGGATCGTGGAACCGCGAGCCGGTGGCGGGCTATGACGTGATCTTCGTCAAGTTCGGCGCGAACGGCAAGCCGGTCGACGCGCTGCCCGTCCCCTTCCTCGACCAGTTCCTCGCCAAGGACGGCAAGACGACCCGCGGCCGTCCCGCCGACGTCAAGGTCGCGAAGGACGGCAGCGCGCTGGTCGCCGACGATACGGGGAATGTGATCTGGCGGGTGGCGAAGGCGGGATAACGCCAAGACACCTCGTCATTGCGAGCGAAGCGAAGCAATCCAGAGTAGGCGTAAACCGCTCTGGATTGCGTCGCTTCGCTCGCAATGACGGATAGCTTGCGCGGGTCTAGACCCGCATCGGCATCAGCACATAGAGCGCCGGGCTCTTCTCGCTCTCGCGGATCAGCGTCGGGGCATTGGCGTCGGCGAGGTGCAGCTCGACGCTGTCGCCGTCGACCTGGCCTAAAATGTCGCTGAGATAACGCGCGTTGAAGCCGATCTCCATCGCGTCGCTGTCATAACCCGCGGCGAGCTCCTCGGCCGCGGTGCCGTTTTCGGGGCTGGTCACGCTCAGCGTGATGCGGTCCTTGTCCAGCCCGACCTTGACCGCGCGGGTCTTTTCGCTGGCGATGGTGGAGACGCGATCGACGCCCTGGAACAGGCTCTTCGGATCGACCTTGAGCAGCTTGTCGTTCGCGGTCGGGATGACGCGGCTGTAATCGGGGAAAGTGCCGTCGATCAGCTTCGAGGTCAGCACGGCGTTGCCGAGCTGGAAGCGGATCTTCGACGCCGACAGGCTGATCTCGACATTGCCCTCGGCCTCGTCGAGCAGCTTGCGAATCTCGCCGACGCATTTGCGCGGGACGATGACGTCGGGCATCCCGGTGGCGCCGTCGGGGCGCGTCACCGTGTAGCGCGCGAGGCGGTGGCCATCGGTCGCCGCGGCCTTCAGCACCGGCCCCGTCGCATCCTCGGCGACGTGGAAGAAGATGCCGTTCAGATAATAGCGCGTTTCCTCGGTCGAGATGGCGAAGCGCGTCTTGTCGATGATCTGGATAAGTTCGGCCGCGGGCAGCTCGAAGCTGGTCGGCAGGTCACCCTCGGCGATCACCGGGAAATCGTCGCGCGGCAGCGTCGGCAGGTTGAAGTTCGAACGGCCGGCCTTGACCTGCATCTTGCCCTCGGCGGCGGCAAGGCTGACCTCGGCGCCCTCGGGCAGCTTGCGCGCGATCTCGAACAGGGTGTGCGCCGACACCGTTGTCGTGCCGGGGGTCTCGACCTTCGCGGCGATCGTCTCGACGACCTGGAGGTCGAGGTCGGTCGCCATCAATTTGAGCTGGCCCGTCGCATCGGCTTCGATCAGGACGTTCGACAGGATGGGGATGGTATTGCGCCGTTCGACCACCGACTGGACGTGGCCGAGGCTCTTCAGAAGCACTGCGCGTTCGATCGTCGCTTTCATTCTAATCCGCCATCCTCAGTATCTTGCGGGAAAAGTCCCTGAAGGCCGACATCGCAGGCGCGGCGGCGCCCCGATTCCCTGCCCCCGTAAAAATGTCCACCTTCCTTAACGAACGCATCGCGCCGCGCAAGCGATGTATGGGGCAGAACGGCTTTACCCGAGGCCTCCTTCCCCTTCATTGTCATGCTGAACTTGTTTCAGCATCCATGGTCTGCCATTTCGGCCTTGGGCCATGGACCCTGAAACAAGTTCAGGGTGACGGAGAAAAGAGACGTCATGCCGGTTGGAAAAGTTGAGCGCGCCGGATGGGCCACGACGGCATTTTTCATCCTGACCTTCGGCATTCCGATGTTCGCCCTCGCCGCCGCGCCGGCCGCGCTCGGCATCTTCGACGGCTGGGGGGCGTTTCGCGATCCCGGCACCCCGCGCTGCTACGCCATCGCCGCGCCCGCCGCGACGATCGGCAAGCCGCAGGTCAAGGCCTATGCCAGCGTCGGATATTGGCCCAAATCCCGCATTCGCGGGCAATTCTACGTCCGCCTGTCGAAGCAGCGCGGCGCGGGGCGCGAGCTGCGCCTGACGGTCGGCAGCCGCCGCTTCATCCTGACCGGCAACGGCGTCCACGGCTGGGCGAGCGACGCGCGGATGGACGCGGCGATCATCGCCGCCATGCGATCGGCACCGAGCATGAGCGTCGAAAGCGCGACCGCGACGGGCGGCGCGATCGCCGATACCTATCGCCTGCGCGGCGCCGCGACCGCGATCGACGCGGCGGCGCTGGGGTGCGCCAGCTTTCGTTGAGGGCGTTAGGAAAAGCGGCCGCACCGCCTACGCACGCGCCAGCCGCGTCAGCGCGCCCGCCAGAAAATCGAGGACGATGCGCACCCGCGGCACGTGACGAAGCCGCTCGTGGGTGAGCAGCCACAGGCCCGTCGTATCGTCGGCCTTGGGCGGGATGCAGCGGATGAGGTCGGGTTCGTGGTCGGCGAGAAAGGCCGGCAGGATGGTGAGCCCCATCCCCGAGCGCACCCCGGCGAGCAGGCCCGCCGCCGAATCATATTGCATGACCACCGATTCCTCGAGCCGATATTGCCGGAGCCACGCGCGGTAGGGCTCCCAAACCGATCCGCCGCCGCCGATGAAGGGATGGGTCGCCAGTTCCTCGCGGCTGTGCGGGATGCCGTGGCGGTCGGCATAATCGCGGCTGCAATAAAGCGTCCAGCCGTTGTCGGCGATGCGCCGCCCGACGAGGCCCGCGCCCGCGGGCTGCTTGCTGCTGCGGATCGCGATGTCGGCGGCGCCCGCGGCGAGATCGCGCGGCTCGTCCGACGTGTCGAGGTGGATATGGATTTCGGGATGCGCCGCGCGCAGATCGCGCAGGATCGGCGGCAGGACGGTGATCGCGAAAATCTCCATCACCGTGACGCTGACCGCACCGCCCGCATCGCGTGAGCGAGCGCCCGCAGCTTCGTCGAAGCGATCGGCAGCGTCGCGAACCGCCAGCGCGTTCGCCAGCATCGCCTCGCCCACCGGGGTCAGCGCATAGCCCGCCTGGCGGCGTTCGAAGAGGGTAAGGCCCATCGCCGCCTCCAGCGCCGCGATCCGCCGGGCGACCGTCGTCTGGCTGACGCGCAGCGCGCGTGCCGCCGCGAGCGTGCTGCCGCTCTCCGCGACGCCAAGGAAATAGCGAAGGTCGTTCCAGTCGAACATGATGTCTTGTGCGCGATACGCGCGATGGGCGCATTCTGCAATTTTGCAGAACAGCCGCGCAACATCGTTGCTCCCGCCGCTGGGGGCCGGGGATTATCTCTCGTTTTACCGGCTTCCTCCCCTCCTTATCAGCCGGCCGATGGAGACAAAGATGAGCAAGATTCTGATCCTCGCCGCTCTCGCCGCTGCTTCGCTGGCGCAGCCCGCTTTCGCCCAATCCGCCGCGCCGCGAACGGCGACGGTGGCGCACGCCGACCTCGACCTGAGCACCGCAAAGGGCGTCAAGACGCTCGACCGCCGCATCTGGCGCGCCGTCGTCGCTGTGTGCGGCACCGCGCCCGACTATGACCTCAAGGGCAAGAACGACGTCCGCGCCTGCCAGCGCGAGACGCGCCTCCTCGCGTCGGCCGAGGCCGAACAGGTGGTCGCCGACGCGGCGCGGGCCCAGCCAATCCGCATCACGACCCGCGCGAAATAGCGCCGCCGCCCGTCACCAGACGCCGGGCAGCAATCGCCAGCGAGTGCGCGCGGCATAGGCGGAGTAACCCGGCAGTTCGCGCTGCAGCAGCCGGTCTTCCCACGCGGTGCGCAGGACGAGGACGGCGCTCGCCACGAAGGCGGGGAGCGCCGCCCACAGGCTGCCGAGCGCGAAGGCCATGCCGAAGAAGAGCAGGATCGCGGCGGAATAGCCGGGGTGGCGGACGGCGCGATAAGGTCCGCTGTCGATCACCCGCTGGTGCCGTTCGGACTGGATGCGCACGCCGGGCTCGAAGAAGGGATTGACCGCCTGCGCCCAGGCGGTGACGGCAATGCCCGCGAGCAGCGCCGCATAGCCCGCGACGATGAGCCAGAGCGGCGCGAGCGACCAATGATAGCGCCCCGCATCGAAGGCCGCGACCGGCAGGATCGCGATCATCGCGGGCAGGATGACCGCGAGCAGCGCCTTGTCCCAGCCCTTCGTCCCCGGCTGAAAGCGGCTGCGCGCACGATAGATCACCGGATTGACGCGCGCGAGGATGACCCCCGACACGCCGAAGCCGATCACGACGACGGCGACGAAGACCCAGCCCGGCCGCCAGCCCAGCGATCCCGCGGGCCAGAAGATCAGCAGCAGCAACGAGAGCGGCAGCGTGACGGCATAGACGATCGCCTTCGCCGGCGACATCGCAGGCGGCTCTCGGGGAGGCGGTTCCTGGGGCGCATCCATCGTCCGGTCTCCTTCATTCGCGCGTGTCGAAGGCGGTTCGCGACGCCTCGACCCGGTCGAGATTCGCCTCGGCCCAGAGCCAGACGCCGCAAAAGGCCTCACCCAGGCTCTGGCCGAGCCCGGTCAAGCTATATTCGACCTTGGGCGGCACGACCGGATGCACCTTGCGATCGACAAGGCCGTCGCGCTCCATCGCGCGGAGCGTCTGGGTCAGCATCTTCTGGCTGATACCGGGGACTAGCTGCGACAGGCGCGTGAAGCGGCAGGTGCCATGCTCCTCGAGCGCCTCGAGCAGCAGCATCGTCCATTTGTCGGCGACTCGGCCGATCAGCTCGTTGACGAGCGTTTCGACGCGCGGGTCGAGCGCTTCATAGGCGGCGGGCGCAATTTTTTCGACACTGGGCATCGCGGAAAATCCAAATCTCTCTTTCGGGTAACTATGGCACTTTCTGGTGCCTACTTTCCTTTGGAGAGTATGGGATTAATTGGGGGATGTCGAGAACGGGAAACGGCTAAACGACCAATTGCCCCAACCCGTCATTCCCGCGAAAGCGGGAATCCCGCTATTTTTCTTTTTTTTCGCGCCTTTGCGCCTTTGCGTGGAACTCAAAAAAAATCTCACGCAAAGGCGCGAAGAAGAAAGCTGGATTCCCGCGTTCGCGGGAATGACGGGGTCGGGACCCTCGATGAGATGCACCGAAGCAATCAAGGAACCATCCTCATGAAAACCACAGGCAACACCATCCTCCTTTCCGGCGGCGGCTCGGGCATCGGGCTCGCGCTCGCACAGCGCTGGCACGATGCGGGCAATGTCGTGATCGTCACCGGCCGCAACGCGGCGAAGCTGGATGCCGCGGTCGCGGGCCGCGTCAATTTGCACGCGAGGGTGCTCGACGTGACCGATCCCGCAGCGATCGCGGCCTTCGCGAAGGAGATCGTGGCGGACTTTCCGGCGCTCAACATATTGGTGAACAACGCCGGCGTGATGATGTACGAACAGGCGGACGCGAAGCGCGACCTGACCGACGCCGAGGCGACGGTCGTCACCAACATCCTCGGCCCGATCCGGCTGATCGACGCGCTGGTCGATCATCTGGCGGCGACGGCGGACAGCGCGATCGTCAACGTCACCTCGGGCCTCGCCTTCGTGCCGCTGCCCAAGGCGCCGACCTATTCAGCGAGCAAGGCGGCGCTGCACAGCTATACGCAGGCGCTGCGCGTCCAGCTGGAGGGCATGGTCGAAGTGATCGAACTCGCGCCGCCCGCGGTCCGCACCGAATTGACGCCGGGGCAGTCGACGCGCGAGGCCTATATGCCGCTGGATGCTTTCGCCGACGAGGTAATGGCGTTGTTCGGGCAGACGCCGACGCCCGCGGAAATATTGGTGCAGAATGTCCTGCCGCTGCGCAATGCGGAAGCCGATGGCGCGGTGGCCGAGCGGCTGGCGTTTCTGAAGAACCTATAACCCCGTCCCCAGATCGTCATTGCGAGCGCAGCGAAGCAATCCGGAGTCTCCTTGCACCGCCCTGGCTTGCTTCGTCGCTGCGCTCCTCGCAATGACGAGCGCGAGAATTGCGCTTTTCCCCCTTCCCGCCTATATGCGCGCGCATCATGCAGATTCCCGGCCATATCGACCCCGTGACCACGGGCACCGTTCCCCTGCGCGGGGGCAACCGTATCGACCTGGTCGGGCTGACCCGCGAGGCCATCGGCGGGGTGCTGGTCGAGGCGGGGCTCGACGCCAAGGCCGCGAAGCTGCGCGCGAAACAGATCTGGCACTGGATCTATCATCGCGGCGTCACCGATTTCGAGGCGATGACCGACATCGCCAAGGCAATGCGCCCGTGGCTGACCGACCGCTTCATCATCGGCCGCCCCACCGTGCGCGAGGCGCAAGTGTCGAACGACGGCACGCGCAAATGGCTGCTCGCCGCCGCCGATGGCCAGGAATATGAGATGGTCTTCATCCCCGATGCCGACCGGGGAACGCTGTGCGTGTCGAGCCAGGTCGGCTGCACCTTGAACTGCCGCTTCTGCCACACCGGCACGATGCGCCTCGTCCGCAACCTCGCGGCGGGGGAGATCGTCGGGCAGGTGCTGCTCGCGCGCGACGCGCTCGGCGAATGGCCCAAGGGGACGATGGCTGGCTTCGGCCCCGATCCCGAGGATGACGACGCCGACGAAGAGGGCAGCCACTACACCGCCGACGGCCGGATGCTCACCAACATCGTGATGATGGGGATGGGCGAGCCGCTGTATAATTTCGACGAGGTCAAGGGCGCGCTCAAGATCGTCATGGACGGCGACGGGCTCGCGCTGTCGAAACGCCGCATTACCCTGTCGACGAGCGGGGTCGTGCCGATGATGGCGCGCGCGGGCGACGAGATCGGCGTCAACCTCGCGGTGTCGCTGCACGCGGTCAGCAAGGAGGTGCGCGACGAAATCGTGCCGCTCAACCGCAAATATGGCATCGAGGAATTGCTCGCGGCCTGCGCCGCCTATCCCGGCGCGAGCAACGCGCGGCGCATCACCTTCGAATATGTGATGCTGAAGGACAAGAACGACAGCGACGACGATGCGCGCGAGCTCGTCCGGCTGATCAAGCATTATAATCTGCCCGCCAAGGTCAATCTGATCCCGTTCAACCCCTGGCCCGGCGCGCCCTATGAATGTTCGTCGCCCGAGCGGGTGCGCGCGTTCAGCAGCCTGATCTTCAAGAGCGGGATTTCGGCCCCGGTCCGCACGCCGCGCGGGCGCGACATCATGGCCGCGTGCGGCCAGCTCAAGAGCGCGGCGACCAAGCCGACCCGCGCCGAACTCGACCGCATCGCCGAGGAAAAGCAGGCCGCGCTGGGCTGACGTATCGGCTTAGGCCGTTTTCCGTCAAAGGGTGCCAACGGCCGCATACCTATGCTGTGTTGCAAAAACAACACAGGTAAGAAAATTGTCATATTCTGAACGATCCATTCATTGCAGCGACAGCCGCGAAGCCCATTTAGGGCCCGGGCCGCGACCCAAAGGGCGTGGTCCGAAGGAATGAAAAGGAAAAGATTATGAAGAAGTTCGCAGTTGCTGCCGCTCTCCTCTCGGCTGCTGTCGCCACCACCCCCGCCCTGGCCGCCGACGGCGGCGAAGCCCGCGTCGAAGTGCGCGGCGGCTATGTCACCGGCAGCGGTCTTGACGACGCGACCCTCGGTGTTGCGGGCGGCTATGATTTCGACCTCGGCTCGACGGCATTCGGCGGCGCCGAAATCGCCGGCGACAAGGTTCTGATCGACGGCGCCAAGGTCCAGTTCTCGGCCGGCGGCCGCGCGGGCGCTAAGATCGGCGTCAACGGCAAGCTCTATGCCAACGCCGGTTACACCTTCGGCCAGATCGACGATCCCTATGTCGGTGCCGGCTACCAGCACAAGCTGGGCCAGAACCTGTACGGCAAGGTCGAGTATCGCCACCAGTTCCTCGGCAACAACGTCAACGACTTCGACACCTTCGCGGTCGGCCTCGGCTTCGCGTTCTGATTCCTTCGGAACAGCGATATGACACGGAAAGGGGCGGCCCGCGGGTCGCCCCTTTTCTTTTGGGGAATGGCTGAGACCGCCTACCAGCCAACTTCTCTTATCGTCATCCCGGACTTGATCCGGGATCCATTAATCCGGCGCTGCGTGAAGGAATCCCGGATCAAGTCCGGGATGACGAAGGAAGCGAACGCAACGCCCCACCTCAAGACACCCCTCTTCCCTTTCCCCTCCGCCCGCGCCACGGTGCGCGGATGACCGCCTTCGCCTATATCGCCGCCGCACTGGCCGAGATCGCCGGATGCTTCGCCTTCTGGGCGTGGCTGCGGCTGGACAAGTCCGTCTGGTGGACGCTGCCGGGGCTGGCGTCGCTGGCGCTGTTCGCCTGGCTGCTGACGCTGGTCGATACCGATCACGCCGGGCGCGCCTATGCCGCCTATGGCGGGGTCTATATCGTCGCGGCGCTGCTGTGGCTGTGGACGGTCGAGGGTGCGCGGCCCGACCGCTGGGATCTTATCGGCGCCGCGATCTGTCTCGGCGGCGCGGCGATCATCCTGTTCGGCCCGCGCGGGGGCTGATGATCCCGCGCGGCGCCGGCTTCTATTTGAGCGCGTCGAGCGAAGCGCCGAAATTGATGTGATAGGGCTGACCGCCGAGCACGAGCGCGGGCACCGACTGGACGCCCGCGGCCTCGGCTTCGGCGACGCGGCCGGGATTTTCGCCGAGATGCACGCTCTCGACGGCATAGCGCGCGGGGTCGATCGCTTCGGCGACCGCCTGTTCGGCATCGACGCAAACGCCGCAACCGGCGTGATAGAAAATCGCTTTCCGGGTCATCGTTCTTCTCCTTCGATCGATCGCAATGGTAGCGACTCGATACAAATCATATGCCACCCGCAATATGGGTTGAGCAAATGGTTTTTAGTCGATACCATCCGCACATGACCGACCGGCTATCCGATCTGCTGACTCGCACCGCGCGGCTGATCGCGGGGGACGGCTATTGGGCGGGATTGAAGCCGGCCCAGTGGCAGGCCTTGCGCTATCTGGCGGCCGCCAATCGCTTTTCCCGCACCCCCGGCGCGCTGACCGCATGGCTGGGCCAGACCAAAGGGACGGTGTCGCAGACGGTCGCCGCGCTCGAACGCAAGGGGCTGGTCGAACGCTCGGAGGATCGGGACGACCGCCGTCTCGTCCGGCTGGCGCTGACCCCGGCGGGACGCGCGCGGCTGGCCGAAGCCCCCGAAACGGTCGCCGATGCGATGACCGCCGGCCTGACCGGTGACGAGCGCGCCGCGATCGAGCCGCTGCTGGCACGAATGCTGACCGAACATCTGGCGCAGCGCGGCTATCGTCCGTTCGGCCTGTGCGCCGAGTGCCGCCATTTCATCCGCGATGCTGCGGACGGCGCGCCCCATCGGTGCGGCCTGCTGGCGCTGCCGCTGTCGGCCGAGGATGCGGGCGCGATCTGTATCGAGCAGGAGGCGGCATGAGCATCGCGATCGACGCGGTTCTGACCGGCAAGGCGCGCGCCTTTCGCGGCGAGGAGGCGAGCGCGATCGGCAAGACGCCGTTCGCGGGCGCACGCGCCGTCCGCCGCCTCGGCGTCGACGGCGACGAGCAGGCCGACCTGACCGTCCACGGCGGGGTCGACAAGGCGATCCATCATTATCCGCGCGATCATTATGGCTGGTGGGCGGAAGCGCTGGGCGGTCACGCGCTGCTGACGGCACCGGGCGCGTTCGGGGAGAATATCTCGACCGAAGGGCTGGTCGAAAGCGGCCTTTGCATCGGCGACCGCTTCCGCCTCGGCACCGCGCTGGTCGAGGTCAGCCAGGGGCGCCAGCCATGCTGGAAGCTGGGGCATCGCTTCGGAATCGCCAGCGTCCCCGCGACGGTAGTGACGACCGGGCGCAGCGGCTGGTATTACCGGGTGATCGAGGAGGGCGCGGTCGCGGCGGGCGATGCGCTCGACCTGATCGAACGGCCGCTGCCCGAGTGGAGCGTCGAGCGGGTCTTCCGGCTGCTGATCGGCGGCGCGGGCAAGCGCGAGCCGGAGGCGCTGAGGGAACTGGCCGCGATGGAAGCGCTGGCGACGACATGGCGGGCGCGGGCGGCGAAGCTCATCTGATTTCTCGTCATTGCGAGCGAAGCGAAGCAATCCAGAGCGGTTTATGCCTACTCTGGATTGCTTCGCTTCGCTCGCAATGACGAAGTTATTTCGCGTTCGGCAGCGCATCCTCGACCAGCGGGGCCAGTCCCGCGGCCACGATCTTCACCCCTTCGGCATTGGGATGGATGTGATCGCCGAGCATCAGTTCGGGCTTTCCCACCACATTGTCGAGGATGAAGGGATAGAGGCTGGTTCCATATTTGGTCGCAAGTTCGGGATAGATCGGATTGAATTTCCTTGCATAATCCGGCCCCATGTTCGGCGCCGCGACCATGCCGGTGAGCACCACCGGGATACCGCGCTTCTTCAGTTCAGCGAGCATCGCGTCGAGGTTGCCGCGCGTCTGCGCCGCGTCGATCCCGCGCAGCATGTCGTTGCCGCCGAGCCCGAGCAGGACGAGCGCGGGCTTCGTCTTCGCATTATCGAGCACATAGGCCAGCCGCTGGCGCCCCGCCGCGCTGGTGTCGCCCGAAACCCCGGCGTTCTGGACCCGCGCGACGACGCCGTCGGCGGCCAGCGCCGCCTGCAATTGCGGCGCGAGCCCTTCCTTCGGGCCAAGCTGATAGCCGGCATAGAGGCTGTCGCCGAAGGCGACGATCAACGGAGCGTTCGCCGGGATCGCCGCCGCTTTTGCCTCACCGGCCTTGTCCTTCGCCGGCGCGGCGGGCACCTCGGCCGAACCGCAGGCGGCGAGCGGTTGGCAAAGCGCGATTACGCAACCATATATCAAGGCAGAACGCCATCCGGCCGTTTTCATGTCCAAAGGGCTCCTTCTTGATCGACGTCTCACGCGCTTCGCCCGATCTGGCAATCGCTGCCCACAATGTGACGCTGACGCTGGGGAGCGACAAGGCCCCGGTCGAAATTTTGCGCGGGGTCGATCTGGAGGTCGCGGCGGGCACGTCGGTCGCGCTGCTCGGGCCGTCGGGGTCGGGGAAAAGCTCGCTGATGGCGGTGCTCGCCGGGCTCGAACGCGCGGGCGGCGGGACGATCCGCGTCGCGGGGCTGGATTTCGGCGCGATGGACGAGGATGCGCTGGCGCGGGCGCGGCGCGGGCGGATCGGCATCGTGCTGCAGGCGTTTCACCTGCTGCCGACGATGACCGCGCTCGAAAATGTCGCGGTGCCGCTCGAACTGGCGGGAATCGCCGATCCGTTCGGCAAGGCGCGCGCCGAACTCGAAGCGGTCGGGCTCGGGCATCGCCTGACCCATTATCCCGCGCAGCTTTCGGGCGGCGAGCAGCAGCGCGTCGCGATCGCCCGCGCGATGGCGAGCGCGCCCGCGATCATCTTCGCCGACGAGCCGACGGGCAATCTCGACACCGCGACGGGGCAGTCGATCATCGACCTGATCTTCGCGCGCCGCGCCGCGCTGGGCGCGACCCTGCTGATCATCACCCACGATCCCGAACTGGCCGAACATTGCGACCGCGTGGTCGTGATGCACGACGGGCGGATCGAGGAACGCGCGTGAGGGGCGGCGCACGATCCTCCCCCAGCGGGGGAGGGGGACCACCCGAAGGGTGGTGGAGGGGCATGTGCCTCCCGACGCTTTCATCCGGCAAAGCACAGACCTGCCCGTGCCCCTCCACCATGCTTCGCATGGTCCCCCTCCCCGTGCCGGGGAGGATCTGATGCTCCCCCTCGCCACCCTTTGGCGGATTGCACGGCGCGATCTAGCGGCGCGGATTCGCGGGCTTCGGCTGCTTGCGGTCTGCCTGTTCCTCGGCGTCGCGACGCTTGCCGCGATCGGCAGCCTGACGAGCGGCATCACCTCCGAGCTCGAAGCGCGCGGACAGACGATCCTCGGCGGCGATATCGAGTTCAGCCTGCCGCAGCGCGAAGCCACGCGCGAGGAGCTGGCGGGCTTCCGCAGCGTCGGCACGCCGTCCTCGACGGTGCGGCTGCGCGCGATGGCGAACGCGCCGGGCGGCGATGCGCTGCTGTCGGAACTGAAGGCGGTCGACGGCGCCTATCCGCTTTACGGCACGATGCGGCTGGAGAGCGGCGCGCGCCGGGGCCCGCCGCCGCCGGGTGCGATCTGGATCGGCAAGGATCTGGCCTCGCGGCTCGACCTGACAGTCGGCGGGCCGGTGACGTTCGGCGAAAAGACATTCCGGATCGACGGCCTCATCGCCGAGGAGCCCGACCGGCTGGGCGAGGGTTTCGCGCTTGGTCCGGTCGCGATCATCGGCCTTGCCGATCTGCCCGCGACGCAGCTCATCCAGCCCGGAAGCCTCTACGAAAGCAAATATCGCGTCCGCCTGCCCGCAGGCGCCGATCCCGCAGCGACCGGGAAACGGCTGACCGCCGACTTTCCCGAAGCGGGCTGGAAGGTCACCGATCGCAGCAACGGCGCGCCGGGAACGCGCCGCTTCATCGAGCGGATGGGGCAATTTCTGGCCCTCGTCGGTCTCGCCGCGCTGGTGATCGCCGGGATCGGCGTCGGCAACGGCGTCGCAAGCTATCTCGCCGGCAAGCGGCCGGGGCTGGCGACGCTCAAGGTTCTCGGCGCCGACAGCGCGGCCATCCTGCGCATCTATGGCCTGCAAATCCTCGCCGTCGCAGCGGCGGCGATCGGTGCCGGGCTGGTGGCCGGAGCGCTCGCGCCGAGCCTGATCGGCT
Source organism: Sphingopyxis sp. (assembly GCF_025869345.1). Classification (GTDB taxonomy): domain Bacteria; phylum Pseudomonadota; class Alphaproteobacteria; order Sphingomonadales; family Sphingomonadaceae; genus Sphingopyxis. Next base: position 16,282 of record NZ_JAOZVW010000083.1, read on the forward strand.
GGATCGCGGGCGACGTGCTGCCGGTGCGGCCGGGCTTCGCGCTCTATCCGCTGCCGCTCGCGGTGAGCGCGGCCTATGGCCTGCTGATCGCCATCGCCTTCGCGCTGCCGCCGCTCGCCGCGACGCGGCATGTGCCCGCGGCGGGGCTTTATCGCGCGACGGTCGACGGCGGCGCGCGGATCGACCGGCAGACGATCATCGCGGTCGGCGCGGCACTCGCGGCGATCGTTGCGCTGGCGGTCGGCACCGCGCGCGATCCGCTGTTCGCGCTGTCCTTCATCGGCGCGGTATCCGCTCTGCTGCTGATCCTCGTCGGGCTCGGCTGGCTCGTCCGGCGCACCGCGAGCCGCCTGCCCCGGCCGAAGCGGCCGCTGCTGCGCCTCGCGCTCGCCAATCTGCACCGGCCGGGTGCCGCGACCGGCGCGCTCGTGGTGGCGCTCGGACTCGGCCTCACGCTGTTCGTCACGCTCGCCGCGATCCAGACGAGCATCACCGCCGAGATCGCGCGCACCGTGCCGCAGCGTGCGCCGAGCTTCTTCGTCCTCGACATCCCGCGCGGCCGCGCGGGTGAATTTCGTTCGCTCGTGACCGATGCCGCGCCCGATGCCGCGATCAACATGATCCCGGCGCTGCGCGGCAGCATCACCGAATTTCATGGACAACGTGTCGACGAGCTTGCCGAACTGCCCGAAGGCGCGTGGGTGCTGCGCGGCGACCGCGGCCTGACCTACAGCCCCACGCTGCCGAATGGCAGCACGCTGGTCGGCGGGAAATGGTGGCCGGCCGACTACAAGGGACCGCCGCTGGTCAGCGTCGAGCAGGAGGTCGCGGCGTCGCTGGGGCTGAAGCTCGGCGATACGCTGTCGGTCAATGTGCTCGGCGTCGAGGTGCAGGCGAAAGTCGCCTCCTTCCGCACCGTCGAGTGGGACAATTTCGGGCTCAACTATGTCCTCGTCTTCTCGCCCGGCGCCTTCGACGCCGCGCCGCACAATATGGTCGCGACGGTCGCGGTGCCGCCCAAGGCCGAGGCCGGGCTCGCGCGCAGCATCCCGCGCGCTTTTCCGTCAGCCTCGCTGATCGAAGTGCGCGACGTCGTGTCGCAGGTCACGACCCTGCTCACCCAGATGAGCCAGGCGATTGCCGCGGCGGCGAGCATCGCGATCCTCGCCGGCATCGCGGTGCTGATCGGCGCGATCGCGGCGAGCCGCGAACGGCGGGTCTACGACAGCGTCATCCTGAAACTGCTCGGCGCCACGCGCGGGCAGATATTGGGGGCGCAGGGGCTGGAATATGCGGTGCTTGCCGGAATATTGGCGCTGCTCGCGCTGGGGCTCGGGCTTGCGGGCGCCTGGTATGTCGTGACGCAGCTTTTCGATTTCCGCTTCGCGCCCGATCCGGTGATCGTCGGCGCAACCCTGCTCGGCGGCGCGGGCCTGTCCTTCCTGATCGGGATCGCGGGAAGCTGGCCGCTGCTCTCGGCCAAACCCGCGCAGGCGCTGCGAAGCCTTTAACTCAGCAGGCGCACCACCGCCGAAATCGCGGCAATGCCCAGCACGACCGCGACCATCGCCTGCCACACATGCGGCGGCACGCGGCCGAACTGGCGGCCGCCGACGCGGTTGCCGAGCCACATCGGGACGAAGAGCAGTAGCGCGAGCAGGAACAATCGCTGCGTCGCGATCCCGACCCATAGCGCCGCGGCGGTGCCGGCGATCGCGGTGAGGAAGAAGATCAGCAGCATCGACGCGCGCGCGGTCCTGGGGTCGAGACGGCGGCGCAGATAGAAGGGCACGACCGGCGGCCCCGGCATCGCGGCAAAGCCGGTGAGGATGCCCGATGCGACCCCGGTGCCGATTACCGCGGCGCGGCCCGGCCTGTGCCCCTCGGGCTGCTTGGGGAGCAGCACGGCGACGAACGCCCCCACCGCGACCACCGTGATCAGCAGCCGCGCGACATCGGGCCGCGTCACATCGAGTACCGCCATGCCGATCGGCGTCGCCGCCATCGCGATCAGCCCGATCGGCAGCGCCGTCGCGCGGTCGGCGTCGGCGTGAATCAGCCCCAGCCCGACCGGCCCGATCAGCAGTTGCAGCAAGATGCCGAGCACCACCGCCTGCGCCGGCGGGATGATGAGGCCAAGTAGCGGCACGAGGATGATCGCCATGCCGAAGCCGGTCAGCCCGCGCACAAAGGCGGCGCCGAACGTCATCGCCGCGGCCCCGGCGAAAGTCAGCGGCGCGATGCCGACGAGATGCTGCAATCCGTTCAAGCCGGCGACTCCCCTGTTTCGGGATGCCGTAGCCGAGCTTGGCGGCAGTCGCTAGACTTTCGGCAGCGGCCAGAGATTGGCGGCTGGCCGTTCGAGAACGCGCGCGGCGATTGTGTGCAGACGCGTAGGCGCGAAGCGCCCGCTTTGGACAGCGCGCGCCAGCCAGCCCTCCAGCGAACCGCCGGTCTCGATCCATTTGTCGTCCCGCAGCATGCCATAAAAGGCACCCGCGAGCACATGAATGCCGTCGTCCGATTGACGCCAGCGGTCGGCGGGATTGCGCCCGACGCCCAGCGCTTCGCCGATCAACTGATCGAGCGCCTGCGTCAGATCCTCGTTGAGCAGGCCTTCGAGCGTCGTGTAGCCCCATTTGGGATCATGCTCGCGGACGATGCGGGTAATGAGTTGATCGTTAGCGAGGAGTGCGAGCGCCGCTTTCGCCGCCGCGCCGTCCATCGGCACCGGCGGGTGCAGCATCTCGTGCGCGGCATTGCGCACGGTGATCGCGGTGTTCCAGTCGGCCGCCTGCAGAAAGGTCTGTCCCTGCACCTTGATGCCGTGCGGCTTGCAGAATTGCAGCAGCACGACCTCGATCTCCGGATCGAAGCTGCGGCCGGTCAGCTTCTCCTGCAGGCTGATGACGTCATAGTCGGCAAGGTCGCGGGTCAGTTCGGCAATGCGCGCGTCGAGGCCAGCGGAGCGCTCGGCGCGGAAGGCGGCGAAACCGGCCGCTTGCATCGCTTCGAAAACCGCCTTCAGGCGCGGCGCCGCGCCGGTGAACCATCGCCAGTCGCTTTCGCTCCAGTAGCTGCTCTGGCGATAGGCCGGTAGCAAGGCGGTTTCGGGATTCGCCGCCGCAGCGATCAGCGCCGCGATGCTGCCGTCGTGACCAGAAAAAAGGACCGACGCCACCGGACCGAGCAGGCCGAAGCCCGCCTTCTCCGCCTCTTGCCATAACGCGGCGATGTCGGCGCGGATTGCTTGCGGCAGCCGCGGCGCGAACGCATCGACGTCGGCCCGATAATAGGTGAGGTAAAGCTCGCGCCCGGCCAGCGGGCCGAGGAAGGCAAGTGTGTCGAAGCCCTCCGATGCGCGAACCTTCCAGCGCGTGCGCGAGGCTTTGCGCTGGGCGTGACCGAGAGCGGGCGCGGCGAGGCCGGCGAGCGCGGCGGCGAGGAAGAAGCGGCGATCCATGCCGCCAGTCCTAGCCGCGCGGCGGCGCGGCGGCTTGAACGGATTTTGCCCGGAACCGGACCGGCGCCATCCCGGTCATCGCAACGACCGACCGCGCGAGATGCGCCTGATCGGCAAAGCCCTGATCGGCCGCGAACTCGGCAAGGCTCCCGCGCCACGACGGCAGCGCGGCCAGCGCCCGCCGCGTCCGCGCCTCCAGCCGGAAGCGCTTGGGCGTGACGCCATAGGCGCGTGCAAAGCCGCGGCTGACCGATGCGCGATCGAACCCCATGGCTTCGGCCCAATGCCCGAGCGTCAGATCGGGGTCGACCGCCAATGCCCCGGCAAGCAAGTCGGGCCAGTCGTCGCGTCGTTCCACGCCCGACCTGAAATTGTCGCACACATAGGTTGCCGCCGCGACCGGATCGCGTTCGGCGAGCCGCGCCGCCGTGTCGGGATCGGATATATATCCCGCTGCCGGAAGCGCCGCGGCGACTACAGGCAGGTTGAGGACCTGCGCGCCGCTGGCGCCGAAACGATCGCTATGCGCGGTCCAGTCGCCATGAACGATCGTCATTCCCGCGCGCGCGTTCAGCCGGCCTTGATCGCCGGCCTCCTCATATCCGCCACCGAGCACCAGCGCGATATAACCGCGGGCATGGCGGTGGCGCGGCAGGCACTCGCCCGCCATATGGCGGCCGATGCCGGCTGCGCTCAATCGCGGAGGTCCGGCGGCGTCGCTTCGCCCTTCAGCATCGCGATCGCTTCGGCGAGCGGCAGGATGCGCTGGCCGTCCTGGCCGAGGGTGCGGATCGCGACCGTGCCCTCGTCGGCCTCGCGCTTGCCGACGACAAGCAGATAGGGAACCTTCTGCAGGCTGTGCTCGCGCACCTTGTAGTTGATCTTCTCGTTGCGGAGGTCGGTCTCGACGCGGATGCCCGCGGCTTCGAGCTGGGCGGCGGCGTCCTTCGCATAATCGTCGGCGTCGCTCACGATCGTCGCGACCACCGCCTGCACCGGCGCGAGCCAGGTCGGGAAGCGGCCGGCGAAATGCTCGATCAATATGCCGATGAAGCGCTCGTAGGTGCCGAGGATCGCGCGGTGGAGCATCACCGGGCGGTGGCGCTCGCCATCCTCGCCCACATAGGAGGCATCGAGGCGTTCGGGCATCACGCGGTCGGACTGGATCGTCCCGCACTGCCACGTCCGCCCGATCGCGTCGGTCAGGTGGAATTCCAGCTTGGGGGCATAGAAGGCGCCCTCGCCCGGCAGTTCCTCCCAGCCATAATCCTCGTTCGCCATGCCGGCGCGCGCGACGGCTTCGCGGAGTTCAGCCTCGGCCTTGTCCCACATTTCCTCGCTGCCGAAGCGCATGTCGGGACGCAATGCGAGCTTTACGGCATATTTTTCGAACCCGAGTTGCTTATAGACGCGGTCGAGCAGCGCGCAGAAATCACGCACTTCCTCGACGATCTGATCCTCGCGGCAGAAGATATGGCCGTCGTCCTGCGTGAACTGGCGGACGCGCATGATGCCGTGCAGCGCGCCGTGCGGCTCGTTACGGTGGCAGCAGCCCATTTCGGCCATGCGCAAAGGCAGGTCGCGATAGCTCTTGATCCCCTGACGGAAGATCAGGACATGCGCGGGGCAGTTCATCGGCTTGAGCGCCATCCACTCGGCGTCGTTCGAGACGATCGGCCCCTCATCCTCGGTGTTCGGGATTTCGTCGGGGATGACGAACATATTCTCGCGATATTTGCCCCAGTGGCCCGATTGCTCCCACTGGCGCGCGTCCATCACCTGCGGGGTCTTGACCTCCTGATAGGCGGCGCCGTCGATCGCGCGGCGCATATAGGCCTCGAGCTCGCGATAGATGCGATAACCCTTGGGGTGCCAGAAGACGCTGCCGTGCGCCTCTTCCTGGAGGTGGAACAGGTCCATCTCGCGCCCGATCTTGCGATGGTCGCGTTTCGCGGCCTCTTCGAGACGCACGAGATGTTCGGCGAGCTGCTTCTTGTTGAGCCAGCCGGTGCCGTAGATGCGCGAAAGCTGCGCATTTTTCTGGTCGCCGCGCCAATAGGCGCCCGACACGCGCGTCAGCTTGAAGGCGGCGGGGTCGAGCTTGCCGGTCGAGGCGAGGTGCGGCCCGCGGCACATGTCCATCCAGCCGTCGCCGCTGCGATAGACGGTCAGTTCCTCACCCTCGGAAAGTTCGGCGGCCCATTCGGCCTTGAAACTCTCGCCTTCGGCGCGCCATTTGGCGATGAGCTTGTCGCGCTCCCACACTTCCCTGGTGAGGGGAAGGTCGGCGGCGATGATGCGGCGCATCTCCTCCTCGATCAGCGGCAGTTCGTCGTCGCGGAACGCGCCATGCTCGGCGGTCGGCGCGAAGTCGTAATAGAAGCCGTCGTTCGTCGAGGGGCCGAAAGTGATCTGCGTGCCCGGAAACAGGCTCTGCACCGCCTCCGCCAGCACATGCGCATAGTCGTGGCGCACGAGTTCGAGCGCGTCGGCCTCGTCGCGGCTCGTCACCAGCGCGAGGTTCGTGTCCGCCTCCAGCGGGCGCATGATGTCGCGCAGTTCGCCGTCGATCTTCGCGGCAAGCGCGGCCTTGGCGAGGCCGGGACCGATGTCGGCGGCGATCTGCGCCGGGGTGGTTCCGCGCGCGACTTCACGGGCAGAGCCATCGGGAAGGGTGACGCGGATCATCTGGGACATCGGAAAAGGGAGCCTTTCTGGGCAGGATTGCCGCGCTCCTTTGCCAGCGCGCGAAAGCAGCGGCAAGGGCCGTTTTCATGCGGAGGGGTTGCAATGATACATTGTATCATTATGTAGCGGCGCGATCTGCCAACGGAAAGCCCCTGCCCATGCGCCTCCCCGCCCGCCCTTCGCTGCGTTCGCGCGCCGCCGACCTGCTCGGCGTCGGCCTGTCGCTCGCCTGCCTGATCCATTGCCTCGCGCTGCCGCTGCTGCTGCTCGCCGCGCACGAAGGCTGGATCGCGGGGCTCGATCCCGAGACCGGCGACCGCCTGCTCACCTCGCTCGGCGCACTCGGTCTGGCGAGCGCCCATATCGCCAATTGGCGGCTCCGCCACGGCAAGGCTCCGTCTGGCATCTGAATCTGCGGGATTGGCTCGCTTGTCATTGTGTAAATGACGCTTGACAATCACCACTCGCGATGTCAATGCTCCTTTACTGATTAACAAGGGAGCTTGACCAATGCCGAAAATCCTCCGCATCCTCGCCCTGCCCGCCGCGATCGCGGCCCTTGCCGGGGCGGCCGGGCTAATGTCGCCCGGCCTGACCAGCACGCTGATCGTCGCGCTGCCCGCCTTCACCGCGGCGCTGCTGATCGCCAAGCGGCACGAAGCCGCGCTGGCGAAGGGCTGAACCGATGGCGATGAACCCCGCGCAGCGGCGCTATGTCGGCCGCATGATCCCGGTCAGCATCGCTTATGTGGCCGCGATCTTCCTCGCCAGCAGCCTCGTCCCGAACGGGTCGCCCGCGACCCCGCTGACCGTCGCCGTCGCGTTGGTCCCCGGCCTTGCGGTCGTCGGCTTCATCTGGGCGATGGGCAGCTATTTGTTCGAGCTCAAGGACGAATATGTCCGGCTGCTCGAAGTGCGCAAGGCGCTGATCGCGACCGCCCTGACGCTGGGCGTCTGCGCGACCTGGGGGATATTGGAAATCTACACCAATGTGCCGCGCCTCGCGATCTTCTGGGTCTTTCCGATCTGGTGCGTCGGCCTTGCCATCGGCGGGCTGGTCAATCGGCTGACGCTCGGCGCCGGCGGGGGGTGTCCATGAGGAACCGCCTCAAGGTGCTGCGCGCCGAGCGCGACTGGAGCCAGGGGGATCTGGCCGAGCGGCTCGAAGTGTCGCGCCAGTCGGTCAACGCGATCGAGACGGGGAAATATGATCCCTCACTCCCCCTCGCCTTTCGCATCGCCGACCTGTTCGGCCTCCCCATCGAAGAGATTTTCCTGAAGGACTAAGCCCGTGAAAAAAGTTTCCATTGCCGCGCTGTTCATTCTGCTGATCGCGATCATCGCCCATCGCGCCAACGCCGCCGAAGCGCCGACCGAAGGCGCCTGCTCCGCCGACATCACGCTCGGCAAGAGCGTGACGATCCTGAACGAGGGCCAGGGGCCCGACGTCATCCTGATCCCCGGCCTGTCGACCCCGCGCGCGGTGTGGGACCCGACCGCCGCGCGGCTGAAATCGAAATACCGGCTCCACATCGTCCAGATTCGCGGCTTCGGCGACGATGCCGGTGACAATGCCGAAGGGCCTGTGCTGCCACGCGTCGTCGAGGATATCCACGGCTTCATCGCGGACTGCATTACCGGACAGGACCGCCCCGCCCCGGCGATCATCGGCCACTCGCTCGGCGGCCTGACCGCGATGATGATCGCGGCGCGTGACCCGGAGGACGCCGGCAAGCTGATGGTCGTCGACAGCCTGCCCTTCTTCGGGATGCTGTTTGGCCCGGCCGCGACCGTCGCCACCGTCGAGCCGCAGGCGGCCGCGATGCAGAAGATGCTTGCCGCGAAGAGCAATGCGGAGGCCGACGACCGGACGCTGCAGATCATGTCGGCGACCGATGCCGGCCGCGCGCAGGTCAAGGCGTGGACGGCCACCGCCGACGCCCGGGTGGCGGCGCAGCTCATATATGACGACATGACCACCGACCTGCGCCCCGAACTCGGCGCGATCACCGCGCCGTTCACGATGCTCTATCCCTTCGACGCGAGCGCGATGCCGGCCGAGATGGTCGACGGCCTCTACAAGGGCGCCTTCGCCCCCGCGAAGACCGCGACGCTGAAGCGGATCGACGGCAGCCGCCACTTCATCATGCTCGACCAGCCCGCCGCCTTCGCCGCCGCGGTCGACGCCTTCCTCGCGAATTGACGGCACCCCGGCGCGCCGCCCTTGCGGGAGACGGGCTCTCCCGCTAGGGCGGCGGCAGCCGGAAAGGAGCCACCCCCAGATGTTCAAGCGCCTGTTCGTCGATCACCCGAAGAGCGTCGATGAAAATTACATCGAGCATTTCGGCGTCGCGTCGAAATTCGGGGTGACGATGATCTTCGGCGGCCTCTGCGCGCTGGTTCACGCGGTGGTCCCCGGCTGGTGCATCACCACCGGCAGCGACACGATCCGCCGCCTGAACCGGATCATGGTCGAACAGCGCGCCGCCAAGGGGCTGGCGACGATCCAGATGAACACGGTCGACTGGGTCATCTGACGCCGGTGGAAACGCCGCCCGATTATCTCGAACGCCCCGGCCGTCCGCGCCTCGCCTATCGCCATGTCGCGGGCCGGGGACCGGCGATCGTCTTCCTGCCCGGCTATATGTCCGACATGGCGGGCGGTAAGGCAACCGCGCTGTTCGATTGGGCGGCCGCCGAGGGGCACGCCTGCCTGCTGCTCGACTATGCCGGCTGCGGATTGTCCGACGGGCTGTTCGCCGACCAGACCCTGCTCGACTGGCGCGGCGACGTGCTCGACCTGATCGATGCGAAGGCCGACGGCCCGGTGCTGATCGCCGGATCGTCGATGGGCGGCTGGCTGATGCTGCTCACCGCGCTTGCGCTCGCCCAGCGCAACGGGCCGGGGCGCGTCGCCGGACTGGTGGGGATTGCGGCGGCGCCCGACTTTACCGAGTGGGGCTTCACGCCCGAGGAGAAAGCGATCATCCTCGCCGAAGGGGCGCTGGTCGAGGACACGCCCTACGGCGACCAGCCCTATGTCACGACGCGCGGCTTTTTCCAGTCGGGCGAGGCGAACCGGCTGCTCGATGCCGACATCCCCCTCGCCTGCCCGGTGCGGCTGCTGCACGGGCAGGAGGATGGCGACGTTCCGCCTGCGATCAGCCTGCGCCTCGCTGCGGCGCTCGCCAGCGAGGATGTGCAGGTGACGCTGGTCAAGGGCGGCGATCACCGCCTGTCGCGCGACGGCGACATCGCGCTGCTCATCGACACGGTGGCGCGCTTGGCGGCGGCAAATTAAACTTTGATTGAAAAAATTCCGTTCCCCCGCGAAGGCGGGAACGCAAAGTCTTTCAAAGGATCATCATGGCCCGCAGCGACTTCAAATTCCACGTCACCAAGCGCGTCCGCTATGCCGAGATCGACGCGCAGCGCGTCGTGTTCAACAGCCGCTACCTCGAATATTTCGACATCGGCATCACCGAATATTGGCGCGCGGTGGGCGTATACGACCGCTGGCCCGACCACAGCAGCCCCGAATTCCACGTCGCCCACGCCGAAGTCGATTACAAGGTACCGATCCTTCTCGACGAGGAGATCGATATCTGCGTGCGCTGCTCGCGCGTCGGCCGCAGTTCGATGACCTTCCTGTTCGAGCTTCACGGCAAGGGCGCGGACGACCTGCGCGCGACGGGCGTCGAGGTCAGCGTCCACGTCGCCGAAGCGCGCGGCGCGCCTACGCCTGCGCCGGATGATTTCATCGCATTGTTCGAAGCATTTGAAGGACGGGCTCTTCGCGCCTAACATGGGCGCATGACCCAATATCTTCACACCATGATCCGCGTCACCGACCCCGACGCCACGGTCGATTTCTTCAAGCTGATCGGGCTCGAGGAGGTGCGCCGTTTCGACAGCGAGGCAGGCCGCTTCACGCTGATCTTCCTCGCGCCGCCGGGACAGGCAGGCGTCGCCGAGGTCGAACTGACTTACAATTGGCCGCCCGAGGATGGCAGCGCGCCCGAAGATTATACGGGCGGGCGCAATTTCGGCCATCTCGCCTATCGCGTCGACGACATTTACGCTACCTGCCGGCGGTTGATGGACGCCGGAGTGACGATCAACCGCCCGCCGCGCGATGGCCATATGGCGTTCGTGCGCTCGCCCGACGGCATTTCGGTCGAACTGCTGCAAGACGGTCATCTGCCGCCGCAGGAACCCTGGGCCTCGATGCCCAACACCGGCGTCTGGTAAATCGGCCAAGGCTGGCCGCCCGGCGCTCCGTCTGGGAGGCATGAGGCCGGAAGAAAGGAGATATTCGTGAGCCCGCTCGACATCGTCCGCATTCCGGTCCTCAATGACAATTATGTCTGGCTGGTCCACGATTCCGACAGCAAGGCGACGATGGTCGTCGATCCCGCCGTCGCCGAGCCCGTGCTCGAAGCGGCGGCGGCGCGTGGCTGGACGATCACCGACATCTGGAACACCCATTGGCACCCCGACCACACCGGCGGCAATGCCGCGATCAAGGAAGCGACAGGCTGCACGATCACGGGTCCGGCGGCGGAATATGAGCGCATCCCGACGCTCGACGTGCGGGTGACGGGCGGCGACCGCGTCCGGCTGGGCGCGCATGTCGCCGAGGTGTGGGACGTGCCCGCGCATACCGCCGGGCACATCGCCTATCATTTCGGCGCCGACGGCGCGATCTTCGTCGGCGACACGATCTTCGCGATGGGCTGCGGCCGCCTGTTCGAGGGCACCGCCGAACAGATGTTCGCGAACATGCGGCGCTTCGATGCGCTGGACGATGCGACGCGCGTCTATTGCGCGCACGAATATACGCTGTCGAACGCACGCTTCGCGGTTACCGTCGACCCCGGCAACGCCCTGCTCACCGAGCGGCTGGCGGCGGTCGAGGCGGCGCGCGCGGCGGGCGAGCCGACGGTGCCGACCAGCATCGGTGCCGAGCGCGCGACGAACCCCTTTCTCCGCGCCGCCACGGCGGCCGAACTCGGCCGCATCCGCGCGTTGAAGGACGCCGCCTGATGCCGCGGCTTCACCGTCCATTCATTTCGAAAATGCCAGCATCCCCGATGCTGCAAGGAGCCTGACGATGACCCTGACGATAACGGGCAGCAAGCCGATCCGCGCCGCGGCGCTGGCGCTGTTGGCGGCGCCGATGATGGCAAGCTGCGCCCCCGGCGGCACCGCCGAAGCGGGCGCGGCGGCGCTCAGCCCCAAGCAGGCCGAACAGCTCGACAAGCAGCTCGCGGGCAAGGTGCCGGGCGAGCCGGTCCAGTGCCTGCCCAGTTACCGGACGACCGACACCATCCGCATCTCGGACAATATCCTGCTCTATCGCGCAGGCGGCAAGCTCGTCTATCGCAACGACCTCAAGGGAAGCTGCCCGGGCCTTGCGCGCGACAGCGACATCATGGTCGTGCGCCAGTTCGGCTCGTCGACCTGCGAAGGCGATTTCTTCCATCTGGTCGACCGCAGCAGCGGCATTCGCGGCCCAACCTGCGTCTTCGGTCCCTTCGTCCCCTATCGCAAACCGGCGGGGGACGCTGGCTGAGCCATCGGCTCGGCCGCAGGCGGGGCTCCGGTTTGCACCGAGCTCTTCGGGTCGCATCTCCGCCTGCATCGACCAAACCCCATCCCTCCCCTTCAGGGGAGGGCAGCGAGACTTGCCAGCTTGCTGGCTTAGTCGCAGCGGGTGGGGCCATCAGCCTTGCGCAAGGGCGGCCCTCCACCCCAACCCCTCCCCTGAAGGGAAGGGGCTTTCAGCCCTTATACAGCGCCGCGATCTTGTCCTCATAGACCTGCCGCAGGATATGCCGCCGGATCTTCATCGAGGGTGTCATCTGCTCATTCTCGATCGTGAAGGGTTCGTCCGCGAAGTCGAACTTGCGCACCTTTTCGATCACCGAAAGCTGCTCGTTGACGCGGTCGACCGCGGCGCGGACGGCGGCGCGGAATTTCTCATGCTCGCGGAGCCGTTCGAGATCTTTCGGCAGCCCTTCAGCCTCGGCCCATTCGGCCATCCACTCGGGATCGGGAACGAGGATGCCGACAAGATGCGGGCGCTTGTCGCCATAGACCATGGCCTGGAGGATTTCGGGCTGGAGCGTCAGCATCCCCTCGACGCGCTGCGGCGAGACATTGTCGCCCTTGTCGTTAACGATCAGGTCCTTCTTGCGGTCGGTGATGACGATGCGCCCCTTGGCATCGATATGACCGATGTCGCCGGTGTGGAGCCACGGCCCCTTGTCGGGCTCGGCGGGATCGACGACGAGCACGCGCTCGGTTTCGGGCTGGTTGCGCCAATAGCCCTTCATCACCAGTTCGCCGCGCACAAGGATTTCGCCGTCGTCGGCGATCTTCACCTCGGTGTTCATCAACGGCGGGCCGACGGTGTCCATCTTGAGCCCAGCCGCGGGGCGATTGCAGCTGATCACCGGCCCCGCCTCGGTCTGCCCATAGCCTTGGAGCAGGGTCAGGCCGATCGAGTGGAAGAAGACCCCAATCTCGGGATTGAGCGGCGCGCCGCCCGACACCAGCGCCTTCATCCGGCCGCCGAAGCGCTGCTGTATCTTGGGGCGGAACAATTTGTTGAGGAGGAGGTCGACGGGGCGGTCGAACACGCCCATGCGGCGTTCATAATCCTTTTCACCGACGCGCAGCGCCTGCCCCAGCATCCAGTTCGCAAGCTTGCCCTGCTTCTCGACCGACTTGATCATCCGCGCGCGGATCACCTCGAACAGCCGCGGCACGACGACCATGATCGTCGGCTTCGTCTCCTCGATGTTCGAGACGAGCTTTTCGAGCCCCTCGCTGTAATAGATTTGCGCACCGACCATGATCGGCAGGAACTGCCCGCCCGAATGCTCATAGGCGTGGCTGAGCGGCAGGAAGGACAGGAAGGTCTCATTCTCGCCGATGCCGAAATCGTTGACGAGGATTTCGGCCGCGCCCGCGCCATTGTGCAGGATCGCACCATGATGCTGCATCACCCCGCGCGGCGCGCCGCCGGTGCCGCTGGTGTAGATGAGGCAGGCGGTGTCGTCGCGCGTCATCGCGAGGCCGCGCGCTTCGGCCTCGGCGCGATACGCCTCGCCACCCTCGACGAGCGGGTCCCAGTCGAGCACCCGCACATCGCCCTGCTGGCCGACGCGCATCGGTTCCATGGTGATGACCAGCTTGACGTTCGAGCGCAGCACCGCGGGCATCAGCGTCCGCGCGAGCTTCGCGGTCGAGACGATCACCGCGCTCGCGCCGCTGTTGCCGAGGATATGCTGGTGATCACGCTCGGTGTTGGTGGTGTAGGTCGGCACGGTGACGCAGCCCGCCGCCATGATGGCAAGGTCGGCGATGCAGAATTCGGGCCGGTTCTCGCTGACCAGCACGACGCGGTCGCCGTCCTTCAGCCCCAGTTCGCGGAGATTATGCGCGAGCGCCGACACCTGGTTCGCGACCTGCCGCCAGCTCAGCGGCTGCCACGCGCGGTCGGCCTTGCGCCACAGGAACGGATCTTCGCCGCCCCGCCCCGCGCGGTCGAAGAACATCGCGACCAGACTCGGAAAATGGTCGAGATGGGGGTTTTCCAGCTTCATCCTTGGCCTCTCCCGGCAAGATTGGCAGTTATATATCGTTCAAACATCTCGTCATTGCGGCCCCGGCGAAAGCCGGGGGAAGCAATCCAGAGCGGTTTACGCGACTCTGGATTGCTTCGCTCCGCTCGCAATGACGACCGGCATATCTCTAATTCTGCGCTGGCGCACCATCGACCGACGAGGTGCCGGGACCGCGCGGATCGGCGGCGCCCTGCCAGCTATCGCCCACCCGCTGGATCGCATTGAGTTTCGAGCCGAGGTCAGTCGGCGTGAAGCTGTAGCCGAAAGGCTTCATCTTCGCGGCAATCGCCTCGCCCGCCGCATCATCCTCGATCAGCACGCCCTGTTGGCCGAAAAACAGGTTGGGGAGTTCCATCGCCGACTTGGCGTCGAGGCCCCAGTCGAGGACGCCGATCAGCGTCTTGGTCACATGCATGATGATCCGCTTGCCCCCCGCCGAGCCGAGCGCGAGCACGACCTTGCCGTCGGGGCCATAGACGATCGTCGGCGACATCGAGGAGAGCGGCCGCTTGCCCGCCTGCACCCGGTTCTGCGTCGGCACCCCGTCCTGGATCGGCGCGTGGTCGAAGTCGGTGAGTTCGTTGTTGAGGAAATAGCCGTTCGCCATCAGCTGGCTGCCGAAGATGCTTTCGACCGTCGAGGTCATCGACATCACGTCGCCGTCCTTGTCGGCGACGACGAAATGGGTCGTCCCCTGCTCCTTGACCGGCGCCGCCGCGGTGCGCGGCTTGGCACCCGGCGGAGTGCCGGCCTCATAATGCCCGGCGGCGCCGAAGGGCGAGATGAGCTGGCGGCGCTCGGCGAGATAGGCCTTGTCGAGCAGGCCCTTGACCGGCACATCGACGAAATCGCTGTCGCCGAGATAGGCGGCGCGATCGGCATAGGCGAGCTGCATCGCCTCGGCGAGCAGATGCCAGCTCATCGGATCGTCCTTGCCCATCGTCTTCATGTCATAGGCTTCGAGCATCCCGAGGATACCGAACACGGTGGTTGCACCCGACGAGGGCGGCCCCATGCCGCAGACCTTGTAGATGCGATAGGTGGTGCAGACCGCCGGGCGCTCCTTCGCCTTGTAGGCGGCCAAATCCTTGAGCGTGAGCTGGGTCGCGTTGCGCGGCGCCTTGGCGACCGCGTCGCTGATCGCCTTGGCATTGGCGCCCGAGTAGAAAGCTTCCGGGCCGCGCGCCGCAATGTCGCGCAGGATCGCGGCATAGGCGGGGTTCCGGATCGTCGTGCCGACCGGCGCGGGTTTGCCGCCCACATAATAGATGGCGCGCGCCGCCGGGAAATCCTTCCACAGCGGCTCGAACTGGACGAGCCAGTTATTGAGCGCGGGGGTGACCTGATAGCCCTCCTCGGCCAGCTTGATCGCGGGCTGGAACAACGCCTTCCATTCCAGCTTACCCCATTTCTTGTGCGCCATCTCCATCAGCCGGACATTGCCCGGAACGCCGACCGAGAGGCCGCCGGGAATGATGTCCATATAGGGACGCGGCTTGCCGTCGGGGCCGAGGAAACGCTCGGGCTTCGCCGCGGCGGGCGCGGTCTCGCGCCCGTCGATCGTCGAGATGCTGCCGTCCTTCGCATCGTGATAGACCATGAAGCCGCCGCCGCCGATGCCGCTCGACTGCGGCTCGACCAATGTCAGCACCGCGACCATCGCGATCGCCGCGTCGGCGGCGCTGCCGCCCTCGTGCAATATCTCGCGCCCCGCCTCGGTCGCGCGCGGATCGGCGGACGAGGTGACGCCCTGCGCGCTCGCGAGCGACGGGAAGGCGATGACGAACAGGCTGAAGGCCGCAAGGAGTCGTTTGATCATGGGCGCGACATTGGCGCGCCCCTCTGGCGAGCGCAACCCCGCCCTATCGTTCCATTACCCCCGTGTCCCCGCGAAGGCGGGGACCCATCTTCTGCCCGTTCGACATAACGCGGTCCGGAGATGGGCTCCCGCCTTCGCGGGAGCACACGGCTTACTAACCGCCAGAGGCGGTTCCGACCGCGTCGCTCACCCGCGCAAAGCCGTCGCGCGCGGCGAGCTTTTCGAGGCCGTGCGCGATGCGCGCGGCGAGCCCCGGCCCTTCATAGACCATCGCCGAATAGATCTGGATCAGGCTGGCGCCTGCGCGGATGCGCTGCCACGCCTGCTCGGCCGAACCGATCCCGCCCGCGGCGATCAGCGGCAGCTTGCCGCCGCTCGCGGCGCGGAAATCCTTGACGCGCTGGAGCGCGAGCGCGGCAAGCGGCGCGCCCGACAGGCCGCCGGCCTCGCTCGCATGGCGCGAAGCGAGCGCGGGGCGCGCGATCGTCGTGTTCGACACGATCACCGCGGCGAGCCCCTTGGCGAACGCGACCGCGACGATGTCGTCGATGTCGGCGGGTTCGAGGTCGGGCGCGACCTTGAGGAACACCGGCTTTGCCGCGCCCTTCGGCTGCGCGGCCGCGACGCCGTCGAGCAGCGCCTCCAGCGCGCCCTTGTCCTGCAAGGCGCGCAGCCCCGGCGTGTTCGGCGACGATATATTCACCGTCAGATAATCGGCGAGCGGCGTCATCGCGGCGGTGCCCTTCGCATAGTCGGCGATGCGGTCGGCGCTGTCCTTGTTCGCGCCGATGTTGATGCCGAGCGGCACCGGCAAGCCGTAACGGCGCAGGCACGCGATGCGGTCCGCCGCCCGCGCCTGCCCGCCGTTGTTGAAGCCCATGCGGTTGATCACGGCGCGATCCTCGACCAGCCGGAACAGGCGCGGGCGCGGGTTGCCCTCCTGCGGCAGCGGGGTCAGCGTCCCGACCTCGACGAAGCCGAAGCCGAAATGCGGCATTGCGTGCGCGGCGCGCGCATCCTTGTCGAAACCCGGCGCGAGGCCGACGGGGTTCGGGAAATCCAGCCCGGCCAGTTCGGTCGCCAGCATCGGACTGGTCAGCGCGCGGCGCGCGCGCGGCAAGGGCTGCAGCGCGTTCAGCGTCAGATTATGCGCCGCTTCGCCATCGCTGGCATGGACGAGCGGGCGGACGAGCGCATAAGCGGCGTCGGCGGCGGATGCGATGAACGACATGGGGTCGCCATTGCGCGCGCCGAGCCGCTATGGCAAGTCCGCCAGCACAGGAAAACAGGGAGAAAATCGTGTCGCACCGCCGCCTGATCGCCGCATTGTCCACCAGCCTGCTGGCGCTGACCGTTGCCGGCTGCGCCGCGCAGCCCGGTATCACGCCGCCCGCCGCCGAGGCCGCGCCGGACCAGCCGCCCGCGGGCGCCGACCTTGCCGGCTTCTTCCAGAAATATGACGATGCACAGCTCTCGCTGAGCCCGCAGGGCAAGGCCTATCGCGGCATTCGCGACGCCGATTATGGCCGCTGGGACGATGTCGGCGACGAAGCCGCGGTCGCGCACCACAAATTGCAGCAGGCGAGCGCCGACGCGATGCGCGCAAGCTTCGATCCGGCGACGCTTTCCGCCGACGACGCGCTGTCGTTCGAGCTGTTCAACGCGCAGGCGGCGCGCGCCGACCGGCTCTTCGCGTGGCGCGACCACGACTATATCTTCGATCAGATGAACGGCGCGCAGAGCCGCCTCCCCGCCTTCCTGATCAACATCCACCGCGTCGCCAACGTCGCCGAGGCCGAAGCCTATGTTTCGCGCATTCGCGGGCTCGGGCCGCTGCTCGACGCGCTGTCGGCCGAATCGGCGAAGCGCGCCGGACAAGGCTATGCGCCGCCGAAATGGGTCTATGCCTATGTGCTTTCGGATATCCGCAACCTGCTGAAACCCGACAATGCGGTGATCGAGGACATTACGGCAAAGGTCGGCAAGCTCGACGTCGATGCGACCGAAAAGACGCGGTTGATCGACGCCGCCAAAGCCGCCTGGGCCGACAGCGCGGCCCCCGCCTATACCCGCCTGCTCGCCGAGATGGAGCGCCAGCAGGCGGTCGCGCCGACCGAGGACGGCGTCTGGCGGATGCCCGGCGGCAAGGATTATTACGCCGCGCTGCTCGCCAATTACACGACCACCGACATGAGCGCGGCCGAGATCCACGACCTCGGCCTATCCGAAGTCGCGCGCATCCATGGCGAGATGGAAGCAATCATGAAGAAGGTCGGCTTCAAGGGCACGCTGCCGCAATTCTTCGAGCATCTGCGCACGAGCCCCCAATATTATTACACGACCCGCGAGGCCTATCTGTCCGACGTCGCGGCGAAGGTGAAGGCGATGGAGGCGCGGCTGCCCGCCTATTTCAACACGCTGCCGAAGGCGCCCTTGCAGGTAAAGGCGGTCGAGGCATTCCGCGAGAAATCCGCGGGCAAAGCCTTTTACCAGTCACCTTCGCCCGATGGGTCGCGGCCCGGCACCTATTATGTAAACCTCTATGACCTGCGCGACATGTCGAAGATCGAGCTCGAGGCGCTGGTTTATCATGAGGGCATTCCTGGCCACCACCTCCAGCGCGCGGTGCAGACCGAACTCACCGGCCTGCCGCCCTTCCGCCGCTTCGGCGGCTTCACCGCCTATACCGAAGGCTGGGGCCTCTATTCGGAGGAACTCGCCAAGGACATGGGCGCCTATACCGATCCCTACAGCGATTTCGGGCGGCTGGGGATGGAGCTGTGGCGCGCGTGCCGCCTCGTCGTCGATACCGGCATCCACGACAAGCGCTGGAGCCGCGAACAGGCGATCCAGTATTTGAAGGACAATACCCCCAACCCCCAAGGCGACATCGAGAAAGCGATCGAGCGCTATATCGTCTATCCCGGGCAGGCGACCGCCTATCTGATCGGCAAGCTCAAGATCATGGAGCTTCGGACCCGGGCGCAGACCGCGCTCGGGGACCGCTTCGACATCCGCGCCTTCCACGATACGGTCTTGCAATCGGGGCCGGTGCCGCTCGATATATTGGAGCGCCGGGTCGATAGCTGGATTGCCAGCGAGAGGGAACGCTAACAGAGAATTGCGGCTTGACGCCCTGCGGCAAATGGAAAATTATGGCGGATAGAAAAAGGCGGCAACAAAGCTGCCTGGGGTCGGTCTCGTCATGTCGGAAACTGCTACGCCAGCGGGCGCGGAGGGCGATGCGCCGTTCGAGCTCCAATATTTCCCGCCCGATCCCGATCTGGCGGAGATGGTATCGAGCTTCTATTTCGTGCGGATCGACATGCCGCTGTTCGACGAGGCCGAGCGCGCCGACCGCCCGCAATTCCGGATCATGAGCACGGTCGAGGGCGAATATGTCTTTCCCGACGGCCACCGCTTTCCCGCCGGGCGCGCGACGATCATCGGCCCGACGAGCGGCAGCGTGCGCGCGATCGGCCGCGGCCCGCTTCGCATCTATGGCTTCGGGATGATGCCCGCGGGCTGGGCGACGCTGATGGGCGACCATGCCGACAAGCTCACCGACCGCGCGATCGATGCCGCCGACCTGTTCGGAAACTGGATCGAGGAAGTGATCGAAACGCTGATCGGCGCCGCCGATACCGCCGAGCGGCTGGTGATCGCCAATAATTTCGTCCGCGAAATCCTGAAGAAGAACGAGCCGGCGCCGGTGTGGTTCACGCGCACCGTCGACCAATGGCTGACCGCATCGATATCGCCGCAGGTTCCCGATCTCGTCGAGGCGACGGGCATGTCGATCCGCTCGGTCGAGCGGATGACCAAACATTATTACGGCCTGTCGCCGCGGATGCTGGCGCGCAAATATCGCGCGGTCCGCGCGGCCTCGGCGCTCGCGCGCGGCGAATGCCTGGAGGAAGCGCAGCTCGGCGACGCCTTTTACGACCAGTCGCACCTGATCCGCGAGATGAAGCGCTTCGCGGGCGCGACCCCCGGCCAGCTCGCCCACCCTACCCTCTATACCGAAGCGACGACCAGGGGCCGCAAGCAGATGGCGGGCAAGGTCAGCCCGCTCGTCTCGGACACCTGATCCCCGACCCGTCCCACGACAGGACGAAAGAAAATGGCGCCGAACGACGATTTGGCGTTTTCGTCCAATCGCGAATCGCGCGGCGGGCATAATCGGACCTTGCGACCCAGAAGAGCTCTTCCTCTGACGAGGACTGAGACCTTCATCTCGGCACTCGCTCGGCCCCGGCCGGGCGGGTGCCTTTTTCTTTGGGCCTCCCAATTCGCGCTTGCTTGCGCCGCGCGCAACCCTCGCCTATATAAGTGGAGTAATTTGCTCCAGTTAAGAATCATTCGCAATTCCAACGAGGATTTCGTGCGCCTGTCGAACCTTGCCGATTATGCCGTGGTGCTGATGAGCGCCGCCGCGCGCCAGTGCGGATCGGTGCCTTTGCACGCCGCGCTGCTTGCCGAGCAGACGGGGATTCCGGGGCCGACCGCGCAGAAGCTGGTGAGCGGCCTCGCGCGCGCCGGGCTGCTCGTCGCCTCGCGCGGCAGCGGCGGCGGCGTGCGCCTCGCGCGGCCCGCCGCCGCGATCAACGTCGCCGAGATCATCGAGGCGGTCGAAGGCCCCATCGCGCTGACCGCCTGCTGCGACGAGGGGCGCCACGACTGTGGCTTCGAGGGAAGCTGTCAGGTCCAGCCGCACCTCGGCGTCGTCAACGGCGCGGTGCGCGCGGCGCTGGCGGGCATCAGCCTGGCGAGCCTGACCGTCGCCCCGAAGAAACCAAACCCGTTCGTGTCGAGCGAAGTCGAGACCCCCCTCGATAACGCACGACCGATGGGCCTCTCGACTTCGCTCGAGGTGAACGGAATTATGCCATGACCGACGACCCCACCCTCCCCGTCAAGGACCAGGCCGCGCACGACGCCGCCGCGAAGGTCGCCGATTATGAACATGGCTGGTCGTCGGCGATCGAAACCGATTTCGCCCCGAAAGGGCTGAACGAGGATATCGTCCGCTTCATCAGCGCCAAGAAGAACGAGCCCGAATGGATGCTCGACTGGCGGCTGAAGGCGTTTCGCCACTGGCTGACGATGGAGACGCCCGACTGGGCGAAGCTCGACGTTCCGCCGATCGACTATCAGGACGCTTATTATTACGCGGCGCCCAAGGCGAAGCCGAAGCTGGCGAGCCTCGACGAGGTCGATCCCGAAATCCTCGAAGTCTATAAAAAGCTCGGCATCCCGATCGAGGAGCAGAAGGTGCTCGCCGGGGTCGAGGGTGCGCGCAAGGTCGCGGTCGACGCGGTATTCGACAGCGTCAGCGTCGCGACGACCTTCCGCGAGGAATTGAAGCGCGCGGGCGTGATCTTCCTCTCGATCAGCGAAGCGATCCGCGAATATCCCGATCTGGTGAAGAAATGGCTCGGCAAGGTCGTGCCGATGCACGACAATTATTTCGCGACGCTCAATTGCGCGGTCTTTTCGGACGGCACCTTCGTCTATGTGCCCGAGGGGGTGCGATGCCCGATGGAGCTTTCCACCTATTTCCGCATCAATGCCGAGAATACGGGGCAGTTCGAGCGCACGCTGATCATCGCCGACAAGGGCGCCTATGTCTCCTATCTCGAAGGCTGCACCGCGCCGATGCGCGACGAGAACCAGCTTCACGCCGCGGTGGTCGAACTGGTCGCCTTGGACGATGCCGAGATCAAATATTCGACCGTCCAGAACTGGTATCCCGGCAATGCCGAAGGATTGGGCGGCATCTATAATTTCGTCACCAAGCGCGCGCTGTGCCAGGGCGCGCGGTCGAAAGTGTCGTGGACGCAGGTCGAAACCGGCAGCGCGATCACCTGGAAATATCCGAGCTGCGTCCTCAACGGCGACGACAGCGTAGGAGAGTTTTACTCCGTCGCGGTCACCAATAATTTCCAGCAGGCCGACACCGGCACCAAGATGATCCACAACGGCAAGCGCACGCGCTCGACCATCGTGTCGAAGGGCATCAGCGCGGGCCAGTCGAACAACAGCTATCGCGGACTGGTGCGCGTCGCGCCGAACGCCGAGGGGGTGCGCAACTTCACCCAGTGCGACAGCCTGCTGCTCGGCGACCGCTGCGGCGCGCATACCGTGCCCTATATCGAGGTCCGCAATCCCTCGGCGCAGGTCGAGCATGAGGCGACGACGAGCAAGATCAGCGACGACCAGCTCTTCTACGCGATGCAGCGCGGGCTTTCGCAGGAAGAAGCGGTGGCGCTGATCGTCAACGGCTTTGCGAAGGAAGTGCTGCAGCAACTGCCGATGGAGTTCGCGGTCGAGGCGCAGAAATTGCTGGGGATCAGCCTTGAAGGGAGCGTGGGGTGAGCGCCATCGATGTCAGAATGGAGGAAGCTCTAGAGGGGCTTCAAGACCTCGTCGGTTCGGGCGCTCCTCTTCCCGAGGCGCTGTTGCAAACGGCTCAAGAATCTGGGTTTTCAGCCGACGTAATCAAAATTCGCGCTGAGAGGCGTTTCGGATCGTTGGAGGATTGGCGCGATCGCCTCCAAACTAAAATAGCCAGCCAATCCGCAATCAGGGAATATGCAGAACTCCCTGAATACGAGCCTGTAGAACCTTGGCTCAAACAGAAGCTGGGACGCGAACCAACAGAAAACGAAGTGAAAGATGCGGATCGTTTATTCTTAGATCACTTCCTTTCCAAAATACCTCGGGATTAAAATGCTTAAAATCGATAACCTCCACGCCACCGTCGCCGACAAGCCGATCCTGAAGGGATTGTCGCTCGCCATCAACGCGGGCGAGATTCACGCGATCATGGGGCCGAACGGCGCGGGCAAGTCGACGCTGGCCTATGTGCTCGGCGGGCGGCCGGGGTATGAGGTTACCGAGGGGTCGGTGAGTTTCACGCCCCCTCGTCATGCCGGACTTGATCCGGCATCCATATCTGCGGCGCCGGAATGGACCCCGGATCAAGTCCGGGGTGACGAAGTTGAGGAAGCCATTGACCTCCTCGCTCTCGAACCATACGAACGCGCAGCCGCGGGGCTGTTCCTCGGCTTCCAATATCCCGTCGAAATTCCCGGCGTGTCGAACGTCCAGTTCCTGCGCGAAAGCCTGAATGCCCAGCGCAAGGCGCGTGGGCAGGAACCGCTGTCGGGCGGCGAGTTCCTGAAGCTCGCGCGCGAGAAGGCGGGGCTGCTCAAGCTCGACATGGACATGCTCAAGCGCCCGGTGAACGTAGGCTTTTCGGGCGGCGAGAAGAAGCGCAACGAGATGGTGCAGATGGGCATCCTCGACCCAAAGCTCGCGATCCTCGACGAGACGGACTCGGGGCTGGACATCGACGCGCTGCGCATCGTCGGCGACGGGATCAACGCGATCATGCGGCGGCCCGACAAGGCGGTGCTGCTGATCACCCATTATCAGCGGTTGCTCGACTATGTGCAGCCCGATTTCGTCCACGTCCTCGCCGCCGGGCGCATCGTCAAGTCGGGCGGGCCGGAACTGGCGCGCGAGTTGGAAGCGCATGGCTATGCGGAGGTGGTGGCATGACCCGCTTTCGCGCCGCAGGCGCAACCTCTTCTTTTCTCCGCGTCTCCGCGTCTCCGCGTGAATCCTTCATATTGTTAGCGCGGAGACGCGGAGACGCGGAGAGGAGCAGGCCGTGAGCGCGGCGACTCTCCCCACACGCCGCGACGAGGCGTGGCGGTATAGCGACATGGAAGCGCTGGCGCGCCTCTGGCCGCTGCCCGCGCCCGAGAGCATCATGGTGCCCGCGGGCGGCAGCTTTGCGCGCGCGATCGTGCAGGACGCAGGCGCGATCCAGCAAATAGATCTCACCCTTGGTAAGGGTGCGGTTGCCAAACTGCACATCCTCAACATCGGCGGCGCCTATGGCCGCATCGAACTCGACGTCACCCTCCACGAAGGCGCCGATTTCACGCTCGGCGCGGTGCAGATCGGCGGGGGGGAGCAGATTCTCGAGATCGTCACCACCGTCACCCACGCCGAGCCCGGCGCGACATCGCGGCAGGTGGTGCGCTCGGTGCTGGCGGGCACCGCGACGGGCACCTATCTCGGCAAGGTCGCGGTCGCACGCGATGCGCAAGCGACCGACAGCGCGCAGGATGTGAAGGCGATGCTGCTGACGCGCAGCGCGACCGCCAACGCCAAGCCCGAACTCGAAATCTTCGCCGACGACGTCAAATGCGCGCACGGCTGCGCGATCGGCGAACTCGATGCCGAAGCCCTCTTCTACCTCCAGTCGCGCGGGATGCCGCCGGGCGAGGCGAAGAAGATCTTGCTGCAAGCCTTCGTCGCCGGCGTGTTCGACGGGGCGGAGGACGAGGCGCGGTTGCAGGAGCTGGCGTTGGCGAAGCTGGGGGAATTGGTGTGAGCAGCGACGCGAATATCCTCCCCGGAACGGGGAGGGGGACCAGCGAAGCTGGTGGAGGGGCACCCTCGGGTGAGCGCTCCGCCGATAGGTCGCGCAAACCGCCCGTGCCCCTCCACCATCCTGCGGATGGTCCCCCTCCCCGTTCCGGGGAGGATTTGAGGGCCGAGTTCCCCGGCCTCACCCCCGGCTGGCATTATCTCGACACCGCGGCGACGGCGCAGAAGCCGCAGGCGGTGATCGATGCCTGCACGCTGGCGATGGGGCGCGACTATGCGACCGTCCATCGCGGCGTCTATGCGCGGTCGGCCGATATGACGCTCGCCTATGAAGCGGCGCGGCGGCGGATCGCGGCGTTCATCGGCGGGACCGAGGAGCAGGTGAGTTTCGTGCGCGGCGCGACCGAGGCGATCAACCTCGTCGCCTATAGTCACCCGCGCAAGGGCCGCGTGCTGCTCTCGACCCTCGAACATCACAGCAATATCGTGCCGTGGCAGCTCGCGGGGTGGGAGATCGACGTCTGCCCGCTGACCGCCGACGGCCGCATCGATCTCGATGCCGCGGAAAAGCTGCTGACCCCCGAGCACACGATGGTCGCCTTTGCCCATGTCTCGAACGTGCTCGGCAGCCCGCTCGACGTCGCGCGCGCCGCGGAGCTCGCGCACCGCGTCGGCGCCGAGCTGCTGATCGACGGTTGCCAGGCGGTGCCGCGGCTGCCGGTCGACGTCGCGGCGCTCGGCTGCGACTATTATGTCTTTTCGGGGCACAAGCTTTACGGCCCTACCGGCATCGGCGTGTTGTGGAGCGACAAGCTCGACGCGCTGGCGCCGTGGCAGGGCGGCGGCTCGATGATCGACCGCGTGACGTTCGAGAAGACGACCTACGCCCCCGCCCCCACCCGCTTCGAGGCCGGCACCCCGGCGATCGTCGAGGCGCTGGGGCTCGCCGCAGCGGCCGATTATGTCTCGGGGCTAGGCGTCGAGGCCATTCACGCGCATGAATGCGCGCTGGTCGGCTCGTTGCGCGAACAGCTCGCCCGCAAGAACAGCATCACCCTGTTCGGCCCCGACGACAGTGCCGGGATCGTCAGCTTCGCGATGGCGGGGGTCCATCCGCACGACATCGGCACGATCCTCGACGAAAGCGGGGTCGCGATCCGCGCCGGGCATCATTGCGCGCAGCCGCTGATGGCGCATCTCGGCGTGCCGGCGACCGCGCGCGCCAGCTTTGGACTTTACAGCAACGACGACGATGT
Organism: Sphingopyxis sp.; assembly: GCF_025869345.1. Taxonomy (GTDB): domain Bacteria; phylum Pseudomonadota; class Alphaproteobacteria; order Sphingomonadales; family Sphingomonadaceae; genus Sphingopyxis. Next base: position 41,548 of record NZ_JAOZVW010000083.1, read on the forward strand.
GGCGGCGCTGATCGACGGTCTCGCCCGCGTCGAAAGGATTTTCGGATGAGCGACGAGCGGACGATCAGGATCGAAGAAGTGGAAAGCGTCGAGGCGCCGCCCAAAGCGCGCGTCGAGGACGCCGAGCCGGCTGCCGCAAAGCTGGAGCGCAAGCGTGACTATCTGGAAGGCTTCCTCGCCGCCAAGCCCGCGGCCGACGATCCGAACGCGGTGGGCGGCGATCTCTACGAAGCCGTCATCAATGCGCTCAAGGACATCTACGACCCGGAAATCCCGGTGAATATCTATGACCTCGGCCTCATCTACAATGTCGAGATCGACGAGGGGCATGTGCTGATCACCATGACGCTGACGACCCCGCATTGCCCGGTCGCCGAATCGATGCCGGGCGAGGTCGAACTGCGCGTCGGCGCGGTGCCGGGCGTGGGCGATGCCGAGGTCAATCTGGTGTGGGATCCGCCGTGGTCGCCGCAGAATATGAGCGACGAGGCACGGTTGGAGTTGGGGATGTTGTGATTTTCCCCTTCTCCCCTTGCGGGAGAAGGATATGAAGCCTTGGCGCGAAGCGCCTAGGCGCAGTTGGGTGAGGGGTCTGCGAGCCTCCGGCTCGCGCGGTCTTCGACCGCAACCCCTCACCCAGCTTCGACTAGCGAGCAAGCTCGCAAGTCTGCGCAACCCTCTCCCGCAAGGGGAGAGGGGAAGGAGTTTGAAATGACGACGTTGAAAGCCCGCCCCGCCGCGGTGACGCTGACCCCGAACGCCGAGGCGCGCGTCGCCGCGCTGATGGCGGCCGCGCCCGAAGGCGCGATCGGGGTCAAGCTGTCGACCCCGCGGCGCGGCTGTTCCGGCCTCGCCTATTCGGTCGATTATGTGACCGAGGAAGCGAAGTTCGATGAGAAGATCGAGACGCCGGGCGGCGCCTTCTACATCGACGGCGCGTCGGTGCTCTATCTGATCGGCAGCGTCATGGACTGGGTCGAGGATGATTTCGCCGCGGGCTTCGTCTTCCAGAACCCCAACGCCAAGGGCGCCTGCGGCTGCGGCGAGAGCTTTACCGTCTAGGGTCTGCGACCTCCTCCTTTCGTCATTCCCGCGAAAGCGGGAATCCCGCTATTTTCCATCTCTTTTTCTTC
>NZ_JAOZVW010000084.1 GCF_025869345.1 Sphingopyxis sp.
GTCCCGCTTTTGGGCGGTGACAAGCGGGACCCCGGATCAAGTCCGGGGTGACGAAAAAGGACAATGAGCGCCCAGCTTCCAAATTATGTTGTCGCCAAGAGAGAGGCTTGAGCGCTGGCGCGCCGCGCAAACCATGGTTATGGATCGCCCCATGAGCGAACAGAAATTGCGCGTCACTTTCATCGGCACCGGCGTCATGGGCGGGCCGATGGCGGGGCATCTCGTCAAGGCGGGGCACGCCCTCACCGTCTACAACCGCACCCGCGCCAGGGCCGACGCCTGGGTCGCCGAATATGGCGGCACGGCGGCGGCGACGCCCGCCGAGGCCGCGCAAAACGCCGATGTCGTGCTGAGCTGCGTCGGCAACGACGACGACCTCGCGCAGGTCACGCTCGGCCGCGACGGCGCCTTCAGGGCGATGAAGAAAGGCGCGCTGTTCATCGACCACACCACCGTTTCGGCGCGCATCGCCCGCCAGCTTTCGGTCGAGGCCGAGGGGCTGGGCCTGCTCTGTGTCGACGCCCCCGTCTCGGGCGGCGAGTCGGGCGCGCAGGCGGGGACGCTGTCGGCGATGTGCGGCGGCACGCAGGCCGCGTTCGACGCCGCCGAGCCGATCATGCGCGCCTATGCCGCGCGCATCACCCACATCGGCGGCCCCGGCGCCGGGCAGACGACCAAGATGGTCAACCAGATCGCGATCGCCGGGGTGCTCCAGGGGCTGTCCGAGGCGGTGCGCTTCGCGCAGGCGTCGAAGCTCGACACCGGCAAGGTGTTCGAGGCGGTGTCGGGCGGCGCCGCGGCGAGCTGGCAGATGCTCAACCGCTGGGGCACGATGGCGAAGGACGAGTTCGACTTCGGCTTCGCGGTCGACTGGATGCGCAAGGACCTCGGCCTCGCCCTCGACGAAGCGCGGGTGAACGGCGCGACGCTGCCGGTCGCGAGCCTCGTCGATCAATTCTACGCCGATGTGCAGAGGGCCGGCGGCGGGCGCAAGGATACGAGTTCGCTGGTGACGAGGCTGCCGAAATGAGGGCGTCCAATCTTCTAAAGCCCCTCCCCTTCAGGGGAGGGGTTGGGGGTGGGGTCCATCGGCCTTGCGCAAGGCTTCAAGACCCCGCCCCAAC
>NZ_JAOZVW010000085.1 GCF_025869345.1 Sphingopyxis sp.
GGTTGGTCACGTCGTTGGCGCCGATCACGAAGGCGACGTCGGCCTGCGCGAACTCGCCGTTGATATCCTCCAGCTCGAACACCTCGTCATAGGGGACGTTCGCCTCGGCGAGCAGCACGTTCATATGGCCGGGCATGCGGCCCGCGACCGGGTGGATCGCATATTTGACGTTGACGCCTTCCTTCTTGAGCACGTCGGCCATTTCGCGCAGCGCGTGCTGCGCCTGCGCGACCGCCATGCCGTATCCGGGGACGATGATGACATTCTCCGCCTGGCTCATCAGGAAAGCGGCATCGTCGGCGCTGCCCGGTTTCCACGGGCGCTGTTCCTTGCTTCCGCCGGCCGCCGCGCTGGAATCGGCGCCGAAGCCGCCGGCGATCACACTGATGAAGCTGCGGTTCATCGCGCGGCACATGATGTAGGACAGGATCGCGCCCGACGAGCCGACGAGCGCGCCGGTGATGATCATCGCGGTATTATGCAGCGTGAAGCCCATCGCCGCCGCAGCCCAGCCCGAATAGCTGTTGAGCATCGACACGACCACCGGCATGTCGGCGCCGCCGATCGGAATGATCAGCAGGAAGCCGATCGCGAAGCTGAGCGCCGTGACCGTCCAGAACACCCACGGCGACTGGTCCTGCGTGAAATAGGCGACGAGCCCGATGATCGCGGCGAGCGTCGCGAGATTGATGACGTGGCGCCCCGGCAGCATGATCGGCGAACCCGACATATTGCCGTTGAGCTTGAGGAAGGCGATGACGCTCCCCGAAAAGGTGATCGCACCGATCGCGATGCCGAGCCCCATTTCGATGCGGCTGACGGTGAAAATCTGCCCCGCCGCGTCGGCGATACCAAAGGCGCCGGGGTTGAGATAGGCCGCCGCCGCCACCGCGACCGCGGCCAGGCCGACGAGGCTATGGAAGGCCGCGACGAGTTGCGGCATCGCGGTCATCGCGATGCGCCGCGCCGTGACGAGGCCGATGACGGCGCCGATGCCGATCGCGCCGAGCACTTCGGCGATCGCGACCGTATCGAGCGCGCCGCCGGCGCCGCGCGGAACATGGGTGAGCAGCGTGGTGACGACCGCGATCGTCATGCCGATCATGCCGAAACGATTGCCGCGCCGCGACGACGCCGGGCTCGACAGCCCGCGCAGCGCGAGGATGAAGAGGATGCCCGAGGCCAGATAGGCCAGTGCCACCCAGGGATTGATCGGTGCTACTTCGTGCATGCTAATTCCCCCGTCGGGCCATCCGTCCACGACCCGTCAAATCCATGGATCGCAGCGCCTCAGCGCTCCTTCTTCTTGTACATCGCCAGCATCCGCTCGGTGACCGCGAAGCCGCCGAAGATGTTGATGCTCGCCATCACCACCGCGGCGAGGCCCAGCCATTTCGACGAGGCCGATCCCGCCGCCGCGCTGGCGATCAGCGCGCCGACGATGATCACCGACGAGATCGCGTTGGTGACGCTCATCAGCGGCGTGTGCAGCGCCGGGGTCACCGACCAGACGACGAAATAGCCGACGAAGCAGGCCAGAAGAAAAATCGAAAAGATGGAAATGAAGTCCATTGCGTATCTCCCGCTAGCCGCCGATCAGGCGAGCAGCCGTTCGTTGACGACCTTGCCGCCCTGCGTCAGGCGCACCGCATTGCCGATTTCCTCGTCGAGGACGGGCTTGCCCTGCTCCTTGTCCCAGAAGGCCGAGAGGAAGTTGAACAGGTTGCGGCTGAACAGCGCGCTCGTGTCGGCGGGCATCAGCGCGGCGATATTTTTGGCGCCGATCACGGTGACGCCGTGAATCTTCTTCGCTTCGCCCGACACCGATCCTTCGACATTGCCGCCGCTTTCGGCCGCCATGTCGACGATCACGCTGCCGCTGCGCATCGTCGCAAGCTGCGCGTCGCTGATCAGTCGCGGCGCGGGGCGCCCGGGGATCAGCGCGGTGGTGATGACGATGTCCTGCTTGGCGATATGCGACGACACGAGCTCGGCCTGCGCCGCCTTATATTCGTCGGACATTTCGGTGGCATAGCCGCCCGTGCCTTCGCCCTCGATCCCCGCGACCGTCTCGACGAAGATCGGCTTCGCGCCGAGCGACAATATCTGTTCCTTGGTCGCCGCGCGCACGTCGGTCGCGCTGACCTGCGCGCCGAGGCGGCGCGCGGTCGCGATCGCCTGCAGACCCGCGACACCGACTCCCATGACGAACGCCTTGGCGGCGCTGACCGTGCCCGCCGCAGTCATCATCATCGGAAAAGCGCGGCCATAGGCGTTCGCCGCCATCAGCACCGCCTTGTAGCCCGCGAGGTTCGACTGGCTGGAGAGGATGTCCATCGACTGCGCGCGCGTGATGCGCGGCATGAATTCCATCGCCAGCGCTTCGAGGCCGAGCTTGGCATATTCATCAACCCGCGCACGCTCCCCGAACGGGCTGAGCCCGGCGGCGAGCCAGGCGCCGTCGGCAAAGCCCTTCAGCCCCGCGGGATCGGGCCCCTGAACCGCGAGGATGATGTTCGCACCCTTGAGCACTTCGGCGCGGCTGCCGACCGATGCGCCCGCGGCGGCATAGTCGGCGTCGGCGATCGAGGCGGTTTCCCCTGCCCCTTTCTCGACGGCGAGTTCGGCGCCCAGCCCGATGAATTTCTTCACGGTTTCGGGAGTCGCGGCGACGCGAGTCTCGCCAGCGGCGAGCTCCTTCAGGACAGCAATGCGCATGTCAGGCCGGTCAGGAGATCAGAAGGACGACGATGACCGCCGCGACCGCGCTGGCGATCGCGCCGACCTTGAACAGGCTCAGGAAACCCGCATAGGTTTCGTTCGCTGCCTTCATTTCCTGCTCTGCCATGACCTGTCCCCTTTGCCTTTCTGCCCGAAAGGCACGCGCCCGCGCGCCCAGAATCGGAATATCGCGCCGGTCTTAGCCACGCCGCCCGCGATGCTCAAGGGCGCTTTGTCCAAATCGGCGCGCGGCAAAAGCCGAACGGCCTTAATGCCCCTTTTACCCCTTGCGGCTACATCTGGACGCGAACGCGGAATCCGGCATGGCAAATGTCGCCAAAAGGGGGCAGAATCAGAACGATGGCGAATGCGCGCGACACGCGAATGGTGATGATCGTCGATAGCGAGCCTGCCCAGCAGCGCTTTCTGTCGGCCCTGGTCTCGCGCGGCGGCTGGCGGAGCGTCGTCGCGGGCGATACCGACACCGCACTCGCCAAGCTCGGCACGCAGGAGGGTATGGCGCTCGACGCGGTGCTCGTCGATCAGGGCACGCCCGGGATGCCGATCGCCGAGTTTGTCGCCGAACTGCGCCGCTGGCGCCCCGCGCTGCCGCTGATCGTCATCACGATGCGCAACGGGGTCGAGATCGCGGTCGCGTCGATGCGCGCGGGCGCGAGCGATTTCGTGCAAAAGCCGATCGCCCCCGACCGGTTGCTCGGCGCGCTCGACCGCATCGTCGCGCCGAACGGCCCGCAGGGCGAGCTTCGCCCGCTCACCGAGAAGCTCCGCGCGCCGCTGGCGTTCGAGGAGATCATCGGGTCGAGCCCCAATTTCCGCAGCGCTCTCGCCATCGCCGCCAAGGCCGCGCGCGCCCGCGTGCCAGTGATGATCAACGGCAAGCCCGGCACCGGCAAGGAAGTCTTCGCCCGCGCGATCCACAGCGCATCCCCGCGCGCCCGCGGCCAGCTCGTCATGGTCGACTGCTCGGCGGTGTCGCCGGGGCTGATCGGATCGGGGCTGTTCGGCCACGAGCGCGGCGCCTTCCCCGGCGCCTTCGACCGTCAGGTCGGGCGACTGGTGCAAGCCGACGGCGGCAGCATCATCATCGACCATGTCGAATGCATCCCGCTGGAAACGCAGGCGAAGCTCGTCGAATTTCTGAACAGCGGCGAGGTCCAGATGATCGGCGGCTCGATCCGCCAGAGCGTCGATGTCCGCATCATCGCGACGAGCGCGAGCCCGCTCGACAAGCTGATCGAGGCGGGACATTTCCGCGAAGACCTCTTCTACGCGCTGTCGACCGCGCAATTCACTTTGCCCTCGCTCTCCGAACGCCGCGGCGATGTCGGCCCGCTCGCGCGCCACCTGCTCGCGCGCATCGGCGGCCTGCCCGGCATGGGGCCGATCGGCGTCACCGACGACGCGCTGCGCCTGCTCGCCGCCTATGCCTGGCCGGGCAATGTCCGCCAGCTTCAGGACGTACTGTTCCGCGCCGCGACGTCGAGCAAGACCGACGTCCTCACCAGCGCCGATTTCAAGGCGATCGAGGCTGCGCTCGGCGGCGGCACGCCGGGGGGCGAAGGCGATGTCGCGATCAACGGCGAAGCGATCGGCATCACCCTTTACCTTCCCGACGGCAATCTGCGCCCGCTGGAAGAGATCGAAGCCGACGTCATCCGCCTCGCCATCGGCCATTACCGCGGCCGCATGAGCGAAGTCGCCCGGCGGCTGGGGATCGGCCGCTCGACCTTGTATCGCAAGCTGAGCGATCTGGGGATCGATACGGCGGCGTGAGCCCGCGTCATTGCCGATAAATCATGCCGTTCCCCCGCGAAGGCGGGGGTCCATCTTCTGGCGGCGCCCTGTAGCACGGATCGGAGATGGGTCCCCGCCTTCGCGGGGACGCGCTGGTTTTTGGATTTGGAACGGGAATCACCCCGTCAGCGCCGCATCCCTGAGCCCGCGCCACACGCGCAGCGCCTGTCGGTTTTCCGCCACATCATGCACCCGCAACAACTGCGTGCCCTGCGTCGCCGCCTGATAATGCAGCGCCACGCTGCCGCCCAGCCGCGCGTCGGCGGGCGCCTCATTATCGAGCGCGCCGATCATCCGCTTGCGGCTCGCGCCGAACAGCAGCGGGCAGCCGAGCGTATGGAACAGCGCCAGCGCGTTCACCAGCGCCAGATTGTCGCCGACCCCCTTGCCGAAGCCGATGCCCGGATCGACGATGATCTTCGCCGGATCGATCCCCGCCGCCTTGCAGGTCGCGACGCGCTCGGCGAGCAGGTCGTAGACGTCGAAAACGGGGTGCGCATAGGTTCCGCCCTCGTGCGGATCGCTCTTTGCGGAGGGGGCGTGCATCAGCACGACCGGGCAGCCGGCCCTGGCGACGACCTCCATCGCGCGCTCGTCGTACCGCAGCGCCGAGATGTCGTTGACGATCGTCGCGCCCGCGGCGAGCGCCGCTTCCATCACCGCGGCCTTGCGCGTGTCGATCGACACCGCGACGCCGCCCTTCGCGAGCGCCGAAACGACACCCTCGATGCGCTGAATCTCGTCGCCTTCCCAGACCAGCGGCGCGCCCGGCCGGGTCGATTCGCCGCCGACGTCGACGATCGCCGCACCCGCCGACGCCATGGAGAAACCGGCGTCGATCGCCGCGGCGGTATCGACATGCTTGCCGCCGTCCGAGAAGCTGTCGGGGGTGGCGTTGATTATGCCCATGAGCTGCGGCTCGCCCAGCCGCACGATGCGCTCGTCGAGTTGAAGATTGCCGCGCGGACGCGCCACCGCGGCGCGCTGCGCCGTTGCGGTCGCGGCCAGCCGGTCGGGCATCGCCGCGATCCACGCGTCGAGTTCGGGCACCGGAACGATCGCCGATTTGACGCTGCCGTCGTCGCGCAGGCTGACGTGCCACGCCGCGAACCAGATCATCGTATCGGCAAGGCGCAGGCAGGCATCGTCCAGCTCGTGCGGCCGATCGACGAAGCAGGCCGGGCGGAGGTAGACGCGCGCGTCTTCCCACGTCGTTCCAAGGTCGGGCCTGGTCAAAGGTTGGAACATCTGTTTTCCTTACCCCTCCGCCGAACTTAAAACCGCGTGTCCCCGCGAAGGCGGGGACCCATCTCCGGTCGGCTCCATCTTGCACCGGCCGGAGATGGGCTCCCGCCTTCGCGGGAGCACACGGCTCTTTTATTCAACCCTATCGAATATCCCTACGCCTCGTTCGCGAGCAGCCAGTCCTGCCGCACCGCGTCGATCACCCGCAATTGCTTGCCGTCGTCGATGTGCCAGAAGGTCCAGCCGTTGCAGCTCGGCGCGCCCTGCACGCCGGCGCCAACCTTGTGGATCGATCCCGCGTCCTGCCCCGCGCAATCGAGCGAACCGTCGACGCGCACCACCGCTTTCCAGCGGCGTTTGGCGTCGGTCAGCACCGATCCCGGCGCGATCATTCCGCCTTCCACCAGCGTCCCGAAAGCGACGCGCGTCGCGGCTTTCGGCGCCATCATCGTCTTCACCGTGCTTTCGTCGAGCGGCAGCGCCATTTCGATGCGCTCTTTCGCCGCCGCGATATAGTCATCCTCGCGCTCGATGCCGATGAAATGGCGGCCGAGGCGTTTCGCGACTGCGCCGGTGGTGCCGGTGCCGAAAAAGGGGTCGAGGATCACGTCACCGGGGTTCGAGCAGGCGAGCAGGATGCGATAGAGCAAGGCCTCGGGCTTCTGCGTCGGGTGGACCTTATGTCCGCCCTTCTTCAGCCGTTCCTGCCCGCCGCAGATCGGGATCAGCCAGTCGCTGCGCATCTGCAATTCGTCGTTGAGCGTCTTCATCGCGCGATAGTTGAAGGTGTAGCGCGCCTTCTCGCCCATCGACGCCCAGATCAAGGTTTCGTGCGCGTTGGTGAAGCGTGTGCCCTTGAAATTGGGCATCGGGTTCGCCTTGCGCCAGACGATGTCATTGAGGATCCAATAGCCTTGATCCTGCAAGGCAGCACCGACGCGGAAGATATTGTGATAGCTGCCGATGACCCAGATGCTGCCGCCGGGTTTCAGGATGCGCTTCGCTTCCTTCAGCCACGCATGGGTGAAGCGGTCATAGGTCGCGAGGCTGTCGAACTTGTCCCATTCGTCGTCGACCGCATCGACCTGGCTGCCGTCGGGGCGATGCAGGTCGCCGCCGAGTTGCAGATTATAGGGCGGATCGGCGAAGATCATGTCGATCGACGCGGCGGGTAAGCTGCGCATCATCGCGATGCAGTCGCCCTGCAGGATGCTGTCGAGCGGCAGGTCGGCCGGGACCGCCTTTGGTGCCCGCTGCTTCGCCGCCGGGGCCTTGACCCGTTCCATCACACCCATGCCGCTTGCCCCTGTTTCCATTGCAAAGAAGGCCTTGATGAGTCCGGCGGAGTCCGCCGTCAAGCCCGGGACTCTAGGGATTCCGCGTGTCCAAATGGTTAAGCGGAGGAGAACGAAAGGAGTCTGCCACGACATATGGAGTCTGTTGCGACTCGGGGACTCAACCACTGGTGGTGTGACGATCGGGACTCACTCACGGAAAAAATTTCGCGCAGCGATGGCTACCAGCGGTTCGCGACCTTCTCGGCAAAGCCCGGCAGGCCCCGCACCGTCAACGCGGTGCCGTCGTCGAGGATCGCCCGGCCGGAGAAATAACCGAAGACCTGATCCTGCTCGGTCTGGACCATCCCCGCATCGACCTTCGCCCAGCGATTGACCGCGGGCGCAAAATCCATCTCGAAGCGGCCGTCGTTGCTCGTGAAGCGCCACGGCGCGCCGTCGGGCACGCCATCGGGCATATGGAAGGTCACCTGATCGAGCTTGTGCGCGCGTCCGTCGACGAACAGCATATTCTCGCTCGCCGCCGACGTGTCGCCAAAACCGTAGCCGATATTGAAACCGAACCGGCGTCCGTCGACCAGCCCCGACGCCGATCCCCAATACCAGACATTGTCATAGGTCCAGACGCCGCGCCCCCAGTCGAGCACCGCAAAGGCCGTTTCCGGCACGAAATCATGCGCCTCCGTCCCGATCTTCACACGCCCTTGCGCTGCCATGCAGTTGATCTTCTGGTTGTAGTAGAAAGCGTGCGGATCGTCGGCGAAAGGCGTTGCGATCACCATCCGGTCCATCGCCGGCTGATCGAGCCAGATCTCGCCCGACAGCCCGCGGCCCTCGTCGAAGCCCGGTGCATGGACGGTCAGCCGCCGTCCGCCGGGCTCGTGCCGGAAAGCGAGTTCGAGCCCGTCCCGCGCCTGAACGATATCACCGCGATCGGCGCTCGGCGGCAGCGCCATGCCTCCCATCGGCTCGGCGACCAGCGCGCCGTGATTGACGAAGCGCGCCCCCCGCAAATCCATCCACGACACGCCGAGAAAGCCGACATAGCCATTGTCGGCGACGGTCAGCGCGAGCCCGAAATCAGCATCGAGCACGCAATAATAATCCCATTCCTTGATCCGCGCCGGATCGGCGGCGATCGCCGCGCGGTCATAGCGGCGCAACTCGCGCGTCGCATAGCCGGGGTCGATCAGATGCCCGGCGGCATCGTGCAGCGGCCCCTCGTCCATCACATGCTGCGCCATCCCCCGCGTCCCTTTCACAGCCCCGGATCGACGCCGGTAAGGTCGATCGAGCGATCCCACAGTTCGCGCGCCGGCTTCGGGTCGCGCGCCTTGCCGCTGGCGCGCGCCGGGCCCGAACGCCCCGATATTTCGCCCAGCCCCTGCGGCCCCAGATAATCCCCGCCCTGCACATTCGCGCCGGTCGCCGCCTGCAAGGTCGGCCAGGCGCCCTGCGCGGCGCTGTTGAAGAAGGGCGTCGCGAGCGGCGTCATGCCGCGCAGCGGGAACGGCAGGTGCCGCGTGAGCTCGGTCAGCGCGACGCCCGGATGACAGCCGATCGCCTGCGTCGCCCGGCCCGCGGCGCTGAGCCGCCGGTCGAGCTCGAACATGAACAGCAGGTTCGCGAGCTTGCTTGTCTGGTAGCGCTGCCAGTGATGATAGCTGCGCTGTGCGCCGAGGTCGCTGTAATCCATCGCACCGCCCTTGTGCGCGAGGCTGGCGGTGACGACGATGCGGTCGTCGACATGGCCGTGAATCAGCCCGGTGAAGGCAAAGGTGCCGAGGTGATTGACTCCGAATTGCAGCTCATACCCCTGCTTGGTCAGCGTCCGCGGCGGGATCATCACCCCGGCGTTGTTGATCAGCCCATCGATGCGCGGCCCTGCCAGCACCGCCTGCGCGGCCTCCTTCACCTGATCGAGATCGGCGAGGTCGAGCGGCTGGAACGACAGGTCGGCGGCGGGCGTATCGGCGCCGATGCGATCCATCGCCGCCTCTGCGCGGCCCGCGTCGCGGCAGGCAAGCACGACATGCGCGCCGCGCGCCGCCAGCAGCTTTGCCACCTCGAAACCGATCCCGGCGTTGGCGCCGGTGATCAGGAAGCGCCGTCCGGTCTGGGTCGCAACGTCATCGGCCGTGAATCCGCTGCGCATCGCCCTCTCCCGTCCGTCAGATCAGCATGAGCTGCGCGACCGGCGCAAAGCTCGCGCGGTGGTGCGGCGTCGGCCCATGCTTGCGCAGCGCCGTCATATGTTCGGGCGTGCCATAGCCCATATTCCGGTCCCAGCCAAAGCCCGGATAGTCGCGCGCCGCGGCGACCATGAAGCGGTCGTGATGCTCCTTGGCGATGATGCTCGCCGCCGAAATGCACGGATGGAGCGCGTCGCCGCCGACGATCGCGCGCGCGCTGTAGCGCCATTTGGGCAGGCGGTTGCCGTCGACCAGCACCTCGTGCGGGTCGAAGCCCAGCGCCTCGACCGCGCGCGTCATCGCGAGGAAGGTCGCCTGCAATATGTTGATGCGGTCGATCTCCGCAACGCTCGCCTCGCCGACGCCCCAGCGGCAGCGCGCCTTGATCAGGACCTCCAGCTCGCCGCGGCGTTTCGCGGTGAGTTTCTTGCTGTCGTCGAGCCCGTCGATGCCGCCCTCGCACAGCAGCACCGCCGCCGCGACGACAGGCCCCGCAAGCGGCCCGCGCCCGGCTTCGTCGACGCCAACGATCAGCACGGTCCCCCCTCCCCTTTAGGGGAGGGGCTGGGGGTGGGGGCTGTCGGGATGGCGCAAGGCCGATGGCCCCCACCCCAACCCCTCCCCTGAAGGGGAGGGGCTTTCAGATCCGCCACGGCGGATACCTCCGATATTCGCCTGCCTGATACAGGCATAACCGATTGCCGGCGGGGTCGATCAGCCGCGCCTCGCGCCAGCCCCATTGCTCGTCCTTGGGCATCTGCTCGAACGGCACCCCGCGCCGCGCGAGATAGGCAACCCAGGCGTCGAGGGCGCCGCTTTCCAGATAGGTCGTCGTGCCGCCCACCGCGCCATCGCCGACATGAATCGACAGGGTCACGCCATTCGCGGCCTCGAACCTTGCGTATCCATTTTCAGGGCTGTCGACGATCTGCGTCAGGCCGAGTTGCCTGTAGAAAGCGACCGACGCCGCATAATCGTTCGCCGGCAGCGTGATCTGGTTGAGCGCCGGTCCGGTGAACAGTCCGTCGTTGCGCACCGCCTGCTGTCCCATCGGGCCATGCCCGCTCCCCAGCCCCGGCGCGTCGAGCAGAGACAGCCGCACGAAATCGCGCGCGCGGGCAATCGCGGGTTCAAGCGGCATCCCCTGCGCCAGCCCGGTCGCGATCGCGCTCGCCAGCGTGCAGCCGGTGCCGTGGCTGTGCGGCGTGTCGATGCGCGGCGCCTCCCAGCGCGCGACTTCGCCCTCGCCCGTCTCGAAGAGCCGGTCGATCACCGTTTCGCCCTCGGCATGGCCGCCCTTCACCAGCAGCGAGCAGCCATGCGCGAGCACCGCCTCCTCGCCGCCGAGCGCTTCGAGCTCGGGCAGGTTCGGCGTCGCGACCATCGCGCGATTCAGCAGCGCGCGAAACGCCGCGATCGTCGCGGCATCGGCAAGCACCGATCCGCTCGTCGCGATCATCACCGGATCGAACACCACCGCGGCCTCGGCCAGATCGGGCCGCGTCAGCCGTTCGGCGACCGCCGCCGCGGTCTCCGCGCTGCCGATCATGCCGATCTTCACCGCATCGACGCCGATGTCCGACGCGACGCTGTCGATCTGCGCGAGCACCATCTCGGCCGGGACCGGATGGACACCCTGCACGCCCAGCGTATTCTGCGCGGTGATCGCGGTGATCGCGGTCATCGCATGGCCGCCGAGCATCGTCACCGTCTTGATATCGGCCTGGATGCCCGCACCGCCGCCGCTGTCGGAACCGGCGATGATGAGAATGCGTGCGGTCAACGCTTGAACTTTCGCTCCGTCGAAGCCGGGAATTTGGCGAGCGCCGCGCCTTCGCGCAGCGGCCGGTCGAGCAGGTCGCCGCCGCAATTGGGGCAACGCTCGTCGAGCTTGTCGGCGCAGGTCGCGCAGAAGGTGCATTCGAACGAGCAGATAAACGCGCCGTGGATATCGGCGGGCAGATCGCGGCCGCAGCGTTCGCAATCGGGTCGCATTTCAAGCATTCCAAATTTCCTTCAAATCGTTCGTATCGAAAGAGCTATTCAATTCGCCGCCGCGACGCGCACCGCGTCGCAGATCATGTCGACCACCTGTTCGACCTGTCCGGCATCGTCGCCCTCGGCCATCACCCGGATCACGGGTTCGGTGCCCGACGCCCGGATGACGAGGCGGCCGCGGCCGTTCAGCGCCGCTTCGCCTTCGGCGATCGCCGCCTGGACATCGCCATTCTCGAGCGGCTTGCCGCCCGCGAAGCGGACATTCTTCAAAAGCTGCGGCACCGGATCGAACTGATGCAAAAGCTCGCTTGCGGGCTTTTCCGAGCGGACCAGTTCGGCGAGCACCTGCAACGCCGCAAGCGTGCCGTCGCCGGTCGTCGCATGGTCCGACAGGATCATATGCCCCGACTGTTCGCCGCCGACGTTGAAGCCGCCGCTTTTCATCCGTTCGAGGACATAGCGGTCGCCGACCTTGGTGCGTTCGAGCCGCAGCCCCTCGCCCTCCAGAAAGCGTTCGAGCCCCAGGTTCGACATCACCGTCGCGACGACCCCGCCGCCTTTCAACAGTCCCTGCCGCGCCCAACTCGCGCCGATCAGCCCCATGATCTGGTCGCCGTCGACGATCGCGCCTTTTTCATCGACGACGATCAGCCGGTCGGCATCGCCGTCGAGCGCGATGCCGATGTCGGCGCCGCTCGCGACCACGGTTTCCTGCAGCAGGCCGGGCGCGGTCGAGCCGCAGCGGTCGTTGATGTTGATGCCGTTCGGGGTGACCCCGACCGCGATCACATCGGCGCCCAATTCCCAGAACACCGTCGGCGCGCTGTTATAGGCGGCGCCGTTGGCGCAATCGAGCACGATCTTGAGCCCGTCGAGCCGGACCGATTCGGGCAGGCTCAGCTTGACGGCGTGGATATAGCGGCCGCGCGCGTCCTCGATGCGTTTGGCGCGCCCGATCAGCGCCGGGTCGGCCAGCCGCGGCTCCTCGGTCAGCCGCTGCTCGATCTGCGCCTCATCCTCGTCGGACAATTTATAGCCGTCGGGGCCGAATAATTTGATGCCGTTGTCGGCATAGGGATTGTGGCTGGCCGAGATCATCACGCCCAGGTCGGCGCGCATCGACCGCGTCAGCATCGCGACCGCCGGGGTCGGCATCGGTCCGACCTGGACCACGTCCATGCCGACGCTGGTGAAGCCCGCGACCAGCGCATTTTCGAGCATATAGCCCGACAGGCGGGTGTCCTTGCCGATCACGACGCGGTGCTTGTGGGTGCCGCGCAGAAAATGCGCGCCCGCCGCCATGCCGACGCGCATCGCGACCTCGGCGGTCATCGGGACCCGGTTGGTCAGTCCGCGAATCCCGTCGGTTCCGAAAAACTTGCGCATGGCACCTCTGCTACTTAATCCGGGTCGCAGGACAAGAGCCGACCCCGGCACATAGGGAGGCCCTAGGTCACCCGTTTTTGCTTGGCAAGCTGGGCTCTCTTCCTTTGGGGGATTTGAACTTGAAATCGGCATGGATTATCCTTTCGGCGCTGGTCGCCGGCATGTTGCTGGGGATCGGGATCGAGATGGCGTCCCCCGACACCGGCACCGCTTCGCTGCCCTTTGTCGAGCCGATCGGCACTTTGTGGCTGAACGCGCTCAAGATGACGATCGTGCCGCTCGTCGTCGCGCTGCTCGTCACCGGCATCACCGCCACCGCCGACGCCGCGCGCGCGGGCAAGCTGGCGGCGCGCGCCGTCGCGACCTTCATCGGCGCCAACCTGATCGTCGGGATGATGACGCTGCTCGTCCTGCCGCTTCTGCTGCGGCTGTTTCCGTTGTCGGCGGCGGCGGCAAACGGGCTCCGCCACGGGCTCGGCGGTTCGGTCGAGGGGACCGCCTCGCCGAGCTTCGCCGACTTCCTGCTGTCGCTCATCCCGACGAACCCGATCGCCGCCGCCGCCGATACCGCGATCCTGCCGCTGATCGTCTTTACCGCCATCTTCGCCTTTGCAATCACGCGCGTCGGCGCGGCCGAGCGCGCGATCCTGTCGGGCCTGTTCAAGGCGCTCGGCGACGCGATGCTCGTCGTCATCGGCTGGGTTCTCGCGCTCGCGCCGATCGGCGTCTTTGCCCTGGGCTATGCGCTTGCGGTCAAGGCCGGGGTCTCGGCCTTCGGCGGGCTGCTCCATTATGTCCTGATGCTCTCGGCGATCGGCGCCGCGACGATCCTGCTCGGCCTGTTGCTCGCCGTGCTCGCCGCGCGCATTCCCCTGCCACGCTTCCTCCGCGCGATGGTGCCGACCTTCGCGGTGGCGCTCAGCACGCAAAGCTCGCTCGCCAGCCTGCCCGCGATGCTGCGCGCGACCGAGGATCTCGGCGTCGATCCCAAGAAAGCCGATGTCGTGCTGCCGCTGGCGGTCGCGCTGTTCCGCTTCACCAGCCCGGCGATGAACCTCGCGGTCGTCGTCTATGTCGCCTGGCTGTTCGGGGTCGAGCTGACGCCGTGGGAGATGGCAGTCGGCCTCGCGGTCGCGCTGGCCGCCGCGCTCTCTTCGGTCAGCCTGCCCGGATCGATCAGCTTCGTCACCTCGATCGCGCCGATCGCGATTGCGATGGGGGTGCCCGTCGCACCGCTGGGGCTGCTCGTCGCGGTCGAGACTTTTCCGGACATCTTCCGCACGATCGGCAATGTTATCGCCGACGTCGCCGCCACCAAATTCGCCGCCGACGGAGTCGACAGCGACAGCAGAGGAGAAACGCCATGAAATATCGCAAGCTCGGCCAGGGCCTCACCGTGTCCGCCATCGGCGTCGGCTGTATGCCGATGATCAAGGGCGGCAACATCCTCTATGGCGAGGCCGCCGACATGGACGAGGCGACGCGGACGATCCACCGCGCGATCGACCTCGGCGTCACTTTCTTCGACACCGCCGAAATCTATGGCCCGTTCAGCAACGAGGAACTGCTCGGCGAAGCGATCCGCGGCAAGCGCGAGGGGCTCGTCATCGCCACCAAATTCGGCTTCAAATTCGACGGCAAGCAGATCGTCGGGGTCGACGGCTCGCCCGAAAATGCGCGGCGCGCCTGCGAAGGTTCGCTCCGGCGGCTCGGCATCGACACGATCGACCTCTTCTACCAGCACCGCGTCGATCCCTCGGTGCCGATCGAGGACACGGTCGGCGCGATGATGGAGCTCGTCAGCGAAGGCAAGGTCCGCCACATCGCGCTGTCCGAAGCCGGTCCCGAAACGCTGCGCCGCGCCGCCAAGGCTGCGCCGATCGCCGCCTTGCAGAGCGAATATTCGATCTGGGAGCGCGACGTCGAGGCCGAAATCCTGCCCGTCTGCCGCGAATATAGCATCGGCTTCGTCCCCTATTCGCCGCTCGGCCGCGGCTTTCTCGCGGGCGCCGTGCGCAGCCGCGACGAGCTGCCCGAGAATGACTGGCGCCGCAACGATCCACGCTATTCCGAGGAGAATTTTCCCGCCAACCTCGCGATCGTCGATGCGATTGCCGGGGTCGCGGCGAAGCATGGCGTGTCGAACGCGCAGGTCGCGCTCGCCTGGCTGCTCGCGCAGGGGGACGACATCGTGCCGATCCCCGGCACCAAGCGCCGCGCGACGATGGAGGACAGCGTCGGAGCGGCCGACGTCACCCTGACCGCCGCCGACCTCGCCGCGATCGAAGCCGCCGCGCCGGTGGGCGGGACGAGCGGCCCGCGCTATGGCGAGATGGGGATGCGGATGGTACGGTTGTAGGACTTCGGCTTTCGACCGATAACGCGGGAATAGGTAAGGATCATATTCTCTCCCCTTGAGGGAGAGATACGAAGGCTTGGCAGCTTGCTGCCTAGCCGAAGTTGAGAGGGGGTTTTGCCTCCGCTGGCCTCGCACCCCGCCTACCGCCCGATCTGCGCCGCCTTGTCGCGCAAATCCTGCGCTGCCTGCCGCTCACCCCGCCGTTCGAGCAGATCGGCATAGAAGAGCATGATCTCACCGTTCAGCGGCTGCAATCGATACGCCGTGGCGATCAGCGGCAAGGCGCGATCGCGGTCGCCCTCAGCGGCATAGGCGCGCGCCAGATCGCGCAGGATCACGACATCGCGATTGCCGACACGGCGCCGCACCCGTTCGAAATGCGCGGCGGCCTGATCCCAATGCTGAAGGTCCATCGCCAGATGCCCCGCCAGCCGGTCGGCGGCGATGCTCGACGGCTGGCTGTTGCGCAGCCGCAGGATCGCGGCGCCCGATCCGGCGGGGTCGCCGGCGCGGAACAGCGCGTTGGCGAGCCGCAGCGTCGTGCGCTCGCCCGCATCGAGCGCCTGCGCGGCGCGATAGGATTCGACCGCCAGCCCGAAACGTCCGCCCGCGAGCGCCGCGTCACCGAGCAGGATATGCGCGTCGGCGACCCCGCGGTTCGCATCGCGCAGCCGCGTCGCCCGGGCGATCGCGCTGGCGAAATTGCCCGCCGTCATATCAGCCGAAATCGCCGGAATCGCCGCGGCGGGGTCGAGCGGCGCGGCATTGCCCGCCGCCGCGACCAGCCCATAGCTGTCGTTCGTCGCGAACGGCTCCGCATCGCCGGGCGCCAGCGCCGCCGCGCGTGCGATATCGGCGGCCGCTTCGCCCTTGCGCCCCAGTTCCGACGCCACGCGCGCCGCCAGAAGCAGCGACCAGCTGTCGGCATCCGCGCGATCGACCAGCGGCGCCAGCGCCTCGGCGGCGGCATCGGCGTCGCCGTCGGCCCAATTGGCGGCGGCCAGGATGCGGCGGGCCGTGACATTATGCGGCTGTTCGGCCAGCAGCCGCTCGGCCCAGTTCACCGCCACCGCCTGGCCCCCCAGTTCGAGTTCGACGACCGCGCTGAGCAGCATGACCCCGGGCTGATCGTCGAGTTCGCCGCGCGTGCGCTGAAGCAGGCTGCGCGCGAGCGCATAGCGCTCCGCGCGCGCGGCGAGAACGGCCTGGAGGTAATAAAGCCGGGGGTCGCGCGGGACGAGCGTCGCGGCATGGCGCAGCGCCGCGAGCATGTCCTTGTAGCGGCCCAGATCACCCAGCGTCGCCGCCTGATCGATCAGCGCATCTTCATTGTCGGGATCGGCGGCGAGCGCCTTTTCATACCAGTCGAGCGAAGCGTTGAGTCCGCCCTGCGTGCGCACCAGATTGGCCTTGTACGCCAGCGCCGCGCTATTCCGGCCATCGAGTTCGATCGCGAAATCGACCGCGTCGTGCGCGCCCTGTGCATCGGCGTTGGCGTCGCGAAAGCGCGCGATATCGACCCACAGCGCCGAATCGCGCGGCCGTTCGCGCACCGCCCGGTCATAGGCGTCGCGCGCCGCACCCAGATCGCCGTCGGCGAGGTGGACGTCGCCCGCGACCCACGCCGCTTCGCCGATCATCTCGGGCGCGATCGGCCCGGAATCGAGCGCGGCAAGCGCGCGTTTGCCGTCGCCCTGCAAGGCATAGGCCCGCGCGAGCAGCGGGCGCAGATAATCGCCGTTCGCTCCCGCCGCGAGCGCCGCCTTGACCGACGCCTCGGCACCCAGGCCATCGCTCAGCCGCAGTTGCGCGCGCGCCAGTTCGACGCGCGGCCGGATCGCGGCCGGATCGCCGGCGACCGCGCGCTGCAATTCGGCGCGGCGTTCCAGCCATTGCTGGCGCGGCCCGTCAGGGCGCGCGCCGCCGCAGCCGGCCAAGGCCGCCGCCGCGATCAACGCAACCAGCCAGGGCCGGACCCGCACCATTCAGGCCTGCATCCGATATTGCTTGAGCAGGTCATAGAGCGTCGGGCGGCTGATCCCGAGCAGCTTGGCCGCCGAGGAAATATTGCCTTCGCTCTGCATCATCGCGCGGCGGATCGCGACGCGGTCGGCCGCCTCGCGCGCGGCGCGCAGGTTCAGCCAGCTTTCGTCGCTGTCACCTTCGTTCCCCGAAAGGTCGAGGTCCTCGCGCATCACCAGCTTGCCGTCGGCCATGATCACCGCGCGCTTGATGCGATTCTCCAGCTCGCGGACATTGCCCGGCCAGCGCCCCTCGTCGATCGCCTGCAGCGCATCGAGCGCGAAGCCGCGGACCGAGGGATTCATCGCGGGCGCATATTGATGGAGGAAATGGCGCGCGAGCAGCACCGCATCGCCCGGCCGCTCGGCAAGCGCCGGGATCTTCACCACCATCTCGGCGAGCCGGTAGTAAAGGTCGTCGCGAAAACTGCCCTCGGCGATCATCGCGTCGAGGTCGCGGTGGGTCGCGCAGACGATGCGCGTATCGACCGCGATCGCCTTGCGCCCGCCGATCCGCTCGATCGTCCGCTCCTGCAGGAAACGCAGCAGCTTGACTTGAAGCGGCAGCGGAATGTCGCCGACCTCGTCGAGGAACAATGTGCCGCCGTGCGCCAGTTCGATCTTGCCCTCGGTCGTCTTCACCGCGCCGGTGAACGCCCCCTTTTCATGCCCGAACAATTCGCTTTCGAGCAGATTCTCGGGGATGGCGGCGCAGTTGATTGCGACGAAAGCACCGTCGCGCCGCCCGCTCGCCTCGTGCAGCCCGCGCGCCAGCAATTCCTTGCCGGTGCCGCTCGCACCGAGCAGCATCACCGACACGTCGAGGCCCGCGACCCGCTCGATCGTCCGCGCGACCTTCACCATTTCGGGCGCGCCAGTGATCATTCCGCCGAGCACGCGATGGTCGCCCGCCCCCTGGCTCGCGAGCCGGGCATTCTCAACCTCGAGCTCGCGCACATGAAAGGCGCGGCGGACGATCAGGCCCAGTTCCTCGATGTCGATCGGCTTCTGATAGAAATCCCATGCGCCGCTCGCGATCGCCGCGAGCGCGCTCGCGCGTTCGCCATGCCCCGACACGACGATGACCTTGGTATCGGGCTTGTTCGCCAATATCGCCTGGAGCACGCGAAACCCCTCGCGCGTGCCGTCGGGATCGGGCGGCAGGCCAAGGTCGAGCGTCACCACCGCCGGTTCCTCGGCGCGCAGCAATTCGATCGCGCTGTCATGATCGCCCGCGATCAGCACGCGATAATCGTCATAGGCCCATTTGAGCTGCGCCTGCAGCCCCGGGTCGTCCTCGACGATCAGCAATGTCTCTTTGGTCCCCGCGTCCGTCATCCTAGGCCACTTTCCCTATGGGCTCCCCTGTTCCGGCGTCCTCGCGCGTGTCGGCGAGCGGCAGCCACAGCGTGAAATCGCTGCCCTTCCCCGGCTCGCTCGCGACCTCGATCGATCCGCCCATCGCCTGCGCGAGCCCCAGCGCCTCGAACGCGCCCAGCCCGAAGCCGCCGTCCTTGGTCGATACGAAGGGCTTGAACAATTCGTCGCGGATGAAGGCGCGCGTCATTCCGGCACCCTGGTCGATCACGTCGATCCGCGCGCGGCCCTGCTGGGCGACCGCGACGACCTGCACCGGCGTGCCGGCGGGCGAGGCGTCGATCGCATTGGCGGCCAGATGCTGGACGATCTGGCGGATCGACGCCGCATCGCCCCACGCCGCGAGCCCCGCCTGACAGCCGACGAACAGCGCACGGCGCGGCCGCATCTCGGCCGCGACGTCGCGCAGCAGCGGCTCGACCAGCGCCCGTCCCGCCTCCACCGCGCGCCGTTCGCGCGGCGACAGGCGGACGAGCAGGTCGGACAATCGCCCCGCCGAAATCTTCAGCGTCCCGATCATATCGGCGCGAAATTCGGGCTTGTCGGCATGGCGCTCGGCGTTGCGCGCGAGCAGCGAAAGCTGGCTCGCCAGATTCTTGATGTCGTGCATGATGAAGGCGAAGCGGCGGTTGAACTCGTCGAAGCGCTTCGCCTCCGACAGCGCCTCCAGGCTCTGCGATTCGGCAAGGTAGCTCGCCGCCTGCTGCCCCGCGATGCGCAGCACGTCGAGATCCTCCCAATCGAGCGGGCGCGATACCGGCGGGCGGTGCAGCACCGCCACCGCGATCATCCGCTGGAAATGCAGCACCGGCACCACGACCCAGGCGCGCGTGTCGGCGAGCAGCCAGCCGGGAATCGCCAGGCCCTCGCCATCGGGCGCGGCCCCGCGGCGTTCGGCGTCGAGGTCGACGATATGCCGGCTTTCCTGCAACATGAAGCTCGATCGCAGCGGCAGCGTCGCGCCTTCCTCCAGCCCCGCAGGCCAATGCCATTGTTCGGCGACGCGGAACGCCCCTTGCGCGTCGGGCAGCAACAGCAGCGCGCCGGGACTGCCGGTCAGCTCCGCGAGCGCCTTCGCGACGCGGCGGTGCAGGTTGCGGTCGTCCTCGCTCCCGTCCTCCTTGGCGCCCTGCGCCAGCGTCGCGGTGAAACGCATCCATTCGGCGCGGTAATCATAGCGATGCTCGAAGAAATGTTTCGAGATCATCACCGCCAGCCACGCGCGCGTCCGCGCCGACAGCAGCAGCAGCCCGCCCGCGCCGAGCGCGACGATCAGGAAAACGCCCTGCGCCAGCTCGCCATAGTCGCCGCCGACCAGCCGCGCGACCGCACCGGCGAGCCCGATCAGGATCAGATAGGCCGCGGCACCGAGCAGGACCAGCGTCCGCGTCGCGACGCTACGCGACAGGCGGATGCGCTCGCGCCCGATGTCCATCGCCGCAAGCACGAAGGTTGGCACGATCATCAGCGCGACCGCGGGGATCAGGTGGATCAGCGTCGACGCGGGCTTGCCGGTCAGTGCGCCGATGAGCTGGACGTTCAGCTCATAGGCCCAGAGCATCGCAAAGCCGCCCGCGACCGCCATTACCGGCATCCGCAGCCCCGCGCTCGCGCGGCGCGCGGCGCCGTCGATGATCAGCAACCCGCCGATCGCGACGATCATCCCCGATACGCCCAGGGCCGGGCTCAGCCACACGCCGGCTGTCGCGCTCTGCACATGCGCCGCGATTCCGCCGGCCAGTGCGATCGTGCAAATGGTGACGAGCAGGCGCAGGATCAGGCGCGGCGGCCCCGGCATCGGCGCCCGCGCCGGCCAGAAGGTCGCGCCCAGCCAGCCGAGCATCGCCAGATCGCGCAGCGACCGCGCCACCATCGCCTCTGACGATCCGGGTGCGAAACGATAGAGCGCCGCGCACCAGATGGCGCTCGCGATTGCGGCGACGATCAGCCAGCGCGGCGACGGCATCAGCGCCGCCATGCGCGCGCGCGGCCGCGACAGCAGCCACAACGCGACGCCGCCGAAACCCGCGAACGCCAGCGCCGACAAAAGCTGCGACAGGGCGCCGAGCGTCGCCACCGTCAGCGCGCGCCCTCGGGCCACAGCACGACGCGCACCGTCTGGAGCAGGATCAGCAGGTCGAGGAAGGGCGAATAATTCTTGGCGTAATAAAGATCATATTCCAGCTTCACCCGGGCATCCTCGATCGACGCGCCATAAGGGTAATTGATCTGCGCCCAGCCGGTCAGCCCGGGCTTCACCATGTGCCGCTCGGCATAATAGGGCAACTCGCGAGTCAGTTCCTCGACGAAGCTCGGCCGTTCGGGGCGCGGGCCGACGATGCTCATTTCGCCCTTCAGGACGCACCAGAGCTGCGGCAGCTCGTCGATGCGAAGCTTGCGGATGACATGGCCGACGCGGGTGATGCGCGGGTCGTTCTCGCTCGCCCACACCGCCTTGCCCGCCGCCTCGGCATCGGTGCGCATCGAGCGGATCTTCACGATGTCATAGGGTTCGCCATACAGGCCGACGCGCGACTGGCGATAGAAGATCGGGCCGCGGCTGTCGCACAGCACCGCTAGCCCGCCGATCAGGATCAGCGGCAATCCGACGACGAGCACCAGCAGGCTCGCGACGATGTCGAACAATCGCTTGCCGACGCGCGAGATGCGCTGCCCTGCCGAAAAGCCATCCGAAAAGATCAGCGCGCTGGGGTTGGTCGTCGCCAGATCGACGCGCCCCGTCTCGCGCTCGATGAA
This sequence comes from Sphingopyxis sp., assembly GCF_025869345.1. Taxonomy (GTDB): domain Bacteria; phylum Pseudomonadota; class Alphaproteobacteria; order Sphingomonadales; family Sphingomonadaceae; genus Sphingopyxis. Next base: position 21,167 of record NZ_JAOZVW010000085.1, read on the forward strand.
GCTCGCGATGTCGTTGACATGCACCCCGGTCGTCTTGACGCGCAGCAGGTCGGCCAGCGGCAGCGCGCCGCGGCGTTCCTCCATCGCCAGCACCACCTCGCCCGCGCCGAGCGCGACGGCATGATCCGACAGGCTGGGAATCGCCTCGCGCGCGACGGCGCCCGGCACAGCGCGTTCGCTGCCCGACATGGCGACGAACCCCGCGACGGCGAGCCCGCTGCCCGGCGCGTCGGCGAGCGCCTTCAGCCGCGCCGCACGCTTGCCCGCGCCGAGCACCAGGATGCGCCGCTTGAACGCTTCGGCGCCCGCAACCTGGGTCAGCGCCAGCCGGATCACGAACAGCGCCGCGATCGCCAGCCCCATCGCATACAGGCTGTTGACGCGCCACAATGTCGCGGAGGGCAGCAGAAAGCCGACGACCGAGATGAAGATCACACCGAGCGAGATCGCGGCGAGCAGGCGCGCGGTTGCGAATTTCATCGATCGCAGCGCCTCGCTGCCGTACATTCCGGTCGCCATCATCGCGAGCGAATTGGACAGCGCAAAGGTCGCGATCCGCGCCCAGCGCGCCGCGAACGTCCCGGCGTCGAAACCGGAAAGATGGGCATAGATATGCCAGGCCGCCTCCGCCGAACCGAGCAGCGCGATGAACTCGACGAGCGCCAGCCAGACCACGGCGTGCGGCACATAATGTTTGAACAGACGGAACATCGAAAAAACCTGGCCCTTTCGGGTGCCGACCCTAGCGTGGAGGTCTCAACTGTCGGTTAATTTTACACTCACTTCGTCCCTATCGGGCAACGGCCGACGGTCAAGCCGGAGGGGGTGAAGCAGGCCACTCCGCGCCGACGAATCTTCCGGGCGCCGGTCTGTTCGGGGATGACCTCCGTTATGCCGGACGATAAGACTGGGACAATGGTCGCATCTCCTTCTTCCGCCCCTGCCTTTGCTGATGCGCCTTTGGGCCTGCTGGCCCATGCACCGAATGAACTCAGGGGCCGTCATTGCCACGATACGGCTTATGTCGCGATCATCCTCGAAGGCGGGTATCAGGAAGCCGGCGACGAAGGGCGTTTCGACGTCGGGCCGGGCGATGCATTGATCCATCATGCCTTCGAATCGCATCTGGACCGGGTCGAGGCGCGCGGCGCGCGGGTGCTGATCCTCGACCTGCCGCCCGCGCTGGCCCGCACGCCGCATGTCCGCGGACGGGTGCGCGATCCCGAGGCGCTGGTGCGGGTCGCCAGCCGCGACGCCGTCGATGCCGCCGCCCTGCTCGCCCAGGATTTTGCGATCACGCCCGTTGCCGCAAACGATTGGCCCGATCTGCTCGCCCACGACCTTCGGACATTCGCGCCCTTCGCACTCCGCGATTGGGCAGAGACGCACGGCGTGCGTGCCGAGACGTTGAGCCGGGGTTTCCGCACCGCTTATGGCTGCACGCCGAAGGCCTATCGCGCCGACATCCGCGCCCGCGCCGCTCTCGCCGCGGTCCGGACGAGCCCAGAGCCGCTCGCCGCCATCGCGCATCGCCTGCATTTCACCGACCAGGCGCATATGACCAGGGCCGTCGCGCGCATCAGCGGCGTCACGCCCGGCCGCTGGCGCGAACATCAACTGGATACAATACGGCGCTGACCGGGCGGGCTAGAACCACTGCCGAAACATAATTTTCCGGAGATTTCCATGCTCGATCGCCGCACTCTTCTGGCCGCACTCGCCGCCGCATCCGCCGCCGCCGCTGCGCGGCCCGCCCGCGCGATGCTCGCCGATCCGGCGGCAAGCGAAGGCGGCAGGCTGAACGCGCTCTATGAACATCTGTTCGACATGCTGGTCGAAACCAACCCCGAATTCGCGACGTCCCTGGGGCTCGACAAGGGCCCCGGCGCCGCGGCCAAATCGCGCCTCACCGACCGATCGCCCGCGGGCATCGAACGCGGCCACGATCTTTATCGCGTCGGTCTGGAGGGGCTCAAAAAGATCGACGCGTCGAAACTGTCGGGGATGGATCTCGTCAACTACGAAACCTTCCGCGGCCCGTGGGAGCATTTTGTCAAAGCCTATGATAGGTTCACTTACGGCCTGCACAGCTGGCCCGAACCGCATCCGGTCACCCAGCTCGGCGGAACCTATCAATCGATTCCCGATTTCCTCGTCAACCAGCATAGTATCGCCGATGCCGCCGATGCCGAGGCCTATCTGTCGCGCTGCGAGGATTTCGCGGTTCAACTCGACAATGAAACGGGCCGGATGAAGACCGATCATGCGGCCGGCGTCATCCCGCCCGATTTCATCATCGACCGCACCCTCGGCCTCTATGAAAAGGTCATGGCGCCCGCCGCCGACGCCAATCGCCTCACCACCAATCTCAACACCAGGACCGAAGCCAAAGGCATCGCGGGCGACTGGGCGCGCCGCTGCGCCGGACTCGTCGAGGGTAACATCTACCCGGCGATGCGCCGCCAGGCCGCCGAACTCGCGCGCATCCGTCCCAAGGCCACCCACGACGCCGGGGTCTGGCGCCTACCGAAGGGCGACGAATATTATGCCTATGCCCTGAATTTCGCGACGACGACCGAGATGTCGGCCGAGGAGATTCATCAGCTCGGGCTCGAACGCATGGCCGACCTTTCGGCACGCGCCGACGCGATCTTCCGCGAACAGGGCATGACCGGCGGGACGGTCGCCGAGCGGATGCTCGCGCTGGGCGCCGACAAGCGCTTCATCTATCCGAACACAGACGCCGGCAAGGCGAAGCTGATCGCCAAGCTCAACGAACAGATCGAGGAAATGCAGCGCCGGCTGCCCGAGATGTTCGGCCGCCTGCCCAAGGCGAAGGTCGAAATCCGCCGCGTCCCGGCCGAGATCGAGGACGGCGCGACCGGCGGCTATTATCAGATCCCGGCGCTCGACGGCTCGCGCCCCGGCGCCTATTACATCAATCTGCGCGACACGGCCGAAAATCCGTCGTGGACGCTGCCGACGCTGACCTATCACGAAGCGACGCCCGGCCATCATCACCAGATCGCGCTCGCGCAGGAGGCGACGGGAATCCCGCGGCTGCGGCGCCTGCCCACCTATTCGGTCTATAGCGAGGGCTGGGGCCTTTATGCCGAACAGCTCGCCGACGAAATGGGGGTCTATGACGGCGATCCCTTCGGCCGCCTCGGCTATCTGCGATCCTATATGTTCCGCGCCGCGCGGCTCGTCGTCGATACCGGCCTTCATCATTATCGCTGGAGCCGGGAGAAGGCGATCGCCTATTATAACGAGACGCTCGGCACGCCCGAGCCGTCGAATGTCACCGAGATCGAGCGCTATTGCGTCTGGCCCGGGCAGGCGACGAGCTACATGGTCGGGCAGACGCGCTGGGTCGCGACGCGCGAGCGCGCGCGGGCGGCGCTGGGCGACCGATTCGACATCCGCGCTTTCCACGACACCGCGCTGGCCGCAGGCGCGATGCCGATCGACGTGCTCGGATCGATGATCGACCGCTGGGTCGCGGCGCAGAAGGCCTGACCTTAATCGCCCGCAAAATCGAACGCGCTGACCCCGCGCTCGCCTTCCCTGAATCGCAGCGGGCGGCCGAGCGGCGGCGTCGAGCGCTGGACGCAGCCGGTGCGGGTGCAGCGGCGGCAGCCGAGCCCGACCGGCGTCGCGGGCGATCGCATCAGGTCGATGCCGCGCGCCGCGATCAACGGCGCGGCGACCTTGGCGTCGACGCCCACGCAGACGGCGAAGCGCGCGGGGGTGCCGCTGCCCGTCGCGCCGGGCGCCGCGACCGAGCGGCTTTGCGTGAACCAGCGCGATCCGTCCTCGAGCTCGACGAGATCGGCGACGACCTCCCCCGGCCGCGCGAACGCCTCGTGGATGCCCCACAAGGGGCAGCGCGCGTCGCCGTCGACGAGCGGCGACTGGCTCGCCCCGGCATAGCGTTTGCTCCCCTGCCCAGCACGGTCGATCCGCAGCATGAAGAAGGGCAGCCCGCGCGCGCCGACGCGCTGGAGCGTCGTCAGCCGGTGCGCGACCTGCTCATAACCCGCGCCGAAACGGCGCTGGAGCAGCAGCAGGTCATAGCCGGTCGCGTCGCAGGCGCGCAGGAAGCGGCTGTAAGGCATCATCAGCGCGGCGGCGAAATATTGGATCAGGTGGCGCTCGAACAATCGCGCCGCGGCGCTCTCGGCAAACTCCGCCCCTGCGACGAGCGCGTCGATCTCGCCCTTCGCCTCGATCTGCGCGAGCGTCGCGGCGGCCTGAAAGGTGCGCGAGGCGGGGCGCAGAAGTTCGTTCAGCATCAATTGCCGCGCGTGCCAGTCGAGCCAGCGCAGCCGGTCGGGCATCACGTCGGCGGGCAGGATGCGGATGCCAAGCTGGTGGCGCGTGCGCAGGCGCTCCGAAACCGTTCCGTAAAGGTCGCCGCCGGCGAGGCGCAGTTCGTCCGCCAGTTCCTCGGCGCGCGTGTCGAGATCGGGGAAATGGTTGCGCCATTTCTCGATCGCGCGGCGCACCGCGGCGACTTCGGGAGCGTCGCCCTGACCTTCCGCGCGCTCCTCGGGCGCCGTGTCGAACAATCGCGCAAAGGCCGCGGCGGTCGCGGGCGCAGTCTGCAGCCATTCCTCGATATCCTGCGCGCCGATGCCGAGATCGGCAAAGCGCGGATCGGCCAGCCGCCGCCGGAGACCCGCGATCCCGCCCGGCACGTCCTCCCCGCCCAATCTGGCGGCGTCGAAGCCGAAGCGTTCCGCCAGCCGCACGATCACGGTGGCGCTGAGCGGCCGCTGCCCATGCTCGATCAGGTTGAGATAGCTCGGCGAAATGGCGAGCGCCTCGGCCATCGCCGCCTGCGTCATCCCCGCCTCGCGCCGCACCTTGCGCACTGCCGGCCCCGCGAACACGCGCCGTTCCGCCATGGATTGTAACTTTCTTTACTAATTTACACGCTCATTTACACCTATCTGACCTATTTCACAAATTTTATTGACAAATCTTTTCCCTTTGCGCGGCGCTTTCGCCAATTTCCACCCATCACCTCATTCCACAAGGAACCGAACGATGGGCTATCAGGAAGACATGGCGCAGGCAGGCCGCCTCATCCGCGATTACGACGGCACGTGGGACGGCATCAGCGGCGAAAGCATCGCCCGGATGCGCGCCCAGAACAAGTTCCGCACCGGCCTCGATATCGCGCGCTACACCGCGCGCATCATGCGCGCCGACATGGCCGCCTATGACGCCGATCCCGCGAACTACACCCAGTCGCTCGGCTGCTGGCACGGCTTCATCGCGCAGCAGAAGATGATCTCGATCAAGAAGCATTTCGGCACCGTCAAGGGCCGCTACATCTATCTCTCGGGCTGGATGGTCGCAGCGCTGCGCAGCGAGTTCGGCCCGCTGCCCGACCAGTCGATGCACGAAAAGACCAGCGTCCCGGCGCTGATCGAGGAAATCTACACCTTCCTGCGCCAAGCCGACGCGCGTGAACTGGGCGGCCTGTTCCGCGAACTCGACGCCGCGCGCGCTGCGGGCGACGAGGTGAAGGCGAAGCAGATCCAGCACGCGATCGATCATCACGAAACCCACGTCGTGCCGATCATCGCCGACATCGACGCAGGCTTCGGCAATGCCGAGGCGACCTATCTGCTCGCCAAGAAGATGATCGAGGCCGGCGCCTGCGCGCTGCAGATCGAGAATCAGGTCTCGGACGAGAAACAGTGCGGCCACCAGGACGGCAAGGTCACCGTGCCGCACGAGGATTTCATCGCGAAGATCCGTGCCTGCCGTTACGCCTTCATGGAACTCGGCGTCGAGGACGGCATCATCGTCACGCGCACCGACAGCCTCGGCGCGGGCCTGACCAAGCAGATCGCCGTCTCAAAGGAACCCGGCGACCTTGGCGACCAGTATAACGGCTTCCTCGACTGCGAAGAGGTCGAGGGCGCGGGCAACCCCGGCGACGTGCTGATCAACCGCGACGGCAAGCTGATGCGCCCGAAGCGCCTGCCCTCGAACCTCTATCAGTTCCGTCCCGGAACCGGCGAGGATCGCTGCGTCATGGACTGTATCGCATCCTTGCAGAACGGCGCCGACCTGCTGTGGATCGAGACCGAAAAGCCGCACATCGAACAGATCGCCGGCATGGTCGACCGCATCCGCGAAGTCGTCCCCAACGCGAAGCTCGCCTATAATAATTCGCCGAGCTTCAACTGGACGCTCAACTTCCGCCAGCAGGTGTTCGACGCCTGGGAAAAGGTAGGCAAGGATGTCAGCGCCTATGACCGCGCGAAGCTGATGAGCGTCGATTATGACGGGACCGCGCTGTCGGACGAAGCCGACAACCGCATCCGCACCTTCCAACGCGACGCGGCGAAGCGGGCGGGCATCTTCCACCACCTGATCACGCTGCCGACATACCACACCGCGGCGCTGTCGACCGACAATCTGGCGAAGGAATATTTCGGCGAAGAAGCGATGCTCGGCTACGTCAAGAACGTCCAGCGCGCCGAAATTCGCCAGGGCATCGCCTGCGTGAAGCACCAGAATATGTCGGGCAGCGACATCGGCGACGATCACAAGGAATATTTTGCTGGTGAAGCGGCCCTGAAGGCCGCGGGCAAGGACAATACCATGAACCAGTTTGCGGCCTGATGGCCGCGGGGAATTAGTTCGCCGCTTAAGCGAGTTCGGCGCGAGGGGACCCGTTGCACCCCCTCGTGCCACCCGGTTCGGCGCGGGGCGCCTTGCACGAAACCCCGCGCCTCCCGAGCTTTCCTGGGGAGGAAAGCCTGTCCGTCGGAAGCCGCAAGGCCTCCGGCGGACATTTTTATTCGGCCGGTGAAAAGGAAAAGCGTTTCCCATGAAAACGATTTCTCTTGCCCCACTCCGTGCGGCGATGCATTATGCTGCAACGCACAAAATTCCCCCAGACCCTCCCCGAGGCTATTTCGCGATGAATGACAACCGGCTGACGCTGATGGAAGCGATCGCCCGCCGCCGCCGGATCACGGCGCTCTATAACGGGACGCGCATGACGCTTGCCCCCCACCAATTGTTCGAACGCCACGGCGCGCTGTTCGTCAGCGCCCTCAATCTCGATAAGAACTGGCGGTCCGACGACGAGCGCCGGCTCGGCCATTTCAAGCTCGACGGCCTCGGCGCGGCCGCGCTCGAGGAAGAGGTGTTCGAACCGCTCCCCTCCTTCGAGGCCGCCGCGCCGCGCGATGACGATATCCTGCTGATGGCGGTCTAGGGCCGATCGACATTCAGATGATGGCGAGTCGAAAATGGTGGTTTTCGTGACCCGGAGCGCAGCGTGCTGATGGCACGTGAGCACCGGAAGCACGAAAATCCGCCATTTGCAGGCCGCCAGCGCTGAATGTCGATCAGCCCTAGGCGGGTTCCTCGGCCTTCGTCTTCACCAGCGACCAGATCACCCCGCCCGCGATCAGCGCGACGGTCACGCCCAGGCTGACGAGCGGCGGGAATTTACCGCCGCCGAGCAGGAAATCGGCGACGAAGATCTTCGACCCGATGAAGACGAGCACCAGCGCCAGCGCATATTTGAGATAGTGAAAGCGATGCACCATCGCCGCGAGCGCGAAATAAAGCGCGCGCAGGCCGAGGATCGCCATGATGTTCGACGTATAGACGATGAAGGTGTCGGTCGTGATCGCGAAGATCGCGGGCACGCTGTCGACCGCGAACACCAGGTCGGCGAGGTTGATCACGACGAGCGCGAGGAACAGCGGCGTCGCGGCGAACGCCAGCTTGCCGGTCTTCGTATCGGGCACGCGCACGAAGAATTTCTCGCCATGCAGTTCGTGCGTGATCGGGATATGGCGCGAGAGCCATTTGACCACCGGATTGCCTGCGACGTCCATCGGCTTGTCGCCAGCGAACAGCATCTTCACGCCCGTAAAGATCAGAAAAGCCGCGAAGACATAGAGCAGCCAGCCATATTCGGTGACCAGCGCCGCGCCGCCCGCGATCATGATTCCGCGCAGCACGATCACCGCGACGATGCCCCAGAGCAGAGCGCGATACTGGTAGCGCGGCGGGATCGCGAAGGTCGCGAAGATCAGCGAGATGACGAAGATATTGTCGATCGACAGCGCCTTCTCGATGAAGAAGCCGGTATAATATTGCAGGCCGGCCTCGCCGCCCTTCTCGGCCCATATCCACGCGCCGAAGGCGAGCGCGATGCCGATGTAGAGCAGCGAGAGCTTCAGACTCTCGCCGATCCCCATCTCCTTGCTTTCCCGGTTGAGGATGCCGAGATCGAAGGCCGTGAGCGCGGTAACGAGGGCGAGAAAGGCCAGCCAGAACCAGGCCGGGGTTCCCAGCCAGTCGGCGAACAGAAATTCCATGATGATCATCCCTGGCACACGCCGAGGACGCCGCCCCGGAGGGGCAGCGCCATCGGTCACTTATCCCGTTGAATTAAAGCGCGAGCGCAGGCCGGCGCGACAGGCTCGCGAGCCGTTTGCGTATCGCGAGCTTCGCGGTCTTCAGCCGCAGCAGCCGGAATGGATCGGCGCCGCGCCGGCGGTTCTCGCGGCGAAGTGCGTCGTCGATCCGGCGATGCCATTCGGTCAGCCGGTAGAATCGGGAATTGAGCGTCATAAGGGCCTCCTGATTGATGAAATCAAGCAGGTGACGCCGACCCCACGACCCGGATTTGAGGGGAGAGATGGGCCGCAAGCATCGGTGTCACCCGATGCGGTCCGACATCACGTGGCGGAAAATACTTCCGCCGACGCCAGAGGGGCCCGGCCCGCATGTCGACGATCTAGGGTGCGGTGCGGCGCGTTTCAACCCTTTGCCCTCGCCCCGCCTGTCATGTTAGCCCGGAAAGGCATCGAGTGGTCGAGGGGAGAGAATGCGCATGACAGTGTTGGTCGACCGCGACGGCCCGGTGACGATCGTCACCATCGACCGCCCCGAAAAGCGCGGTGCCGTCGATCCCGCGACCGCAATTGCCTTGCGCGAGGCCTTCACCGCCTTCGCGAACGATGCAGAGGCGCGCGTCGCGATCCTGACCGGCAGCACAGGCCATTTCTGCGCGGGTTTCGACCTCGGCGCGGTCGGCACGACGCGCTACGACCCCGACGGTCCCGGCCCGATGGGCCCGACGCGGATGCTGCTCGACAAGCCGGTGATCGCAGCGGTCGAGGGTCATGCGGTCGCGGGCGGGCTCGAACTCGCGCTGTGGTGCGACATGCGCGTCGCCGCGGCGAGCGCCATATTCGGCGTCTATTGCCGCCGCTGGGGCGTGCCGCTGATCGACGGCGGCACCGTCCGCCTGCCGCGCATCGTCGGACAGGGCCGCGCGATGGACATGATCTTGACCGGCCGCCCGGTCGCCGCCGACGAGGCGCTGCGCATCGGCCTCGCCGACCGGGTCGTTCCCGACGGAACCGCGCTGTCCGCCGCGATCGAGCTCGCGAAGCAGATCGCCGCCTTCCCGCAAATCTGCATGAACAGCGACCGCCTCAGCGCCTATCGCCAGTGGGATTTCGACATCGAGGGCGCGCTGGCGCACGAAGCCCATGCCGGGGTCGCGCCGCTGCGCGAAGGCGCGGCGGCGGGCGCCAGACGCTTCACCGAAGGCGCCGGGCGCGGCGGCAGCTTCGCCGCTTTCAAGGGAGAATAGGATGCGACATCTGCTTGCCGCGGCCGCGCTGGCCGCCCTGCCCTTCGCCGCGCAGGCACAGGCGCCGGACATTCCGGCCGCGATCTACACCGACCCCGCGCGCGATAAGGACCATCCCGCGGCGATGGAGGTCGTCCATATCCCGACCGGCGGGGTGGAGATCAACGGCGTCGTCTATGTCGCCGCGGGCGCCGGGCCGCACCCCACCGTCGTCCTCTGCCACGGGCTGCCGGGGCTCGAGAAGAATCTCGACCTCGCGCAGGCGATCCGCCGCGCGGGGTGGACGGTGATCACGTTCAACTATCGCGGCGCATGGGGCAGTCCGGGCGATTACCGCCTTGCGGGCAACCTCGACGACACCGACGCGGTGCTCGCCTTCGCGCGCGATCCCGCCAACGCCGCGAGGCTCCGGGTCGACCCCGCGCGCCTCGTCGTCATCGGTCACAGCATGGGCGGCTGGGTGACCGCGCTGACCGCGGCGCACGACAAGGCGCTGCTCGGCGCCGCGATGATCTCGTCGGGCAATATGGGCGCGCTCGCGGGGGTGCCGCGCGCGTCGGCCGCGGCGCTGCTCCGCGCCAACGGCCTCGAAGCGCTCGCGGGCACCAGCCCCGACATCATGGCGGACGAGATCATCGCCAACAAGGATCGCTTCGACTTCGTCAAGGCCGCGCCGCGGCTCCGCGACACCCATTTGTTCGTGCTGACCTCCGACGACGGCTTCGCATCGATGAGCGACGCGCTGAGCGGCGCGATCAGGGCGGAGGGCGGCACGAAGCTCCAGACGCTGCACGTCGCGACCGACCATAGCTGGTCCGACGCACGCATCCGGCTGGAAAGCGAAATCGTGCGGTGGTTGGCGACGTTGAGACCTGCTGCCTAGAACGCCGTCTCCCCACCCCCAGGCGCCTTTGATGTTCGACCAGCACCACGAACGGGGTTGAACGCACGCTCTGCACGGCTAAACCCTTTTCATGCGTAACCATATCCTCACCAGCGCCATCGCGCTTGCCGCCGCCCTTTCCTCTTGCCCCGCCCTTGCCCGGCCGATGACCGAGGTCGACCTCGCAACGCTGAAGCGCGTCGGCGCCCCGGCCGCGTCGCCCGACGGGCGCTGGATCGCGTTCCAGATGACCGAGACCGCGCCCGACAGCTACAAGCGCGCGACCGGCCTCTGGCTCGTCGACCGCAAGACAAAGGACGCCAAGCCCGTCCAGATCGCCGATACGCCCGGCAAGAACGAGACATCGCCCGCCTTCGCGCCCGACGGCAGCCTCTATTTCCTCTCGAATGCCTCGGGCAGCGATCAGGTCTGGCGGATCGACGTCAAGACGGGCGGCGCGGCGACGCAGGTCACCGACACCAAGGCCGAGGTCGCGGGCTTCAAGATTTCGCCCAATGGCGAGCGGCTACTCGCGTGGGGCGACATTCCGATGGAATGCACCGACTTCGGCTGCGACGCCAAGGACAAGGGCGCGCTCGTCGGCCCCGGCAGCGGCCGCCTCTACAAGGACGGCGCCGGTTTCGTGCGGCACTGGGACCAATGGGAAACGCCCGGCACCCACAGCCGCCCCTTCGTTTTCAACCTCGCCGACGGCAAGGCGAGCGTGGCGCGCCCGATCGCCGCGGGGCTGGTCGGCGATACCCCGTCGAAGCCGTTCGGCGACGGCAGCGAACTCGCCTGGGGGCCCGACAGCCGCACCGTCTATTTCACGATGCGCAAGGCCGACCGCGACGAGCCGCGCTCGACCAACCTCGATATCTATAGCTGGCTGGTCGACAGCCGGATGATGCCGGTCAACCTGACCGAGAGCAATCAGGCGACCGACACCCTGCCCGCCCCGTCGCCCGACGGCAAATGGCTCGCTTACGCCGCGATGGCGCGGCCGGGCTATGAAGCCGACCGGCAGGTGCTGATGCTGCGCAACCTCGAAAATGGCGAGACGAAGAAGCTGACCGACGCGTGGGACCGCTCGGTCGCCTCGATCGCGTGGGCACCCGACGGCAAGTCGCTCTATGTCACCGCCGACGATGTCCTCGATCATCCGGTATTTCGCGTCGATGCCGCGAGCGGCAAGGTCGAAAAGCTGAAGGCATCGGCCGAAGCCTTCGACGGCAACATCGGCGACGTCACGCCGCTGCCCGATGGCACGCTCCTCTACTCGCGCAACACCGCGCTACTTCCGACCGACGTCTATGTCCGCGACGCGAAGGGCAAGGTGACGCAGCTCAGCGCGGTCAATGCCGCCACGCTCGCCAGCTTCGATCCGGTCAGGATCGACCGGATGCAATTCGCGGGCGCGAACGGCGACAAGGTGTGGGGCATGATCCTGAAACCCGCGAACGCCGCCGCAAAGCTGCCGGTCGCCTTCATCGTCCACGGCGGCCCGCAGGGCAGCTTCGGCAACAGCTGGTCGACGCGCTGGAACCCGCGCCTGTTCGCCGAACAGGGTTATGGCGTCGTCACCGTCGATTTCCACGGCTCGACCGGCTACGGTCAGGCCTTCACCGACAGCATCAACAAGGATTGGGGCGGCAAGCCGCTGCAGGACCTGAAACTCGGCCTCGCCGCGGCGGGCAGGCAGGATGCGCAGCTCGACATCGCCAACGCCTGCGCGCTCGGCGCCTCCTACGGCGGTTACATGATGAACTGGATTGCGGGACAGTGGACCGACGGCTTCAAATGCCTCGTCCAGCACGACGGCGTCTTCGACGCGCGCGCCATGGCCTATGAGACCGAGGAGCTGTGGTTCGACGAGTGGGAGCATGGCGGCGCCTATTTCGAGGTTCCCGAGGAGTTCGAGAAATGGAACCCGGTGAACCATGTCGACAAGTGGAAGACCCCGATGCTGGTGATCACCAGCGAAAAGGATTTCCGCATCCCCTATACGCAGGGGATCGCCGCCTTCACCGCGCTTCAGCGCCGCGGCGTTCCGTCGCAATTGCTCGTCTTCCCCGACGAGAACCATTGGGTGCTGAAGGGCGCGAACAGCGTCCAGTGGCACCGCACCGTCTTCGACTGGCTGGGGACATATCTCAAGAAATAGCCCCGGCTTCCTTTTCCTCGTCACCCCGGACTTGATCCGGGGTCCCGCTTTTCCCTTCCAACGCACAAAGCGGGATGCCGGATCAAGTCCGGCATGGCGAAGAGCAGGTTGGTTCCCCCTTGCCGCGCCGCAGCATGGCTGGCAAAGGCGCCCGCTATGCCGATGGAAAAAACCTTCGATCCCGCCGCCATCGAGGCGAAATGGGCCCAGACATGGGAAAGCCGCGGGCTGTTCCGCCCCGCGCGCCCGAATGCGCAGCCGTTCACGATCGTCAACCCGCCGCCGAACGTCACCGGCGCGCTGCACATCGGCCATGCGCTCGACAATACGTTGCAGGACGTGCTCGTCCGCTACGAACGGCTGCGCGGCAAGGATGCGCTGTGGGTCGTCGGCATGGACCATGCCGGCATCGCGACGCAGATGGTCGTCGAACGCCAGCTCGAGGAGCGGCAGGACAAACGCACCAACTACACGCGCGAGGAGTTCGTCGAAAAGGTGTGGCAATGGAAGGCGGAAAGCGGCGGCCAGATCACCGGCCAGCTCCGCCGCCTCGGCTGTTCGATGGACTGGTCGCGCGAGCAGTTCACGATGGACCCGCATTTCACGCGCGCGGTGGTCAAGGTGTTCGTCGATCTGCACAAGAAGGGCCTGATCTACCGCGACAAAAGGCTGGTGAACTGGGATCCGAAGCTCAAGACCGCGATCTCGGACCTGGAGGTCGAGACGCACGAGGTTCAGGGCGGCTTCTGGCACTTCAAATATCCGCTCGCCGACGGCGTCACCCTCGACGACGGGCGCGATTATATCGAGGTCGCGACGACGCGCCCCGAAACGATGCTCGCCGACATGGCGGTCGCGGTGCACCCGGGCGATGAACGCTACCAGAGCGTGATCGGCAAGGACATCCTCCAGCCGATCACCGGACGCCGCTTCAAGGTCGTCGCCGACGAACATGCCGATCCCGAACTGGGATCGGGCGCGGTGAAGATCACGCCCGGACATGATTTCAACGACTTCGAAGTCGGCAAGCGCGCGGGGTTCAAGCCCGGCGAGATGCTCAACATGCTCGACGGCGACGCGAACGTGATCCAGACGACCGACGGGCTGATCCCGGACGAATATCTCGGCCTCCATCGCTTCAAGCGCGACGGCGTCGACGGCGCGCGCGAACTCGTCGTGCGGCGGATGAAGGCGCTTGGCTTCCTGATCCCGCACGTCGACAAGGACGGCGCCGAGCACGACGCCGAGCCGCGTACGATCCAGACCCCCTTCGGCGACCGCGGCGGCGTGGTGATCGAGCCGTGGTTGACCGACCAATGGTATGTCGACGCCGAAACGCTGGCGCAGCCGCCGATGGCGGCGGTGCGCGACGGGCGTATCAACATCGTCCCCAAGACGTGGGAAAAGACCTTCTTCAACTGGATGGAGAATATCCAGCCGTGGTGCGTGTCGCGCCAGCTCTGGTGGGGACACCGGATTCCGGCGTGGTATGCCGACGATGGCCGCATCTTCGTCGCCGAGACCGAAGAGGAAGCGCAGGCCGAGGCCGGGGCGGGCGTCGCCCTCACCCGCGACCCCGATGTGCTCGACACCTGGTTCTCCTCGGCGCTCTGGCCCTTCGCGACGCTCGGCTGGCCCGACGATACCGAGATGCTGCGCCGCCATTATCCCAACGACGTGCTCGTCTCGGGCTTCGACATTCTCTTCTTCTGGGATGCGCGCATGGCGATGCAGGGGATGGAGTTCATGGGCGATGTCCCGTGGAAGACGCTCTATCTCCACGGCCTCGTCCGCGCCCCCGACGGCGCGAAGATGTCGAAGTCGAAGGGCAATGTCGTCGACCCGCTCGGCCTGATCGACCAATATGGCGCCGACGCCCTCCGCTTCTTCATGTCCGCGATGGAAAGCCAGGGCCGCGACATCAAGATGGATGACGCGCGCCTCGCCGGCTATCGCAACTTCGCGACCAAGCTCTGGAACGCCGCGCGCTTCTGCGAAGCCAACGGCATTTCGGCCTCGACCAGCCTCGCAGCGCCCGCGGCGAGCCTGCCGGTCAACCGCTGGATCATCGGCGAGGTCGCCGACACCGTCGCCGCGATCGACAAGGCTTTCGCCGCCTATCGCTTCGACGATGCCGCGAACGCGATCTACAGCTTCGCCTGGGATCGCTTCTGCGACTGGTATCTCGAACTGATCAAGCCCGTTCTTTCTCCCCTCCCGCTTGCGGGAGGGGTCGGGGGAGGGCCTGTTTCAGGCGAAGGGATGGCGGATGACATGCCCTCCCCTAGCCCCTCCCGCAAGCGGGAGGGGGACGAGGCTGTCGAAACCCGCGCGGTCGCGGGCTGGGTGCTCGACCAGATCCTCGTCATGCTCCATCCCTTCATGCCCTTCATCACCGAAGAGCTGTGGACCGGGCTCGGCGACCGCGAGGCCTATCCTCTGATCACCGCCAAATGGCCCGAGCCGCAGGCGGAGCGCGACGCGGACGCGAGCGCCGACATCGACTGGCTGATCAAGCTGGTCAGCGAACTCCGCGGTGCCAAGGCCGAACTCGGGCTGCCGCCGGGCGCGCGGCTGACCGCGCATTTCCCGGCCTCGCTGAAGGACCGTGCCGGCAAGCTCGCGGCGCAGCTCGACCGTCTCGCGCGGCTCGACGCGATCAGCTTCGATCCCGCACCGGCGGGCGCGTCGGCGCAGCTTGTCGTCGAGGGCGAGACGATCACCGTCCCGCTCGACGGCGTGATCGACATCGCCGCCGAGCGCGACCGCCTGACCAAGGCGCTCGCCGCCGCGGCCAAGGAGCGCGATGGCCTTGCCGGCCGCCTGAACAACCCCTCGTTCGTCGAGCGCGCCAAGCCCGAAGCGGTCGAAAAGGCGCGCGCCGACCATGCCGCCAAGGCGGCCGAGGCCGAGCGCCTGAGCGCCGCATTGGCCCGCCTGGGGTGACCGACGGCGAAACGCCCGTCACGCCGATGCCCGTCGCGACGGCGGCCGACCCCGCGGCGGGGCCAGTTCCGCCGCGCCAGACGGTGCGCGGCGGCCGGCGGATGGACCTGACCAGCGGGCCGATCACCAAGACGCTGATCCTCTTCGCGCTGCCGACGCTCGCGTCGAACATATTGCAGACGCTGTCGAGTTCGGTGAACTCGATCTGGGTCGGCCAATTCCTCGGCGAAAGCGCACTCGCCGCGACCGCCAACGCCAACATCATCATGTTCCTGATGTTCGGTGCCTTTTTCGGCTTCGGCATGGCGGCGACGGTGCTGATCGGCCAGTCGATCGGACGCGGCGACATAGATGCGGCGCGCCGCGCGGCGGGCGGCGTCATCGGGCTTGCGCTGATCTTTTCGATCGCGATCGCAGTCGTCGGCTGGTTCGCGTCCGACAGGATATTGCATTGGCTGAAAACCCCGCCCGAGGCGTTCGGACTGGCGCACGACTATCTGCGCGTCACCTTCCTCGCGGTGCCCGCCAGCATGTTGTCGGTGACGCTGATGATGGCGTCGCGCGGTGCGGGCGATGCCGTGACGCCGCTGCGCTTCATGATGCTGACGGTCGTGCTCGACATCGTTTTCAACCCGGTGCTGATCCTCGGCCTCGGCCCCTTCCCGCGCCTTGGCATCGCGGGCAGCGCGCTCGCCACCGCGACCGCGGGGACGATCAGCCTCGTGGGGATGATCGCCTGGTTCTATGCCCGAAACCATGTGCTGCGCCTTCGCAGCCGCGAACTCGCCTATCTGTTGCCCAAGGGGAGCGAGCTTCGCTTCATCGTCGGGCGCGGCCTGCCGATGGGCGCGCAGATGCTCGTCATCTCGGGCGCCGGGCTCGTGATGGTCGGGCTCGTCAACCGCGAGGGGCTCGTCACCGCCGCCGCCTATGGCGCGACGTTGCAGCTGTGGAATTATGTCCAGATGCCCGCGCTCGCGATCGGCGCGGCGGTCAGCGCGATGGTGGCGCAGAATATCGGCGCGGCGCGCTGGGACCGGGTGGCGTCGGTGACGAACAGCGGCATGGCGATCAACCTCGTCATGACCGGCATCCTGATCGTGCTGCTCCTGCTCGGCGACCGCGCTGCGCTCGCGCTGTTTCTCGGCAGCGGCAGCCCGGCAATCGAGGTGTCGCGCCACATCCAGCTGATCGCGACCTGGACCTTCCTGCCCTTCGGCACGACGATCGTGCTGATCGGCACGCTGCGCGCCAACGGCTCGGTCGTCCCGCCACTGATCATCCTGTTCCTCTCGATGTTCCCGATCCGCCTCGGCATCTATTATTTCGGCTATGCGGCGATCGGCAGCGACATTTTGTGGTGGAGCTTTCCGCTGTCTTCGCTCGCCTCGCTGGCGATGGCATGGGCGGTCTACAAGCACGGGGGCTGGCGCCGCACCATGCCGCGGCCCGACCTCGGATAGCAGCTTTCGACCAAAGTCCGCGCCGCTTCGACTGGCGTCCCGAAGCCTGCTGGCGTTGCGGCGCTGTTTGACGCTAAGGCAGCTTCGATGACCATGAATATCCGCAAAGAGACCCTGCGCGACCAACGGGCGAAGATGCTGGCGGCGGCGCCCGACTGGCGCGCCTCCGACGCGCGCGTCAATCCGCGGGTCGCGATCGGATCGATCATCGCGATGTGGCTGCTCTATTTCCTGATCACCACCGGCCTCGGCATCCTCGCGGGCGCCGAGCAATGGGAATATGCCGGCCGCCGCGCCGTGGTCGTCGTCGCGGGCATCCTCTGCACCTTCGTCCTCTATCAGCTCATCCAGCGCGTCCAGCCGCGCGGCTTCGGCGCCCGCCTCGCCGTCGCGATGGGGGCGGCGATCCCGCTGGTCATCGTCTATGCGTGCATCAACCTGCTCGTCTTCTATTACTGGCTGCCGCTTCCGGACTCGGCGAAGATCATCGCCGACATCCAGGCGAAATTCCCCGTCGCGTGGGAAATCGTGCTGATCCTCGACAGCTCGATCCGCTGGTATTTCTTCTTCGCGGTCTGGGCCGCGCTCTATGTCGCCTTCGGCTATGCCAACGAGATGCGCGCGGTGGAGCGGCGCGCGAACCATTTCCGCATCGAGGCGCAGACCGCGCAGCTTCGCGCGCTTCACTATCAGGTCAATCCGCACTTTCTGTTCAATACGCTCAATTCGCTGTCGACGCTGGTCCTGCGCGGGTCGAAGAGCGAGGCCGAGACGATGATCATGAACCTGTCGTCCTTCCTGCGGTCGAGCCTCGCGATCGATCCCGAACAGCTCGTCAGCCTGGACGAGGAAATCGCGCTCCAGCGGCTCTATCTCGACATCGAGCAGGTTCGTTTCCCCGACCGGCTGCAGGTCGAGGTCGCGGTGCCGAAGGAACTGGAAAACGCCTGCGTTCCGGTGCTGATCCTGCAACCGATCATCGAGAATGCGATCAAATATGGCGTCGCGCCCAGCAAGGGCCGGATCGCGATTCGGCTGACCGCGAGCAGCGAGCACGGCCTGCTCGTCGTCCGCATCGAAAACGACATCGATCCCAGGGCACCGGCTCCCGCGCCGGGAACGGGCCTTGGCCTCGGTAACGTCCGCGAACGGCTGCTGACCCGCTATGGCCCCGCGGCGGGCTGCGAATGGGGGCCTTCGGACAGCGGCGGCTTCTTCGTTTCCTTATGGCTGCCACTGGCACGGGAGGGATGTTGAGATGATGCGGACGCTGCGCACCCTGATCGTCGACGACGAGCCGCTGGCGATCGAGCGGCTCCAGATTCTCGCCGGGCAGCAGGACGGCATTTCGCTCGTCGGAACCGCCAGCGACGGCGCCTCGGCGCTGCGCATGGTCGACGCACTCGCGCCCGACCTCGTTCTCTGCGACATCGCGATGCCCGATCTCGACGGGCTGGCGGTCGCCGCGGCGCTCGACGGGATCGACAATCCGCCCGCGGTCGTCTTCGTCACCGCCTTCGATCGCTATGCGGTGGCGGCGTTCGATGTCGCCGCGGTCGATTATCTGCTCAAGCCGGTATCGCCCGACCGCCTCGCCCGCGCGCTGGCCCGCGTGCGCGAGTGGAGCGCGACCGACCGCGCGCCCAAGCAGAAGAGCAAGTGGATCAACGAATTCTGGGTCCAGAACCGGGGCGAGATGCTGCGCATCGATGCCGACCAAGTCGACCTGATCGAGGCCGAGCGCGATTATATGCGCCTGCATGTCGGCGGCCGAAGCTGGCTGATCCACCAGACGATCAAGTCGCTGGAGGCGCGCATGAACCCCGACCAGTTCATGCGTATCCATCGGTCGAAGATGATCCGCCGCGACGGCATCGTCGGGCTCAAGCACCATGGCGACGGCGCGTGGAGCGTCGATCTGGGCGAAGGCGGCGTCCACCGCATCGGCCGCACCTATCTGCACGACGTAAAGGCGATCACGCACGGAGCATGATCGCCTTCGTCGCGGCCGCCCCCTGCTGATAGGCGGCCCCGATAGCAACGGCCGTCAGGGAGCGGCGACGACCGGCGGTTTCTCGCTCGCGAACCGGGCGCTGCTGCCTTTCAGCAAGGCCGCGAGCTGCGGTTCGACACTGCTTCGCGCGCGTGCCTGGCACCTCTGCCCGAGCATTCGCTGCTGCAGCGAAGGGCGGGGATCGACGCGGCACATCGAACGGATCGCGCTGCGAATGCGAACATCGAGCCGCTCGCGCCCATCGGCCGTCTGAAGATCGAGATCGCCGTAACGCACCATGACGCGCGGTGCTTCATCGTCCCGCGCCATCGCGGGCGCGGCTGTGCCGGTGGCCGCCATCGTCAGCGACATCAGGGCCAGGGCCGGCTTGAACATCGGTTTGAACGTCGGTTTGAACATGGGGGGAGTCCTCTCAATCCGGGGTTATGATGCGGGATACGGCCTGATGGTAACCGGGGAAGATTGCACCAGCCCGCATCCCGCATGGATGGAATGCGCCATTCCCGGCCGGCCCGCACGAGCGGTTCGACCGGCCCGGAAACCCCGTCGATCAGGCGGACGAAGCGCATTGGGGCATCGACCAATGGCCGGGAGCTTGCATCCGCTGCCGACAATGGCTTTCTTCGCGTCATGAGGAGGAAACCCCGCCCCTCTTCGAGTCGCGACCGAGCCGCGCGTCGGCTGGCCTGGGCGCTCGGGCTCGCTCTTGCCGGGGTCGCGGTCGGCGGGCTGCTGGGCGTCGCGGTCGTCGATAAGGGGCTCGATGGCGCGGCCGAGGGCAAAGCCTCCTTCGCCGGGCTCAGCGCCAATCCCGACGCGCTCGTCACCGGGCAGGCGGACGCTCCACCCTGCCCCGACTGCGCCGACAGCTATGGCGTCGCTGCGCGGCTGAACGCCCGGCGTGATCGCCCGATGAGCGATGCCTTTCGGGAGTTGGGCCAGGTCGACGGCGATTCCCTGCCGTCGCCCGAACTGGCGCCCGAGCCGGCAGACGATTATCGCTATGGCGGCCGCTTTCCCGATCCCGCGCCGCGCCCGGAAGCTCAACCGCGCCCCGAACCGCGAGACGGGCCGGCGATGGTCATCCCCATCGCGCCGCCGCCGCCCCCAGTTACTTTACCGGAGCCCGCCGGAAAACCGCAGCAAAAAGGCCCCGGCGAACCGCCGGAGCCTCCCGCCGTTCCCCAATAGCTATCGTCAGCGCGTCAATTTTTGGGCTGCGGCGCGCAGCGCGACGTATCACCGGCCTTGCACGCCGCGACATCGGCTTCCCACTGAATCCGCTCCTCGGCCGACAGCGCGGCCACGCGCGCCTTCTCGGCTTCATAGGCCTCGGTTTCTTTGGCGAATTCGGATTGTGCGGCGGCCTCCTGCTGATCGCGCGCCGCGACCTGCGCCTCATAAGCCTGCGTTTCCGCATTGGCTTTCGCCAGCTGGTCGGCGTTGAGCCGCGCCGTATTGGACCGCTCCTCCGCCGTCGTCCCATCGGGATTTTTCTGCATCGCGCCGGCCTGTCCCGCCGCGAACAGTGCCATCACCGCACTGGCCGTCAAAATCGCCCTGATCATCGAAGCGCTCCTTCCCATTCAGGCACCTGCCCGTCCAACGTTTTGCTCGGCTCGTCGTTCCCGGCAGCGCAAGCCCGATCGCATGGATTTGACGATGCACCGCACAGCCGTCATTCTGACCCCGCCCTCCATGTCCGAACGGCGGTTCCTTTGCCAGCAGCTTCTCGCCACCCGCTCAACCGGCCGGTCTTTTTCATTCCGCTGGCGATCCTGTCGATCGCGCTGCTGCTCAGCGTCTGGCAGGGCGCGGCGTTCGTCGCGGCGGAGACCGCCGTCAACGACTGGATATTGCGCAAACTCGGCCCGCTGTTCGCGGGCGCCGGACTCGCGTTCCTCGCGCTGCTCGGCGCGGTTGCTTTGTCACCGCTCGGCCGGACGGTGATCGGCGGCGCGGGCGCCGAGCCGCTGCTGAACCGCTGGCGCTGGTTCGCGGTGATGCTCTGCACGACGATCGCGACCGGAATCCTCTTCTGGGGCGCCGCCGAACCCCTGTTCCACCTCAACGCGCCGCCGCCGATGCTGGGGCTCGAGCCCGGCAGCGACGCCGCGGCGGCCTTCGCCATGTCGACGATGTTCCTGCACTGGACGCTCACGCCCTATGGCATCTACACCGTCGCCGCGCTCGCTTTTGCGCTCGTCTACTACAATCGCGGCGAGCCCTTCAGCCTGTCGTCGCTCTTCGTGCCCCTGCTCGGGCACCGCGCGCGGGGGCCGGTCGGCACCGGCATCGACATCGTCTGCCTCTATGCGCTCGTCGCGGGGATGGCGGCGTCGATGGGCGCGGGCATATTGGCGATTGCGGGCGGCATCGAAACG
>NZ_JAOZVW010000086.1 GCF_025869345.1 Sphingopyxis sp.
ATCCAGAGCGGTTTACGCGGGCTCTGGATTGCTTCGCTTCGCTCGCAATGACGAAGTGGTTTTTTACGCTCGCGGGTGCGCGCTGCGATAGATGTCGAGCAGATGCGCCGCGTCGACCGCGGTATAGACCTGCGTCGAGGCAAGACTCGCATGGCCGAGCAATTCCTGCAGGCTGCGCAGATCGGCCCCGCCCGCAAGCAGGTGCGTCGCGAAGCTGTGCCGCAGAGCATGCGGCGTCGTGCGTTCGGGCAGCCCGAGCGCGCGCCGCGCCGAGCGCACGCTCGCGCGGATCACGCCGGGCGCCAGCGGGCCGCCGCGCGCCCCGAGGAATAGCGGCGTCTCCTTGCCGATCGGCCACGGACAAGCCTCGGCATAGCGCGACACCGCCGATGCGACCGCGGGCAGGATCGGGACGATGCGCGTCTTGTTCCGCTTGCCGGTGACGCGCAGCGTGT
The DNA here is from genome assembly GCF_025869345.1 of Sphingopyxis sp. GTDB lineage: Bacteria > Pseudomonadota > Alphaproteobacteria > Sphingomonadales > Sphingomonadaceae > Sphingopyxis. Next base: position 456 of record NZ_JAOZVW010000086.1, read on the forward strand.
CGCCAAACGGCAGCGCGGCGCCGGTGAGCCCCAGCGCTTCGCCGATGCGCAGCCCCGCGCCGTAGAGCAGCAGCAGCAGCGCGAAATCGCGCGCGCCGACCCAGCCCTCGCGAGCATTGGCCTCGACATCCTGCGCGAGTTGGAGCGCCTCGGCGGGCGCGACGGGGCGCGGCAGGCCCTTCTTGACGCGCGGGCCGCGAAGCTGCGGCACGCTGGCGTTGGAGCCGCCGACGAAGCGCAGGAAGGTGCGCAGCGCGCTGAGCTCGCGCGCTGCCGACGCATTGCCCAGCCCCTCGGCGCGGCGGTCGGCCAGATAAGAGCGGAGGTCGTTCGGCGTCAGCCCCTGAAGCATGGGCGCATCGACCGCCCCGCCGCGATGGTGCGACAGGAAGGCGCAAAAGCGTGTCGCGGTCGCGACATAGGCGCGGCGCGTATGCTCCGACCGGCGCTTCTCATGCGCCAGATGGGCATCCCAGTCGCGGATAATGTCCTGCGCCAAATCCATTCCTCTCGATCCGTTCGTGTCGAGCGAAGCCGGTACACCCATCATCCCAGTGCTACGCAGATGGGCATCTCGACTTCGCTCGATGCGAACGGTGTCGGAAGGGTTAGTGGGTTTTCACCACCTCGGAAAGGATCGAGTCGAGCAGCAATATTCCCGCATCGGTCACCGCCAGCCGGTCGCCGTCCTGCCCCAGCAACCCCTGCCCCGCCAGCCGCGCCGCCGCGTCCGCATCGACGAACGCCTCCCGCGCCAATCCGCTACGCGCCTCGGCGCGCGCCAGGTCGATGCCTTCGGTCAGACGGAGCCCCATCAGCATCGCCTCGGTCGCGCGTTCGTGCGGCGGCAGGTCGGTCTCGACCTTCAGGCCGTGGCCGTTCCGTTCGACCGCCGCGATGAAATTCTCGGGCTTCTTGTGCCGCTCGGTCGCCCGCGCCAGCCGTCGCCCGTGCGCGCCGGGGCCGATGCCGGCATAGTCGCCATAGCGCCAATAGGTCAGATTGTGCCGGCTCTCCTCGCCCGGCGCGGCGTGGTTCGACACTTCGTAGCGCGGCAGGCCCGCGGCGCGCGCGATCGCCTGGGTCGCGTCGAACAGGTCGGCGGCGGCATCGCCGTCGGGAATGACGAGATCACCCTTCGCGGCGAGGGTTGCGAAGCGCGTGCCGGGCTCGATGGTGAGCTGATAGAGCGAGAGATGCCCGGTGCCGAACGCCAGTGCCGCGCCAAGCTCGGACTCCCATGCGGCGAGCGACTGGCCGGGCCGCGCATAGATGAGGTCGAAGCTGACGCGCGCGAAATGATCCTGCGCCGCCGCGATGGCGCACCGCGCTTCGTCTCCGCTGTGGGCACGGCCAAGAAATTCAAGGACTTGTGGGTCGAAGCTCTGAACGCCGATCGACACGCGATTGACCCCGGCGGCGGCCAGATCGGCGAAGTTCGCGACCTCGACCGAATTGGGGTTTGCCTCCAGCGTGATCTCGCAATCGTCCGCCAACCCCCACGCCGCATCCGCCGCCGCGATCACCGCCGCGACCGTCGCGGGCGGCATCAGGCTCGGTGTGCCGCCGCCGAAGAAGATCGACGAGATCAGACGATCCGGCAGCAGCGCCGCCTCGTGCCGCAGATCGGCCAGCAGCGCCGCGCGCCACGCCGCCTGATCGACGCTTTCGCGGACATGGCTGTTGAAGTCGCAATAAGGGCATTTCGACACGCAGAACGGCCAATGAACATAAAGGGCGAGCGGTTCGGCCATCAAGTTCCGGCGTCTTTGACACGTCGGGCGATGAGCGAGTTCACCTCATCCAACCGCCCTTGGAGATGTTGAAGGAAGGGCGTCCCGTGCCTTTCCATGCGCTCGGGGGGATAATTCTCTATCGCGATTGCGTACCGGTCGACCTGATCCCGCAGCGCGTCAGCCAAACGCCCAAGATCGCGGTCGGACAAGCTGTCACGCTTTGCATAAGCCTTCTCGATGAACATCGAACCGCCCTTAAAACGCGCCCGCCACCAGCTTCGCGAACGCGTCCGCCCGGTGGCTGATCGCGTGCTTCTCCGCCGGATTGATTTCCGCATAAGTCAGTGCCTTACCGGCCGGAACGAACACCGGATCATAACCGAAGCCCAGCATTCCGCGCGGGGGCCAGGTCAGGCTGCCCTCGGCCCTGCCCTCGAACACCTCGGCCTGGCCGTCGGGCCAGGCGAGCGCGAGCGTGCAGACGAAGCGAGCGCTGCGGTCGACGTCCGGCCCCTGCTCGGCAAGCAGCCCCTCGACCTTGCCCATCGCCATATACCAGTCGCGGCCCTTTTCGCCCTCGAACCATTGGCGCTCGGCCCAGTCGGCGGTGTAGACACCCGGCCGGCCGCCGAGCGCCGCGACTTCGAGCCCGCTGTCGTCGGCAAGCGCGGGTAGCCCCGCCGCCGACGCGCTCGCGTGCGCCTTGAGCAGCGCATTCTCGCGGAACGTCGTCCCCGTTTCCTCCGGCTCGGGCAGGCCAAGATCGCCCGCCGACACCGGCTCGATCCCGAAGGGTTCAAGCAGCGCGCGAATCTCGCGCACCTTGCCTGCATTGTGGCTTGCGATGACGAGCTTGCCGGGGGTGAGTTTGCGGTGGGACATGGGTCTATCCATCTTCTGTCGGTTAAATTGATTCACGCGAAAACGCGAAGTCGCGAAGAAGAAGGTCCGGGCCGACAGGCCCCTTTCTATATCGGCGATGCGCCATGATGCGACGACGATGGAGAAAGCCGCGCCACATCTTCGCGCCTTCGCGTCTTCGCGTGAACCCAATCAGGCCTATCGCCCCACCGCCTTCGCCTGCGCCGCGAAAATGTCGGTGCAGCCGATGCGCGCGAGGCGGAGCAGGCGAAGCAGGCCTTCCTCGTCGTATGTCGCGCCTTCGGCGCTGGCCTGCACCTCGACGATCCGGCCGCCGCCGGTGAGGACGAAATTGCCGTCGGCTTCGGCGACCGAATCCTCGTCATAGTCGAGGTCGAGCACCGGCGTGCCCTTGTAGATGCCGCACGAGATCGCCGCGACCTGATCCTCGATCGGGTCGGCAGCGAGCGCCTTGCTTTCGATCAGCTTGTCGACCGCGAGCCGCAGCGCGACCCACGCACCGCTGATCGACGCGGTGCGCGTGCCGCCATCGGCCTGGATGACGTCGCAGTCGATGACGATCTGGCGCTCGCCGAGCTTCTTCATATCGACGACGGCGCGCAAGGACCGGCCGATAAGTCGCTGGATTTCCTGTGTCCGCCCCGACTGCTTGCCCTTCGCCGCCTCGCGGCTGCCGCGCGTGTGGGTCGCGCGCGGGAGCATCCCATATTCGGCCGTTACCCAGCCCTGCCCCTTGCCGCGGAGGAAGGGCGGCACTTTCTCCTCGACGCTGGCGGTCACCAGCACCTTCGTGTTGCCGAAGCTGACGAGAACGCTGCCTTCCGCATGGATGGTGAAGGCGGTTTCGATGGCGATGGGGCGCATCTGGTCGGGCGCGCGGCCGGAGGGTCGCATGGGAGTCCTTTCAGGTGATGAATGCGCCGCCCTTAGGCCGCCGTCCTCAACCGCTCAAGCGCATACGGAAGAAATCGAGGATTTCGTCGCGCGCCGCGCGCGTCGGCTGGCCTTCCTCGTCGATCAGGTGGAGCGTGACAACGCTGTGCGGATTCGCCATCGGGCTGTCGGGATTGGCGGCGCTGTCAGGCAGCACGCGGCCAACGAAGCGGTCGCCGAGCGCGGCCTCATAGGCGGCGAAGCGCGCCGCCTTGCAAAATTTGTCGCCCTCGAAGCGATAGGCGAGCACGGTCAGGTCCTCGACCTCCATCCGCGCCTTGACCGCCGCGAGCTCGTCGGGAGCGATGTGCATCCCCGCCGCGTCATTCAGCGGCAGCGACGGCTGCGACAGCACCGGCGCGAGCACCGCGGGTTCGAGCATCATCGACAGCGCGAAATTGCCGGTAAAGCACATGCCGATCGCGCCGACGCCCCTGCCGCCGCATTCCGTGTGCGCGAGCGCCGCCAGCGCGCGCAGCCACTGGACGGCGGGCGAGCTCTCATTCGCCTGAAAGGCGCGGAACTGGCGGCTGATGCAGCCGCCGATCATCGTGAACAGCGCCCCCGGCATCCGCGGCACCGCGCCGTCGCGCCCGAAGATATGCGGCATATAGACGGTGAAGCCGGCGTCGCGGACCCAGCGGGCGAAGCGTGCAACATGCGGGCTGATCCCCGGCATTTCGGTCATCACGATCACCGCGGGGCCGCTGCCCATCGTGTAGACGCGGTGCGGGCGGCCGAGCAGCGCAATATCGCGGTGCTCGAAATCGTCGAGCGGATCGTCCTCGGTCAGCGAGCGTGTGGTCATGCGGTTCCTCCCCAGTGGGGAGGCTAACGGCAGAGGTGGACGACCGCGAGTCCCTTTTCCTCTCCCGCTTGCGGGAGAGGGGTTTGCATCCTTGCCCCTCCCCCTCACCGCCCCTACATCCTCGGCATGACCAATCCGCCGATCACCGAACTCACCACGCGCGCCCGCGACGTGTTCCGGCTGGTCGTCGATGCCTATCTCGAAACCGGCCAGCCGGTCGGGTCGCGCACCCTGTCGAAGCTCGCGGCGCTCAACCTGTCGCCGGCGTCGATCCGCAACGTGATGCAGGATCTCGAGGAATATGGTCTGCTCGCCAGCCCGCACACCAGCGCGGGGCGGCTGCCGACCGAACAGGGGCTGCGCCTGTTCGTCGACGGGATGATGCAGGTCGCCGAGCCCTCGGCCGAGGACCGCGCGCAGATCGAGGCGAGTCTTGCCGACGGCGGCGGGCCGATCGAAAGCGCGCTGGCGCAGGCGACCGCCGCGCTGTCGGGCCTCTCGGCCTGTGCCGGTCTGGTCCTCGTCCCCAAGCACGAGCGGGTGCTGAAGCAGGTCGCCTTCGTGCCGATGTCAGGAACGCAGGCGCTCGTCGTCCTCGTCGCGGGCGACGGCACGGTCGAGAATCGCGTCATCGACGTGCCCGCCGGGCTCAACCCCTCGGCGCTGGTCGAGGCGGGCAATTATGTCAGCGCGATGCTCGCGGGGCTGACGCTGTCCGACGCGATGGCGCGGGTGCGGCGCGAGATCGAGGCCGAACGTATCGCGATCGACCGCGCCGCTGCCGACCTGGTGTCGCGCGGGCTCGCCATCTGGTCGTCGGACGGCGCCGACCGGCCGGTGCTGATCGTGCGCGGCCAGGCGAATCTGCTCGACGAAAGCGCGGTCGGCGACCTCGACCGGGTGCGGCAGTTGCTCGACGAACTCGAAACCAAGCAGGAAATCGCAGGGTTGCTCGACAGCGCGCGCGAGGGCAGCGCGACGCGCATTTTCATCGGGTCGGAGAACAAGCTCTTTTCGCTGTCGGGATCGTCGGTTATCGCCGCTCCCTATCATGGCAGCGACGGGCGCGTGGTCGGCGTGGTGGGGGTGATCGGCCCGACGCGCTTGAACTATGCGCGGATCGTTCCCATGGTGGATTTCACCGCACAATCTCTCTCCAGACTGATACGATAGGATTATGACGAACACCGAAAACGATACGCCCGTCGAAGAGGGTCAGGCCGAAGCGACCGCAACCGAAGCGCCGACCGCGGAAACGCAGGACGAAACGGCGAAGCTTGCCGAGCAGCTTGCGGCGCTGCAGCAGGATCTGCTCTATGCGCGCGCCGAGACGCAGAACGTCACGCGCCGCAAGGACAAGGAGATCGCCGACGCGCACGCCTATGCGGCGACCAAATTCGCGCGCGACATCTTGTCGGTCGCCGACAATCTGGGCCGCGCGCTGGCGTCGCTCAGCGAAGAGCAGCGCGCCGACGAGGCGATCAAGCCGCTGCTCACCGGGCTCGAGGCGACCGAGCGCGAGCTGATGAGCGTGTTCGAACGCAACGGCATCACCCGCATCGCCGCGATCGGCCTGCCGCTCGACCCGAATCAGCATCAGGCGATGCTCGAAATCCCGAGCGACAAGGAAAGCGGCACGATCGTGCAGGAAATGCAGGCGGGCTATATGATGAAGGACCGCCTGCTGCGCCCCGCGATGGTCGGGGTCGCGAAGAAGGCGGAGTAAGCCCGCACGTAATAATGGCGTGTTCCCCCGCGAAGGCGGGGGTCCATCACCGGCCGTTTCAGATTTGCACCGTCAGAAGATGGGTCCCCGCCTTCGCGGGGACACACGCTATGGCGATGTGGGCGTCACGCCGCCTTGCGCAGCTTCGCGAGCTTCTTCAGCACCATCTCGCGCTTCAGCCGCGACAGATGGTCGATGAAGAGGATGCCTTCCAGATGGTCGTGCTCGTGCTGGATGCACGTCGCCATCAGCCCGGTCATGCGTTCCCGGTGATGCTTGCCGTCCGCGTCCTGCCAGTCGACGGTGACCTCGGCGGGGCGCGATACGTCGGCATATTGTTCGGGAACCGACAGGCAGCCTTCCTGATAAACGCTATGCTCCTCGCTCTCGTCGGAGAAGACGGGATTGATGAAGACGCGCGGGTCGCGGATCACGCGCTTGCCCTCTTCATCCTCGGGATCGGGTTCCTGCAGGTCGATGACGAGGATGCGCTTCGCGACCCCGACCTGAATCGCCGCCAGCCCGATGCCGGGCGCGTCGTACATCGTCTCGAACATGTCGGCGACCAGCGTCTTCAATTCGGCGTCGAACGTCTCGACAGGCTTCGAAATGACGCGCAGCCGCGGATCGGGGGTCTCTATGATGGGTAGCAGGGCCATGGGTGCGAGGTATGAACTCGAACGCCCGCCGTCAACCCACCGGACGCCGCGCCCGTAGCGCCTGCGCCAGCGTCCCCTCGTCGAGATAGTCGAGCTCCCCGCCCACCGGCAGGCCGTGCGCGAGCTGCGTCAGCCGCACCGGATAGCCCTCCAGCCGCTCGGCGAGATAATGCGCCGTCGTCTGCCCTTCCAGCGTCGCGTTCATCGCCAGCACGACCTCGTCGATGCCGCCCGCGGCGACGCGGTTCACCAGCGCGTCGATGCTGAGGTCCTGCGGCCGCACGCCTTCCAGCGCCGACAGCCGCCCGCCCAGCACATGATATTTGCCGGGAAAGAGCCGCGACTTGTCGAGCGCCCAGAGGTCCGACACCTCCTCGACGACGCAGAGGCTGCGCGCGTCGCGGCGGGGATCGGCGCAGATCGCGCAGGGATCTTGCGTATCGACATTGCCGCAGATCGCGCAGGTGACGAGCCGTTCCGACACCGTCTGCAGCGCGGCGAGCAGCGGCGCGAAGCTGCTCTCGCGCTTCTTCATCAGGTGCAGCACCGCACGCCGCGCCGAGCGCGGGCCGAGGCCCGGCAGGCGGGCGAGTTGCTGGACGAGCGCTTCGATTTCGGTGGAGGCCATGCGGCGGTGGTAGATGGTGCGCATGCCGTGCACAATATCCCACCTCGTCACCCCGGACTTGATCCGGG
>NZ_JAOZVW010000087.1 GCF_025869345.1 Sphingopyxis sp.
AATAAACAGAAATGCTGTTTTTCTCGTTTGATGTAATACAACCTCTGGCCAAACCTTGTTGCGGGTGTTCTACTCCGCGAAACACGGGAGAGGGCATGGCAAATATTCGCACCGCACGACAGGAAGAGGCCGATCTGCTTGCAGATATCGGTATTCGTTCCTGGGAACAGGCGATGATTCCGGTCGGCGAGACGAGCCCGATGCTGGAAAATGCCCGTCAGGCCTTCCAGAACTTCACCCGTAGCCGCTGGATCACGATTTCCGTCGTGGAAAGCGGCGGTGCCGTAGTCGGATGGGCAGCCCGCGAACAGCTTGATGAGAACATCACCGACTTCTGGATCGATCCTCAACATCAGGGGCAGGGGCTGGGTTCGGTTCTGCTGGAAGAGGTGGAGGACGAGATCCGCAAACAGGGCTTCGAGAAGGCGTCGCTGGAAACACACGCTCTCAATCGGGACGCTGTCGGTTTTTTCGAGAAACATGGCTATTCGGTCCACTGGCTGACCATTGCCTATAACCCGAAGCTCGACCGCGACGTCCAGACCGTTGGCATGTCCAAGCAGCTCGTGGAGCCGGCCGGCACTGGTTATGCGGAATTCTAGTTTCCTGCGAAGGAGCGGAGCACCGCATCCAATGCGGCTGCGGCCCTTTCGGGAGCGATGAGGACGGCTGACGCGGCCGTAATCTGCACGACGGAGAATGTCGGCAAGGCGACGGGAAACGGCTGTTTGCGCGTTTTGTGGCGGAGAAGCCTCTGGGCAAGTAATGCGCCCACACCGCCGCCGAACAGGGCGAGGGAGAGCAATGTGGTTTCCCGTATGCGCTATTCGCCATTGCGGGCCGCGTCCTTGTCCAGCCAATAGACACAGAACACCACGACATTGTAGAGCGCAGCGATGGCGAGAAGCGTAAGGGTCCCGGGAGCCATCCACCCATGCTGCATGAAGCGGATTAACGATTGATGAGCCTCTTGCGGGCTTGATGTCTTGCCCCGCAAGGCTGGACAAGCCTTGCGCCACCGCGACATTTGTTCTACCTCACGGGCTTGAAAACTCCACGCATGACACGAGCATCTGATGACCCTAGTTGACACGCGCACGCCTGACCCGAAACGTTTCATTCCCGGCGCCACCGGCGATTGGGAAGTGATCATCGGTATGGAGGTTCACGCGCAGGTGACGAGCAATTCGAAGCTCTTCTCCGGCGCCTCGACCACCTTCGGGAATGCGCCGAATGCCAACGTATCGCTGGTGGATGCGGCCATGCCCGGCATGCTGCCGGTCATCAACGAGGAATGTGTCAAGCAGGCGGTCCGCACCGGACTGGGCCTGAAGGCGCAGATCAACAAGCGTTCGATCTTCGACCGCAAGAACTATTTCTATCCGGACCTGCCGCAGGGCTACCAGATTTCCCAGTTCAAGGATCCGATCGTCGGCGAGGGCAAGATTATCATCTCGCTCGGCCCCGACCGTCAGGGCCAGTTTGAGGATATCGAGATTGGCATCGAGCGTCTGCACCTCGAGCAGGACGCCGGCAAGCTGATGCACGACCAGCATCCGACGATGTCCTATGTCGACCTCAACCGATCGGGCGTCGCGCTGATGGAGATCGTCTCGCGCCCCGACATGCGCTCGCCCGCCGAGGCGGGGGCCTATGTGCGCAAGCTGCGCTCGATCCTGCGCTATGTCGGCTCGTGCGACGGCAATATGGAAGAGGGCTCGATGCGCGCCGACGTCAACGTCAGCGTGCGCAAGCCCGGCGATGAGTTCGGCACGCGCACCGAGACGAAGAATGTCAATTCGGTGCGCTTCGTGATGGCGGTGATCGAGGGCGAGGCGAAGCGCCAGGTCGAGCTGATCGAAAGCGGCGGCACGGTGGTGCAGGAAACGCGCCTCTACGACCCCGACCGCAACGAGACGCGGTCGATGCGGTCGAAGGAAGATGCGCATGATTATCGCTATTTCCCCGATCCCGACCTGCTGCCGCTGATCCTCGACGACGCGTTTCTGGCGGAGTGCCGCGAGTCCTTGCCCGAACTGCCCGACGCCAAGCGCGCGCGCTATCTGGCGGCGGGGATTTCGCCATATAACGCCGACGTGCTGACCGCCGAGGTCGAGAGCGCGCTGTGGTTCGACACGCTGCTGGAGACGGGCGCGAAACCGGCCGCGGCGGCGAACTGGGTGACGAGCGAATTGTTCGGCGCGCTCAACCGCCTCGGCAAGAGCTTCGAGGATTGCCCGGTCACCCCGGCGCAGGCGGGCGAATTGCTCGGCCTCGTCGCCGATGGCACCATCTCGGGGACGATCGCCAAGCAGGTGTTCGAGAAGATGCTCGAAAGCGGCGACGCCGCGAGCGTCATCGTCGAACGCGACGGCCTCAAGCAGACGAGCGACACCGGCGCGATCGAGGCCGAAATTGCCAAGATCCTGACCGCCAATGCCGACAAGGTCGAGCAGTATAAAGGCGGCAAGGAAGCGCTGTTCGGTTTCTTCGTCGGCCAGACGATGAAGGCGATGCAGGGCAAGGCCAACCCGCAGGTCGTCAACGAGCTGCTGAAGAAGGCGCTCGGCTAACCGGCGGGGCTTCGTCAGCCCTCTTCGTTCGCCGGGGGCAAGGTCTGCACATGGACGAGCCCCTTCGACCAGAGGAGCATTCCGCCGTCCGGATCGCGCGCGATCAGCGGGCCATAGAAGCCGGCGCCGAAGGCCTTTTCGCGATCCTTGCCGGTCAGGCGCTGTAATTCGGCCTCGGTCAGGTTCAGCGCATAGGGGATCGTTCGTTCGAGGCTGCCGAAAGCCTTGTCCAGCGCGGCCCTTGCCCGGCGCCCGTCATCTGCGGCCCAGGCGGCGACATTGTCTTCCGGCGCATAGGATCGCCGATCCAGCTGCACGACGCTGATGATCGTCTGCCGATAATAGGGCGCGGGCGCGGCGCCGCGTGCTTTGTCTTTTGCCTGATGGGCCAGGGAAATTTCGGCCACGGCGCGGATTTGCGTGAAGTCGGGCGACAGGCCGTAGCTGTAGACGACGAACGCGATTTGCAGCGTATCGGCGGAAGCGGCGAAGGCGCGGCGGCCATCGGGGGAGGCGTCCTTGCTCAGCGCGATGTCGCGGGCGCGGAACCAGCCGATTTGCCCGAGCGCCGCGCGGGTCGTTGCGAGCACCAGCGCATCGGCGTCGAAATCGCCCAGCACCTGGCGTAGCGGCGCGACGGTCGCTTCGGCTTTTTGGACGGCGGTGTCGCGCATCCGTCTGCCCTTGTCGTCCATCGACTCGATGATGATCGCGCCGATCAGGCCGCCGCCGCCCGCCGAGCTGGCCACGCGCCCGACGTCGACGCTCGTCTCGATCCATTTTTGGGCGAGGACGGTCTGGACCGCGCGGTCGTCGGCGGCGCGGTCGCGTTCGGCGACGATGGCCGAAGGCTTGGCAGGCTCGGGCGCCGCCATGGCGGCGGGCGCGACGACAGCGGCAAGGCAGAGGCCGATCAGCAGGCGCAAGGCAGGCTTCCTGTGACGAACGGGACGCGGGACACCGCCGCCGGAAGCGGCGGCCACCCCCCATCCCCAATCATTTGGCGGGCGCGTAACCCTTGGCGAATTCGAGGAAATTCTTCACGAAGACCTCGCGCAATTCCTGGTTGGCGGCGGCCTCTTCCTCGCCGGTCTTGGGCGGGAAGATCGAAAGGCCGTTGCCGCCGCGGCCCTTGACCATCGCCGTCTCCTTCTTTCCGGCACGGAAATCCTTGACGATGAAGCGGTTGTTGAGCGAGCGGCCGTAGATCGCCCGCTTGGTATAGAAATTCTGGGTGATGATCAGTTCGACGTAACAGGCGGCCGCCGACGGGCTGAGCCGGGTCGTCGCCTTGGTGCTGATCTTGCGGTCGGCGATCGGCGTTTCATAGATGATCTGCGACGGCGGCAATTTGAGCGCCGCGAGGAGGTCGATCGATTGCAGCGCGTCGATCTGCATTTGCGGCCCCAGGGCTTCCTTCAGATATTCGGCTTCGCTGATATTGCGGTTCTTGTTCGACGCGGCATCGGCGACCGCGCCCACGATGCCGAAGCCGGACAGCCAGCCGGTGGTCATCGCCTGCCCCTCGATGGTCGGGAAGACATGAAGTTCGCAGTCCGGGACCGGCGCCGCTTCGACCGGTGGTGCCGCGGCGTCGACCGGCGCGACGGGGGCGGGAGCGGCTGCTTCCTCCGCCGCGACCGCGGTCGTTTCGGCCGGGGCATCGGATGCCGGCTGCGCGGCCGCCGCCATGATCGGAACGCAGGCTGCGGCGATCGTCGCGATAACGGCCCCGGTTCGCATAATATTCGTCATTGTCGACCCCCCTGTTCCCAAACAGGGGCGACATTCGAACGGAATCGCCGCGCTTCCTTGCAGGCGCGGGATCGAATGAGCGGCATTCGACCGCGCGGCAAGCCGCAGGTCCGGTTTGATGTAGCAACCCCCGTGACCGGACCGAATGGCCGGACGGTCCCGTTGCTAATTTGCGCCGGAATCTTTGCAAGGGCTTTTCGCGCCATTCCGGAAATATGCCGCCGCCCCAAAAGCATTGACGTCCGCCGCCGGTGATCGCTAACACACTGGAATTGCAATCGGAACGAGGTGCCGAAGAGATGATGCGAAATAGGTTTTCGGCCGGCGTGCTGCTGGTTCTTGCGACCATGGGCGGAGCCGGTGCCGCAGCGGGCGGAGAGGCGCCCGCGGTGAACGACGGTTACGACTGGACGATGCGCGTCGATGACGAGGAGCGCGCGCAGAGCGCGGTTCTGGCCTATGAAGTCGCCGATACCGACGACCAGCCGCTGGCGTTCGCTTGCGAGGAAGGCGGAAACCGCATCTTTGCGAGCATCACCGGGGGCGATCCCGAACTGAGCGCGATCGAACTGACGTCGGGCGACGCGCGGCTGTCGCTCAAGGGCACCACCGATGTCGAGGAAATGCCCTATTTCTCGTCCGAAGAGATTGCGGGCGGTTCGCCGCTCATCCGCGCCTTCGCCGCCAACGGCTGGCTGCGCCTGACCGCGTCGGGCGAAACGACCGACATGGCGGCGACGGCAAAGGGCAGGGACGCGATCGCGCGGTTCGTGCGCTTCTGCACCGAATAGGCGGCGCGGCGCGAGTCAGAAGCGTCGCTGGCCCGCGCCCCAATCACCGGCGTCACACTGGCCCGAGAAGGGCGTCATGCCCTCGATCGTGATCCGGCCCGAGCGGCGGTCGATCGCCAGTTTCGGCTTGTTGAGCCCGTTGAGGCGATAGGCCGCGCTGATCTTGTCGGGCGTCACGACCAGGTTGTCGAGATCCCACCAGCCGTGATCGTCGCCCGAATGGATCGGCGGAACGAGCTTCGGACCGAGCTGGATGCGTCCATGGTCGCCGTATAGCTCGATCTGGACGTCGCTGTTGAACCCCTGCGTGCCGTTGGAAAGCGTGTTGCTCCATTCCCATTTATGGTTGTGCGGGTTCCATTTGTAACTCGGATTGTTCTGAACCGTTGCGCGGGTGCCGGCGCCATAGCAGACCAGAATCAGCGACCCGGGGTCGCGCGGTGCATCGGTGCGCCGGGCGTCGTGATCGGGTTCGGCCCGGCTGTCGCCGGCGTCGCAATTTTCGGGCGGCACCGAAATCAGCGCGCCATAGCGGCCATCGGCGGTCGACACCGACAGGCAGCGGCCGGTGCGGGCGTTGAACCAGAAGGTATAGCGCTGCTCGCCGACCACGGTCGAGCGGCGCGCTTCATAACCGCGCGCGAGAAGCTGGGTCTCGCCGCCCGCCGCTCGCGCCCCGGCAAGATCGGCGACATCCGATGCCGACTGGGCGACCGCCATCTGCGGCAAGGCGGCGGAGGCGAGGGCGAGAAGGGAGAGAGGATAGCGCATCGAAGACTCCTGTTGCGATCAAGAAAGCTACCACCGAATGGCGACCATTTCCTTGAAATTTCGCGGGGGCGGTCAGTCGGCGCGTTTCCAGACCGTCTGTCCTTCCTTCACCGTTTCCAGCACCTTGATGTCGCGGATCGCGTCGACCGGCGTGGTCAGCGGATTTTTGTCGAGGATGACGAAGTCGGCGAGCAGCCCGGCCTTGATCCGGCCTTTGCGATTCTCCTCGAACGCCTGCCACGCCGGGCCGGTGGTGAGCGCCTGGAGGCCTTCGTAAGCGCCCAGCCGCTCGTCGGGGCCGCTGATCACTCCGGTCGGCGAGACGCGCGCCATCGAGGTCCAGAGCATGAAGCGCGTGTCGAGCGGGGTGACGCTATAGTCGCTGTGGTTCGACGGGATCAGCCCCGCCGCGCGCGCCGACTTGAGCGGGCTGATGAAATCGACGACCTCCTTGGGGAAGTTGGTGCGGTGGACGTCGGCCCAAAACCAGGCGTGGTTCGAGAAATAGGAGGGACCGACCCCGATGCGCTTGTAGTCGGCAAGCTGGTCGCGGCGCTGGAATTGCGAGTGGATGACGATCGGGCGGCGGTCGTCGGCGGCCTTGATCCCGGCGGCGTCGAAGCCCTTGATCGCCATGTCGATCGCCGCGTCGCCGTTGGCGTGGACGAAGATCTGCCAGCCGCGATCGGTGACCTTTTTGGCGAGCGCGTCGAACGCCGCCTGATCCATCGCCGGGGCACCGTGCCACGGATGGCTGCCGTCGGGGGCGCCGCGCGCATAATCGCGGGTGAAATAGCCGGTGCGCGCCTGCACCGACCCGTCGAGGATGACCTTGATCCCCTGCAATTTCACATGGCCGTCATATTGGCCGAAGCGGATATCGGGCCGCGCGAGCAGCGCGTCGAGCCCGGTGTAGAGCGGTAGCAGCGCAAGGTCGATCTTGAGGTGCTGGTGCGCCGCGGGGCCGGTGAAGAAGGCGAGGTCGCCGGGCATCGTCGCGCCGTCCTGCGCATGGGTATAGCCCTCCGCGAAATAGCGTTGCTGTGCCGCGTCGAGCCGCGCGAGCTTTTGTTCGGCGGTAAGCTGCGGCATCGCGGCGAGCATCAGGAAGGTCGATTTTTCGAGCAGGACGCCGTTCAGATGCCCATCGGCATCGCGCAGCATCATCCCGCCCGGCGGCGTCTGGCTGGCGTCGGTGAGCTTCGCGGCGGCGAGCGCGGCGCTGTTCGCGACGAGCGCGTGGAGCGATTGGTGGAGCACGACGATCTTGCGGTCCGCCGCCACCGCGTCGAGCTCGGCGCGGGTGATGTGGCGCCTTTCGGCGAGTTTCTCATGATCATATTGCCAGACGATCACCCAGCCGTCCTTGGGGATCGCATGCCGCGCGATATAATCGCGGATGACGGTTTGCAGCGAAGGGATGTCGGTGACGGGCGGCAGCGTCTTGTCCCAGAGGTCGAGCCCGTCCGCCATCTGCATCGCGATGGCGAAGTGCGAATGGGCGTCGACGAAGCCGGGGAGCATCGTCGCGCCCTTCAGGTCGTGGATCGCCGCATCCTTGCCCGCGGCGGTGCGCGCGGCCTTTTCGTCGCCCGCGAAGGCGATCCGGCCGTCCTTCGCGACGACCGCCTCGACCATATGCGGCGAATCGCCGTCCATCGTGATGATCGTCCCGCCGCGATAGAGCGTCGCGTCCTCGGCGGCGGCGGGCGTGGCGATCAGCAGCAGCGCCGCGAGCGTGGCGATGGGTTTCATATCTCTCTCCCTCGCCGGAACCGTGGCGGGGAAGGGGGGAGGAGGTCAAGTCTCTCTTTGCAACTCTTTTGCGGCTCCCATACCCTCTTCGTCACCCCGGACTTGATCCGGGGTCCCGCTTGTCACCGCCCAAAAGCGGGACCCCGGATCAAGTCCGGGGTGACGGGCAAGGGGGGCGAAAGAAGGCTCAAAACGGCGGTGGCGGCCCTTCGCTCGGGCCGCGGCCGGG
>NZ_JAOZVW010000088.1 GCF_025869345.1 Sphingopyxis sp.
CGTCGGCTAACCCCACGCTGGGTTGCCGCTTTCGCGGGAATGACGAAGCTGGGGAGGGGCAGCTCACCACCCCATAGCCGACGTTATCCCAGCGCCTCGACTTCCTCAGCCAAGACCAGCCAGCGATCCTCCGCCGCCGCCTTTTCTGCGCGCAACGCGTCGAGTTTCGCCGTCAGCGCGGTGAACCGCGCATTGTCGCGTGTGAACAGGCTGCCGTCGGACAATTCGGTCTCGATCCCCGCCATTTCCGCCTCGATTTCCTCGATCCGGCCGGGGAGGAGATCATAGTCGCGCTGATCCTTGTAGCTCAGCTTCTTGCGCGCCTGCGGCGGCGGGGGCGGGGCTTCGGTCGCGGCGGCTTTTGCCTTTGCCGCCGCCGGTTTTGCGCGCTTTGCTTCCCAGTCGGCGTAGCCGCCCGCGACGATGTCGACCTTTCCCGATCCGTCGAGGCCGAGCGTCACCGTCACCGTGCGGTCGAGGAAATCGCGGTCGTGGCTGACCAGCAGCACCGTGCCCTCATAATCGGCGATCACCTCCTGCAGGAGGTCGAGCGTTTCGAGGTCGAGGTCGTTGGTCGGCTCGTCGAGGACGAGCAGGTTCGATTCGCGGGCAAATTCGCGCGCGAGCAGCAGGCGCGAGCGCTCGCCGCCCGACAGCGCGCCGACGCTCGCCTCGGCGATCGCGGGATCGAAGAGGAAATCCTTCAGATAGCCCTGCACATGCTTCTTGACCCCGCGCACCTCGATCCAGTCGCCGCCGTCGGCGAGGATGTCGCGCACCGTCTTGTCGGGGGAGAGCAGGCTGCGCTGCTGGTCGATGACGATGCCGTCGAGCGTCGGGGCGAGCGTCACCGTGCCTTCGTCGGGCGCGATCTCGCCGGTCAGCAGCTTGAGCAGAGTCGACTTGCCCGCGCCGTTGGCGCCGACGATGCCGATGCGGTCGCCGCGCTGGACGCGGAAATCGAAATCCTTGATGATCGTGCGCTCGCCGAAGCGTTTGGTGATGCGGTCGGCGACGATGACCGATTTCGAGCGGACGTCGTCGTTGGCGAGGCCGAGCTTGGCGACGCCGGGGCCGCCGATCATCGCGGCGCGGGTGGCGCGCATTTCCTTGAGCTTTTCGAGCCGCCCCTGGTTGCGCTTGCGCCGCGCGGTGACGCCGCGTTCGAGCCAGTGCGCCTCGAGCCGCAGCTTCGAATCGAGCTTTTGCGCGGCGCGCGCTTCCTCGGCAAACACCGCTTCGGTCCACTCGTCGAAGCCGCCGAAGCCGATTTCCTTGCGGCGGATGCTGCCGCGGTCGAGCCACAAGGTCTGGCGCGTCAGGCGGGTGAGGAAGGTGCGGTCGTGGCTGATGACGACGAAGGCGCCGGTGTAGCGCGCGAGCCAGTTTTCGAGCCAGTCGATCGCGGCGAGGTCGAGGTGGTTGGTCGGCTCGTCGAGCAGCAGCACGTCGGGATTCTGCGCGAGCGCGCGGGCGATGGCGGCGCGGCGGCGCTCGCCGCCCGAGGCGCTGGCGGCGGTGCGCGCCATGTCGATGCCGAGCTGGTCGGCGATCGCGGCGACGTCGTGCCCGGCGGGGGCGTCGGTGCCGGACGTGGCATAATCCATCAGCGTGTCGAACGCCGACAGGTCGGGCTCCTGTTCGAGCAGCACGACATGGGTGCCGGGGACGATCGTGCGCTTCCCCTTGTCGGCGTCGATGCGGTTTGCGAGCAGCTTGAGCAGGGTCGTCTTGCCCGCGCCGTTGCGGCCGATCAGCGCGAGGCGATCGCGTGCGCCGACATAGATGTCGAGATCCTCGAACAGCCAGCCGCTGCCCTGCACAAGGCCGAGGCCTTCATAAGAAAGAATGGGTGCTGCCATGATGAACGGCTCGCTACATATGCGTTCAGCGTCATGCAAGCGCGGCGAGGGCAAGGCCGGAACGGGTTCGCTCCGTCAGCGTTACGGAGTGGTCATCAGTTACGGCCGGAACTCCGGTCCACAGGAGAATGAAATGACGAAGCAAATGCTCACCGCTATGGCGGCCGGTATCGCGCTGATGGCGGCGGTGCCCGCCATTGCCCAACAGGGAGGATCGACGGTGACGACAGCTACGGTGCAGGGGCCCATTCTTTCCTTCAGCGTCAGCCAGGAAGTGCGTTCGCGCCCGGATCAGGCGACGGTGGGCGCCGGGGTGACGACGACCGCGCCGACCGCGGTCGAGGCGATGCGCGCCAATGCCGCGGCGATGGACAAGCTGATCGCCGCCGCCAAGGCGCGCGGGATCAAGGCCGAGGACATCCAGACGAGCGGCATCAACCTGTCGCCGCAATATGACTACAGCAACCGCAGCGACGGCCAGCCGCCGCGTTTCCTGGGCTATCAGGTGTCGAACAGCGTTCGCGCGACGACGCCGAAGATCGACGATATCGGGCCGCTGCTCGACGCGCTGGTCGCGGCGGGCGGCACCAATGTCGACGGACCGTGGTTCGGGATGAAGGACCCCGACGCGCAGCTCGTCGGCGCGCGCGGCGCGGCGATCAAGGAGGCCGAAGCGAAGGCGGCCGACTATGCGCGGCTCGCGGGCTATCGCGGCGCCGAGCTGGTGGCGATCGGCGAAGGCAGCTTCGGCGGGCCGCAGCCGCCGATGCCGATGGTGCGCCTGCAGGCGATGGATGCCGGCTCGGCAAAAGCGACGCCGGTCGAGCCGGGGCAGGTCGCCAATACGCTGACGCTGAGTTTCCAGTACCGGCTGGTGCGATAGGGCGGCGTAAACATCAGCGCGTCCCCGCCCTTCGACGCCGCCTGCGGCGGCGCTCAGGATAAACTGCCCCTTCGGGGCAGGCGGGGACCCATCTCCGGCCGGTTCCATCTTGCGCCGGCGGGAGATGGGCTCCCGCCTTCGCGGGAGCACGCAGGCTTTTCGCTCAAAGCCTAAAGCTGCGCGCCGCCGTCAGGGCTTGAGCTTGATCTTCCGCTCGACCCTGGCGGCCGCCTTTTCCTCTTTCTTGCGCCGGTTGAAGACGCGGCGCATGTAGCGGACGTCGCTGGCGCCGAGATGCGCTTCGGCGGCCACGAACTGTTCCTGTTCCTCCTCGCCGACGTGATGGAGATATTCCTCCTTGAGCGCGGCGAACCGGCGCAGCCAGCCGGGCGACGCCATGTCGCGGGCGGCGAGGTCGCCGAGCATGTCGTCGATCTCCTTATGCTCGGCGATCGCGTGGCGGGCGAAGTCGGTGGTTTCGGGATCGCGCAGCACGCTCGACCACAGCGCCTGCTCCTCGGCCGCAGCATGGGCCTTGAGTTCCTTTACCAGTTCCTTGAACAGCGTCTGGCGATCGGGCGATTTGCCCTCGGTCTCCTCGATCATCGCCAGCAGCGCGCGGTGGCGGTCGTGATCCTCGACGAGGCGGCCGAAAATATCGGGGTCGCCGCGGAATTTCGTTTTCGGCGTGCTGCCGATCCGCGCCGCGACGCCGGGCGCAACCGCCTTTGCTTTCGCGATGGCCTCGCCCTTCGCCTTTGCCGCGGGTTTGCGCTTCGCTGCGCCGCGATCGATCGTGCGTGCCGTCATGTCGATCCCACTCCTTCCGCTGGTCCTATTCGAACGCGGGCGGGAAATCATGGTTCCGGCGGCGGGTCAGCCCAGTTCGTCTTCGGCCCACGGCCACGGCCGCTCGCGGAACCATTTGGTGATGATATATTTGCGCCCCTTGCGCACCTTCATCCCGTGGTGGAGCGTCTCGGGATTGGGGGTGCCGTCCGCGCGGACATTGTTCCACGCAAGCAGCTTGCCCGTTTCGGGCTGGTGCAGCTTGCCGGTCGACAGGAAGCGCGTCGCGCCGCCCGCGGCGGGCTCGTTGAGATAGATCATCAGCGTCCAGCTCCGCTGGCCGGGGATCGCGCAATAGGTCTCCCAGTCCGCGCCGTCGGGGTCGAAATAGTCGGTGTGCGCCTTGAACTCCTCGCCGACGTCGTAGCGCTGGCCCTGGAGCGGTTCGCCATATTCGGGCGGAATGCCGGTGAGGGCGTGGAGCCGGTCGTTGACCGCGGCGACGACCGGATGGCGATGGTCGAGGTCGCAGGTCGAACTGGTGCGAAAGGCGTCGTCGCCATTGGGGTCGGCGATCGTCGAGGGCCGCGCCTTCGCGTCGATCAGTGCGATCAGCGCAGCGCAGGTGTCGGCGTCGAGGAAGCGCGCGAGCATATATTGTTCGAGCTTCGGGGTCGGCGCGCGCCGGATGCCGGGGACCGCCGCGAGCCGCCCGGCGGTACGGGCGGCGCCTGAAGCCTGCATGTCGACATGTTCGTGATCCGCCATGCCGTGCTTTTAATGGCGCGATCCCGTGCGAACAATGCTTGACGGCAAAAGGCCCCGCGCCTATCGCCGCGCGCTGTCGCAGGCGGTTCCGCCCGACGTGTGGCGATCATAGCTCAGTTGGTTAGAGCGCCGGTTTGTGGTACCGGAGGTCGTGGGTTCGAGCCCCATTGGTCGCCCCATTTTCTCTATCTTCGCGCGTGGCAGCTTTTGGGGTGACTCGGCGCCCATGACGGATTATTACGCTTTGACGTAATTTTCTAACGCGAGGAGTCGCGCATGTCTGCTGTCTGGGATTTCGCCGATTTCGACGATCATGAGCATGTCCACATGTTCCGCGATCGCGCCAGCGGCCTCACGGCGGTCATCGCGGTCCATTCGATCCACCTCGGCCCCGGCGCGGGCGGGGTGCGCTACTGGCATTATCCGCAGCGCGCCGCGGCGATCACCGACGCGCTGCGCCTGTCGCGCGGCATGAGTTACAAGAATGCGATGGCGGGCCTGCCGCTCGGCGGCGGCAAGGGCGTGATCCTGGCCGACGAGGGGCAGGCGAAGACCCCCGAACTGCTCGCCGCTTTCGGGCGCGCGGTCGAATCGCTGGGCGGCGCCTATGTCACCGCCGAGGATGTCGGCATGTCGGTCGCGGACATGGTCGAGATCGCGCGCGCGACGCGCCATGTCAGCGGGCTGCCGGCGGCGGGCGATGCGGTGGGCGGCAACCCCAGCCCGCTGACCGCGCTCGGCGTCTATCTGGGGATCAAGGCGGCGATCCGCGAGAAACTGGGCACCGACAGCGCCGCGGGCGTGCGCGTCGCGGTGCAGGGCGTCGGCAGCGTCGGCGAAGGCGTCGCGCGGCGGCTGGCCGCCGATGGCGCCAAGCTGATCCTCGCCGACGTCGATCTGGCGCGGGCGAGGGCGCTTTCCGAGGAACTGGGCGCGGACCTCGCCGATTCGGCGGCGATCATGGAGGTCGAGGCCGACGTGCTGAGCCCCAACGCGCTCGGCGCGACGCTGACCGAGCAGAGCATCGAGCGGCTGAAGGTGTCGATCGTCGCGGGCGCCGCGAACAACCAGCTCGCGACCGACGCGGACGGGCAGCGCATTCATGATCGCGGCATCGTCTATGCCCCCGATTATGTGATCAACGCGGGCGGGATCATCAACGTCGCGCTCGAATATCTGGGGCAGGGCAGCCGCGAAGAGGTCGAAAGCCGCATCGGGGCGATCCCCGGCCGCCTCGCTGAAATATGGGCCGAGAGCAAGGCGAGCGGCACTCCGGCGTCGGTGGTGGCCGACCGGATGGCGCAGAAGCTGATCGGGCGGGGGTGAAAGCCGGGCGTCGCTCGATGACGCTCTGGATTGCTTCGCTTCGCTCGCAATGACGAAGTCCTGAAACGCATCGTCATTGCGAGCGAAGCGAAGCAATCCAGAGCGGTCGGGCTCATGTGTTGGGGGTGGCGGATCGCTTGATTTCCGCTAAGCCTCGCCGTCGATGAAACGGCATTTCTATCTGGTCGCGGGCTGGGCGTCGCTGGGGCTTGGCGCGATCGGCGCGTTCCTGCCGTTGCTGCCGACGGTGCCGTTCGTCATCCTCGCCGCTTTCTGCTTCGCGCGTTCCTCGCCGCGGCTCGAAACCTGGCTGCTGACCCACCCGCATTTCGGCCCTCATATCGTCGCGTGGCGCGAGAAGGGCGCGATCAGCCGCAAGGGCAAGATCGCGGCGACCGCGGCCTTTGCGTTCAGTATCGTGCTGGCGGCGATCTTTTCGCCCTGGCCGTGGGTGATGGCGCCGGTGATCGCGGCGGCGGTGACCGGAAGCTGGATCTGGACGCGGCCGGAAGGGTGAAGGGGAGGCTTTTGTCTTTTCCGTCACCCCGGACTTGATCCGGGGTCCCGCTTTTCGATGGTGCTGAGCGGGACCCCGGATCAAGTCCGGGATGACGAGATGTTGCAGGGCAAAAGCTTGACGTCACGCGCCGCGCGGGCGAGAGAAGCGCCGCCGGGTCGCGCCGGGCAATTCACTGGACCGATAAACCGGCCTCACCTAAAGACGACGCGAGACCGATGCACGCATACGCCAACCCCACCCGCTTTCTCGCGATCGCCAAGCCGCTGACGCCGTGGCTGCTCGGCCTTGGGCTGCTGCTTTTGCTCGCCGGGGCCTTTGCGGGGCTGGCGATGGTGCCGGGCGAAGCGAAGCAGGGCGAGACTGCGCGAATCCTCTATGTTCATGTCCCATCGGCGTGGCTCGGCATGGGCGGCTGGACCTCGCTCGCGGTCGCGGGGCTGGTGCAGCTCGTCTGGCGCCATCCGCTGTCGGGGATCGCGGCGCGCGCGATCGCGGTGCCAGGGATGCTGTTCACCGCGCTCTGCCTCGCGACCGGGTCGATCTGGGGCAAGCCGACCTGGGGCACCTGGTGGGAATGGGACGGGCGGATGACCTCGATGCTCGTCCTCCTCTTCCTCTATGCCGGCTTCATCGCGCTGACGACGGGCGACGAAGGCCAAAGGCAGGGCGGATCGCTGTCGCGCGGCGCGGCGATCTATGCGCTGGTCGGCGCGATCAACATTCCGATCATCAACCGCAGCGTCGTGTGGTGGAACAGCCTGCACCAGGGGCCGAGCATCACGCTGGGCGGGTCGAGCATCGACGGTTCGCTGCTGTGGCCGCTGGGGCTGACCGTGCTCGGCTTTTCGTTGCTGTTCGGCGCGATCGTGCTGATGCGGATGCGGCGGATCATCGCCGACAACCGCGTCGCGGCGCGGCTGCGGCGGCTCGCCGACGACGACGAGGGATATTGAGATATGGCGGGGGTGATCAGCGGGGGCGGGCAATGGGCCTATGTGATCGCGGCCTATGCGCTGACGGCGCTGCTCACCGGCGCGGTATTGTGGCATAGCTGGCGCGCGATGGCGAAGGCAGAGAAGCGCAGCGACGCTTTGCGTAAGGACCGCAAATGAAAGCGAAGCATCAACGACTGATTTTGGCGCTCGTGGCGCTGGGCGGCGTCGCGGGCGCGGGCGTGCTCGCGGCGAGCGCGCTGCGCGACGAGGCCGCCTATTTCCGCACGCCCGCCGAAGTGAAGGCGGGCAAGGCCGCGGCCGGCGAGGCGATGCGGCTGGGCGGCATGGTCGCCGCGGGCAGCATCAAGCGCCAGAGCGACGGGGTGACGATCCGTTTCGTGGCGACCGACGGCAAGGCGTCGATCCCGGTCCAGTTCACCGGCATCGTCCCCGATCTGTTCGCCGAGAACGCGGGGATGGTCGCCGACGGCCGGCTGCGCGCCGATGGCGTTTTTGTGGCCGACCGCATCCTCGCCAAGCATGACGAGCGCTATATGCCGCCGCAGATGGGCGAGATGCCGAAGAATATGAAGCTGGTGCCGGGGGAATGAGAAGCGCTGCCGTGGCTCGAAAATTTGCGCTCAGAAATCATATGGATTTCGTTACCCCGGACTTGATCCGGGGTCCCGCTCAGCGACGTTGGAAAAGCGGGA
>NZ_JAOZVW010000089.1 GCF_025869345.1 Sphingopyxis sp.
TGCGAGCGCAGCGAAGCAATCCAGGGTAGCGTAAACCGCTCTGGATTGCTTCGCTGCGCTCGCAATGACGAAATTCGGCCTCAATTCTTGAGCCGATAGCCCGTCCGGAACATCCAGAAGATCACGGCCAGGCACAAAGTCAGGAACAGTGCGACCGCGCCCATGCTGACGCCGATGCCGACGTCGCCCTGCCCGAAGAAGGTCCAGCGGAACCCGCTGATCAGATAGACGACCGGATTGAACAGGGTCACCGTGCGCCACGCCGCGGGCAGCATGTCGAGCGAATAGAAGGCGCCGCCCAGAAAGGTCAGCGGATAGACGACGAGCAGCGGGATCACCTGCAACTGCTCGAAACTTTGCGCCCAGATGCCGATGATGAAACCGAACAGGCAGAAGGTCACCGCCATCAGGATCATGAAGAGGGCCATCAGCACCGGATGCGCGATCTGGACATCGACGAACAGATGCGCGGTGGCGAAGATGATCGCCCCGATGATCACCGATTTCGTCGCCGCCGCCCCGACATAGGCGATCAGCAGTTCCAATGGCGACATCGGCGAGGACAGCATCTCATAGATCGTCCCGGTCCATTTGGGCATGTAAATGCCGAAGCTCGCGTTGCTGATGCTTTCGGTGAACATCGTCAGCATCATCAGCCCCGGCACGATGAAGGCGCCATAGGGCACCGTGCTGACATCGCTCATCCGGCTGCCGATCGCCGATCCGAAGACGACGAAATAGAGCGTCGTGGTAATCACGGGCAGCATCAGGCTGGTCCAGAAGGTACGCCCGAAGCGCGCCATCTCGAACAGGTAGATCGAGCGGATACCGCGGAGATTCTGGATCATGCGGCCTGCTCCGCTCCATTTTGTCTGGGATTGGCTTCATGGACGAGTCCGACGAAAATATCCTCGAGCGAGCTTTGCCGGGTGTGGAGGTCCTTGAAGGCGATGCCGAGGTCGCTCATCCGCCGCAGCAGCGAAGGCACGCCCGTCGCCTCGGCCTGGCTGTCGAACTCGTAGACCAGTTCATGCCCCTCGCCCGCCAGTTCGAGCGTCCACTCGCCCAGTTCCGCGGGCACCGCCTCCAGCGGCTCGGCCAGATTGAGCGTCAGCGTCTTGCGCCCCAGCTTCTTGATCAGCGCCTGTTTCTCCTCGACCAGGATCAGCTTGCCCTTGCTGATCACCCCGACGCGGTCGGCCATCTCCTCGGCCTCCTCGATATAATGGGTGGTGAGGATGATCGTCACCCCGCGCTCGCGCAAGCTGCGCACCATGTTCCACATGTCGCGGCGCAGTTCGACGTCGACGCCGGCGGTCGGTTCGTCGAGGAACAATATCTCGGGCTCGTGACTGAGCGCCTTCGCGATCATCACGCGGCGCTTCATCCCGCCCGACAATTCCATGATCTTGCTGTTCCTCTTGTCCCACAGCGACAGGTCTTTCAGCAATTGCTCGATGAAGGCGGGATCGCTGGGCTTGCCGAACAGTCCGCGCGAGAAGCTGACCGTCGTGATCACCTTTTCGAACGAATCGGTGTGGAGTTCCTGCGGCACCAACCCGATCATCGACCGCGCGGCGCGGTAATCGCGCGCATGATCGTGCCCACCGACGGTCACCGTCCCGCCGCTTGGCGTGACAATACCGCAGACGATGCTGATCAGCGTCGTCTTGCCCGCGCCGTTCGGCCCGAGCAGCGCGAAAATCTCACCCTTGCTGATGGAAAGATCGACGGCGGCAAGCGCCTGGTGGCCGCTCTTATATGTCTTGGAGAGGCCGGAAATTTCGAGGACTGGAGTCATTCGACCGCAAATAGCCGAGCGGCCCGCCGCGGTGAAGCGCAAACGCAAAGAACCAAACAGCGCTTGACCTCTTCGGGTCCATCCGCTTGACCGGCTGCGCGCGTGCGGACGTGGCGAAATCGGTAGACGCAGCAGACTTAAAATCTGCCATCCTCTGGATATGCGGGTTCAAGTCCCGCCGTCCGCACCAGCGGTCCTTCGGCCGGAGCCCGCGGGGGCTTGTTCCGGCCAACGCGTCCGAACCGGCGGCGGGACTTGGCGAAGATTCCGGTATGGGTCGAAAGCGGAAATTACTTGGAAAAGCGGATGATGACAGAGCGTCCAGACGGATAGGTCACCCCAAATCCATTCCCATGCAGACATATTTGACTTCGAGATAATCCTCGATCCCGTAGCGCGACCCCTCGCGCCCCAGGCCCGACTCCTTCATCCCGCCGAACGGGGCGACTTCGGTGGAGATCAGTCCCGTGTTGACCCCGACGATGCCATATTCGAGCGCTTCGGCGACGCGCCAGACGCGCGACAGATCGCCGGCATAGAAATAGGCGGCGAGGCCGAAGCGCGTGTCGTTCGCCTGCGCGACGACATCGGCCTCGTCCGTAAAGCGGAAGACCGGGGCGAGCGGCCCGAACGTCTCCTCGCGCGCGACGTCCATCGCCGCGGTCACACCGGTCAGCAAGGTGGGCTCGAAGAAGGTGCCGCCGAGCGCCGAACGTCCGCCGCCGCAGACGATGCGCGCGCCCTTCGCGGCCGCGTCGGCGATGTGGCGCTCGACCTTCTCCACCGCCGCTTCCTCGATCAGCGGGCCGACTTCGACGCCGACGTCGGCGCCGTTGCCGACCTTCAGTCCCCGCACCGCATCGGCGAGCTTCGCGACGAAAGCGTCGTGGATTCCCGCCTGCACATAGAGCCGGTTGGCGCAGACGCAGGTCTGACCCGCGTTGCGATATTTCGACGCGATCGCGCCCTTGACCGCTTCATCGACATCGGCGTCGTCGAAGACGATGAAGGGCGCATTGCCGCCGAGTTCGAGCCCGAGCTTCTTCACCGTGTCGGCCGACTGGCGATAGAGCAATTTGCCGATCTCGGTCGATCCGGTGAAGGACAGTTTGCGAACGAGCGGATTGCCCGTCATCTCCGCGCCCACGCCGCGCGCGTCGCTGGTCGGGACGATCGAGAGCAGCCCGGCGGGCAGCCCCGCCTCCTCCGCCAGCACCGCGAGCGCGAGCGCCGACAGCGGCGTCTGCGCGGCGGGCTTGACGACGATGGCGCAGCCCGCGGCGAGCGCCGGGCCGACCTTGCGGGTGATCATCGCGGCGGGGAAATTCCACGGCGTGATCGCGGCGACGACGCCGACCGGCTGCTTGAGCACGAGAATGCGCTGGCCGTTCTGGGTCGCGGGGATGACGTCGCCATAGGCGCGCTTCGCTTCCTCGGCGAACCATTCGATGAAGGAGGCGGCATAGGCGATCTCGCCGCGGCTTTCGGCGAGCGGCTTGCCTTGTTCGGCGGTCATCAGCCGCGCGAGATCCTCCTGATTCGCCATGATCAGGTCGAACCAGCGGCGCAGGATCGCCGCGCGCGCCTTGGCCGGGGTCGCCGCCCATGCGGGCATCGCCGCCGCCGCGGCCTCGATCGCGGCGCGGGTGTCGGCTGAGGTCGTATCCGCAACCTCGGCGATCAAGGCGCCGGTCGCGGGATTGGTGACGGCAAGGCGGCGGTCGCCCGCGATCCAGCGGCCGGCGATGAAAGCCTCGGTCCGCAACAGGTCGGGGCGGGTCAGGGTCGGGATATTGCTCATAGCGCGCTCAGGGCCTTCTCGAGGATCGCCATGCCTTCGTCGACCACATCGTCAGACGCGGTGAGCGGCATCAGCAGGCGGATCGTCTCGCCATGGATTCCGCAACTCAGCAGCACGAGGCCGAGTTCCAGCGCGCGCGCCGTCACCCGCTTTGCCGCCGCGCCGTCGGGTTCGTCGCTGCCGCGCGCCGCGAGCAGGTCGAAGGCGACCATCGCGCCGGGGCCGCGGACATGGCCGATGGGGAGCAGGTCGTTGCGCGCCGCGAAAGCCTCCAGCGTCGCCCGCAACCTGTCGCCGAGGGCGTTCGCGCGTTCGATCAGCCCCTCCTCCTCGATCACGTCGAGCACCGCGAGCGCGGCCGCGCAGGCGACGGGCGAGCCGGCGTAAGTGCCGCCGAGCCCGCCCGGCTGCGCCGCATCCATGATGTCGGCGCGGCCGATCACGCCCGACAGCGGGAAGCCGCCAGCGAGCGACTTGGCGACGGTCATCAGGTCGGGCTCGACCCCGCCATGCTCGATCCCGAACATGCGGCCGGTGCGCGCGAAGCCGGTCTGCACCTCGTCGGCGATCAGCAATATGCCATGCTCGTCGCAGAGGCGGCGGAGCGCCGCGAGCAGTTCGGGCGGCGCCATGTGGAAACCGCCCTCGCCCTGCACCGGCTCGACGATGATCGCGGCGACGCGCGACGGCTCGATGTCGGCGGCGAACAGCAGCGACAAGGCGCGCAGGCTGTCCCCGACTTCCACGCCATAGTGGGGAATCGGGAACGGCAGGTGGAACACCTCGCCCGGCAGCGGACCGAAGCTGCGCTTGTAAGGCAGCACCTTGCCCGTCATCGCCATCGTCAGCAGCGTGCGGCCGTGGAAGCCACCGCCGAAGGCGATGACGCCGGGACGGCCGGTCGCGGCGCGCGCGATCTTCACCGCATTCTCGACCGCTTCCGCGCCGGTGGTGAAAAGGATCGTCTTGGCCGGGCCCGAGAAGGGCGCGAGCGCGTTCAGCCGTTCGCAAAGTTCCACATAGGGCTCGTAGGCCGCGACCTGAAACGCCGTATGCGTGTAACGGTCGAGCTGGTCACGCACCGCCGCGATCACGCGCGGATGGCGGTGGCCGACGTTGAGCACCGCGATGCCGCCCGCGAAATCGATATAGCGGCCGCCGTCGGCGTCCCACATCTCGGCATTTTCGGCGCGCGCCGCGAACAGCGGCGTCGCACTCGCGACCCCCTGCGGGACCGCGGCGGCACGGCGCGACAAAAGAAGGGCATTATTGCTCATCGTTGGACCTCGTTGGTTTGGGTTTTCAGTCTTGGGAAGGCGGCGCGCGGTCGAGCAGGCGCGCGGGCCAGGCGGCCGCGAGCCCGCTCAGCAGGAGCAGCAGCACCGCCGCGACGATCGTCAGCGGATAGCCGCCATGATCGAGCAGCAGCCCGGTCAGGAGCGGCCCGCTCGCGAGGCCGAGCTTCGAGCAGAAGCCGCCGAGCGCGGCGGTCCGCCCGACCTTGTCGAAGGCGGCGGCGAGGCCGAGCAGATAGGGGATGGTGAAGGCCCAGACGATCGCGGAACCGATATTCGCGGCGACATAGACGGCCGGAAGGTCCGATCGCCAGAAAGCGGCGGTGAAGATCAGGGTCACGGCGATCGAGCCGAGGATCGGCTTCGCCCGCCCGAAGCGCGCGCCTATCGCGACGACGAGGATCGACCCCACGGCGCCGAGCCAGTTGGCGGCGGCGAGCGTCGGGCCGATGAAATCCTGCGACAGCCCCGCGCCCCGCCCAAGCCCGATGATGAAGGCGGCGAGCCCCATATTGCCCGCCTGGAACAGGAAGATGGCGGCGAGCGTCGCGGCGAGCGGCTTGCGGGCGATCGGCGGCGCCTCGGCCGCCACGCCGCTTTCGGCAGCGACCGGATAGGCGGGCAGGAAGGGCAGCATCGCCAGCGTCGCAAGGCTGAAGGCGGCGAGCGCGAGGAAGAGGACGCCGGTGCCATAGTGCGGCACCAGCGGCGGCAGCGCCCAGAGACCGATGCCGCCGATCCCGAACTGCACGACGAGCAGCATCCCGAACACGCGGTCGGGCGACCGGGTGCGCGCGATCACCGCGAAGGCAATCCCGACGAGCAGCCCGCCGATCATGCCGTGGCAGGCGCGGATCGCCGTCAGCAAGGCCACCGACACGAGCTGCGTCGAGACGAGATCGACCGCGATCAGGCCGAGCAGCGCCGCCGTCGCGGCGACGCGCCACGATATGCGGCGGACCAGGAACACCGCGATCAGCGCGCCGACCGCGGCGCCATAGACATTGGCCGAGGCGATCAGCCCAGCGCTCGCGGGCTTGATGCCGAGCCCGTCCGACAGGCCGGTGACGAGCGCCGCCATGATGTTGACGTAGAACAGCCCGGCGGTCGCGAGGAAGGACAGCAGCACCGCGGCAAGCAAGCCGTCGGGCGCGACTTTCGGCAGCTTGTCGGTCAGCCGCATGGCGCATCCTTTCCGGCAAGCGCCACGGCGGCCGCGCTCCAGTCCCAATGATCGCTGTCGCCGAAGCTGTAGAAAAGCGCGTCGCGGCCGGGCAGCATCGCGACCGAAATGCCGCCGAACCCCGACATCGCCGGAACCCAGAGCGAACCCGCGCAGCCGAGCTTCGCGCCCATGTCGCGCGTCCAGAAGCCGGCGCGATAGCGGAAGCCGGGGAAGCCCGCAGGCAGCCCGCCGCCCCGCGGCGCGCGCTGCATCGCCGCGTCGAGCAGGCGCCGGTCGAGCAGCCCGTCCGCGCCCTGCATCAGCCAGCGCGACAGGCGGGCGATGTCGTCGGGCTGATAGGTCAGCCCCCAGCCGGTGAAGGGCTGCGCGACCGCATCCTCGCTGCGCCGCGTCGTCGACAGCGTCGGGCTGAGTCTGAGGCCGTCCCACAAAGGCCGGACGATGTCGTCGTAGAGATCGGCGTCCGCGCCGCGTTTCTCACGCAGGATCGCGGCCATTGCGGTGCCGAGCAGATAGGTGTCGGAAGTGTGATAGACCCACTTGCCGCCCGGTGCCGCCTTGCGCGGATAGTGGGTGCAGGCGAAGGCGATCTTCGCCGCATGGTCCGCAGGCTCGAAGAAGGCGGCGATCGACGGATCGTCCTCGTCGGCCATATAGGCGTCGGAGCGATAATGGCCGGTCGTCATGTCGAGCGCCTGTTCGAGTGTCACCCCCGACCAGCCGCGCGCGCATTGCGGGACGTGCGCGGCGATCTCCACCGCCGCGCTGCCCGGATAGAGTTTTTCGAGCCGCATCAGCGCGACCCCGCCGAACACCGACTTGGCGGTCGAATAGGACGGCAGGTCGATCACCTCGCACGCCGGATAGTCGCCGTGGCGCGTCGCGCAGGCGCTGCGGTAATGGACGCCGTCCACCACCGCGCCATAGACGGTCGGCTCCGGCCCCGCCGCGGTGGCGAAAGCAAGCGCATCGGAGCGTTCCTCGATCGAACGCACCGGCAAGCGCGCCGCCACCGCCTCCTCATGACGCCGCACAATCGCGTCGGCGTCGCGGACTGCGCCCGGCGCAAGGCGCGCGGCGGCAAAACCCCAGGCGTCGAACTTGCGATAGCGGCAGGTCTCGCCCGCAATCTCGAAGGCGGCTTTGCTCACCGTTCCGTCCGCGCCGAACAGGAAGGTCAGCATCCCGTTGTGGGTGCAATTGGCGCCCCGCTCCTGCAGCGCGAAGGGCAGCGCGGCGCGGGTCAGTCCGCCATCGCCGGCTTCGGACCAGACGCGGCCCGGCTCGACGATCCAGTTCCAGTCGGGATGGGTCGATGCGATCAGCCCCCGCTGCGCGGGGATCAGCGCCTCGCCGTGCTGGACGAGATCGAGGTCGAGAGCGGGCAGCGAACGGATTGTGTCGCCGCGCTCATAGCCCTTTTCTTCGGCGATCAGGCGGAAGCCCGCCATCGGCCCGCCCGCCAGATGAAGGTGGCCCGCAAAACGCGCTTGCGGTGTCGCAGCATCGGCGGCGGGGGAGAAGGCCGACAGGTCGACCGGGCTGTCGAAGCCCTCGCCCGCCTGCAACGCGGCGCGGCCGAGCGCCTGCCTTGTGTCCGAAACCTCGGCCTTGGCGAGGCCGGTCACCACCACATCGTCGAACCAGCAGGTCGCGCGCTTGCCCCGCGCCGACAGGCGAAGCCGCAGCCCGCTGTCGCC
>NZ_JAOZVW010000090.1 GCF_025869345.1 Sphingopyxis sp.
AGAGCGGTTTACGCCGCTCTGGATTGCTTCGCTGCGCTCGCAATGACGAAACTTCGGTTCCCGACATCATCGGCCTACTCTTCATATCCAAAAATCCCTTGTCACTATGATTATCATAGTTACTATCGTCCGCAAGAGGAGATTCGTTTATGTCCGCAGCCGTTATCATCGGCGCCGGCGACGCCACGGGCGGCGCGATCGCGCGCGCCTTTGCCGCCGAAGGGCTCACCGCCTGCGTCAACCGCCGCGAGCGCAACACCGACGCGCTCGAAGCGCTCGCGCAGTCGATCCGCGACGACGGGCATCAGGCGCGCGCCTTTCCCGCCGATGCCCGAAGCGAAGAGGCGATGCTCGCCCTCTTCGACCGCGTCGAGGCCGACATCGGCCCGGTCGAGGTCGCGATGACGCCCGTCGGTCGAGAATATCTTGCACGGCTTGCCAAAGGGCAACCGTCACCAGCGGCTCATGCATACCACTATATGTTTCGCCAGCCCATTCGAACGTGCCCGTATAAAAGCGGTTGCGCAGGACGCGGTGGACAGTGCCAACACCAATTGGCTGCCCCCTCTTCCTGCCCACCAAGCCGGCAGCGCGCGCTTGCTCGGTGACGCTGACTAGGGAGTGGGTCCCGCTCGCAAACCACTCGAACAACAAGGATATGAGAGGCGCCGTCTTCGGATCGACGATGACGGTCTTCCGCCTGTCAGAGCCAATGACGTTCTCGTAGCCGATCGGTGCGTATGAAGGCCATTCTCCCTGCCTGGCCTTTTCCGACATCCCCTTCGAAACTTCTTCCGACAGATTGTCGATATAGCTTTTCGCCATCAGCACCTTGATGCCGTGCATGAACTTTTCGGAGGAGCGGCACTGGTCGGAGAGGACAAAATTCTCCTTCACGAAATGCACCTCGATGCCGAACTCGTCGATCGTGGCCCAGTCCTTGATGTTGCGATAGAGCCTGTCTGTTTTCTCGACGAGGAGGGCGCGGATGCCAGGGTTCCGTCGGAGCTCGCGGAGCATCTCGCCGAACGCCGTCCGACCTGCCTTACGGGCGGTCTCCACATCGACGAAATTGCCCATGATCATCAGGCCATTGACTGCGGCGTAGTCTTCCAGCAATTTGATCTGAGCGGGGATGGAATATCCTTCCCTCTCCTGATCGCGTGTTGACACCCGAGCATATAAGACCGCTCTCCTAGGCGCCTTGTCATCAGAACCATTCCTGTTTCGCTTATATCGACTTGTCGTATTCCTTGGCCGTGCCAATGCTTTGTCTCCCTGTGTATCCCGCATGAAAAAGCGGGGCGTACCCATGAGCAGAAGCGTGGTGCACAATCGAGATTGACAGGCTGATGAAGAGTCAGCCTTCGTGATGTCAGTTCGCTAGTTGGTGGTGCTTTTTGTCGCGTGCCCGTCCTCTGTCCAAATCCGCCTCTTCCTGACGAAATGCACTTCCAGATCAAAACTGCCGAGAAGTGCCCAGTCTTCTGGACCAAAATTGGGGCGGTCGGCAAAATCTACCAACAGTGTTCGAAACTGAGAGTTGCGCCCCATGAATCGCAAAACATCGTCAAACTCGGGTCCGGCAATGCGTTTGCGGTTCCTAGGTCCACATAGCTTCCAGCGAACATCTGAGCATTCAACGCCGCATATTCCTCTAGCACTTGGGATTGTACGATGTTCGGCGAACTCTCTCCATGCTCGCTGGGTGCTTGCACGGAAGCATCGGCAAGGGGCCGAGAAGCCGCTGCATCCTCAATCTGCCAACTCAGCCCAACATCCTTTTGTCGCGATAGGTGGGTCGCTTTTGCCGGAATCTTGCGATCAAGATCAGCGCGGAAAATCCAGTCCTCGGGAAAAAATCTGCCGGTCACGCAAGTTCGAATGGTCTCTCCCACTAGCTCTGTACTGACAGGGTCTTCCGGCAATGCGGGTTGCCAGATGATGGCGGTGAACATATCAAATCTGTGTTCCATGTGCGGGGCCTTTTGATCGGGTTTCTGGTTATCGTCGGAGCGTCGTGAAGTACGCGATTTGGGGGCTCGGAGGGCCCCGACAGTCCGACAAAATGCCGTGGACTGTTAACTCTGTGGTCGGCGGGTTCGAATCCGACTTGGGGAGCCTCTCGGGATGACTTGGCAACCAGTGAAACGCTCTGGCACCGCCATCCGGAGGCAACGCCGTTGGACCACATTTACCCTCACAGCTAGGCTGCGGTAGTTGTCCCTCACGGTCTTACCGACAACAGGTCACGATCGTGCAAGATGAGCCTTGTTGAGCCCCAATGGGACAAAATATCGAGCGACTGCACGAAGATGTCGAAGGCGGCGCGTCAAGCCTCTTTCCCCTACGAAGGAAACTGTATTAAACTCATTGGGCCTTGGCGGGCGGACCTGCAAAAGTTGGAGTAGGTCTTATGCTTGAATATACCGCCAATGGAATTCAGACCGTGCCATCGACTGAGCGCATCATTCGCCTGAAAACGGTGATGATCCGAACCGGCCTGTCTCGCACCACATTGTATCGTAAGATCAGCCAAGGAACGTTTCCTCGCCAGATAAAGATAAGCATTCATGGTGCGGGCTGGCGTGAGTCAGCCGTCAATCAATGGATCGCCGATCCTGTGGGTTATCGTGAGGAGGGAAACCAGCAATGCCTGTAGCCCGTCTCGAACCCGCTTGGCGCGAACGGCAAGGGATATCACACCTTTCACATTTCAGCGCCTCACTGCCATCGCAGCAGGCATCGGTGCAGCAATAACTTGCGCTGCTTCTTTCGGCTTAGCTGCATCGCGCAGCTGATCCATATAGTCGCTCCACCATTGATGCATAGCGACGCGTTCGTCCCAATAGCGTCCGCGATTGTAGATGCCGCGGATAGCATTCGCGTCCACGTGAGCAAGGGAGCGCTCGATGGCATCGGCGCTCCACTCTCCGCTTTCGTTGAGAAGCGTTGACGCTGTGGTCCGCAATCCATGCGCGGTCACTTCCCCCTGCGCGTAGCCCATGCGACGAAACGCCTGATTGATCGTATTCTCGCTGAGCGGGCGTAGCGACGTGTGGAATGCCGGGAACACGAAACCGTCCGGTCCGGTAAGCGGCAGCAACTCCTCAAGGTAGGTCAGCACCTGCCGGGACAGCGGAACGCTGTGCGGCCGACGCATCTTCATGCGCTCTGCCGGGATTTTCCAGACGGCGGCATCCAGATCGAACTCCAGCCACTTCGCCATCCTCAGTTCTCCGGGCCGGGCCATCACATGTGGTGCGATCTGCATTGCGAGCCGTGTCACCGTATGACCGGAATAGGCATCGATCGTTCGCAGCAATTCGCCCACCTGTTGCGGTTCCAAGATTGCGGCGTGGTGGGTGACCTTTGGAGCGACCAAGGCGCCGCGCAGAAGAGAGGTCGGATCGGCCTCACCGCGACCGGTCGCCACCGCATAGCGGAAGATGCGGCTGGCGAACGAGCGGCACCGTCGCGCCGTCTCATGCTTACCCTTCGCCTCGAGCCGCTTGAGCGCGGCGAGCACGTCGATCGGCTTCAGGTCGGCGACCGGCCGCGTGGCGATCGGCTCCAATTGCTCCAGCAGCCAGTTTGCCTTTGTGGTAGTCGTGTCCGCCCGACCCTCGGCGACCATCTTGTCGATATATTCCTTGGCGATGTCGCCGAAGCTGTTCGCCGCCTTGAACGCCGCAACCAGCTTCTCATGCTTACGCTCGGCCAACGGGTCGCTCCCTGCCTCCAAGGTTCGGCGCGCCTCATCACGCCGACGCCGGGCGTCCGCCAGACCGACATCGGGATAGCGCCCCAGCGCCAGCCGCTTCTGCTTGCCGAAGTAGCGATACTTATACCGCCACAGCATGGACCCGTTCGGATGGACCTCGAGATAGAGGCCCCGCTCATCGGCGTGCTGGCAAATCTTGTCCGTGGGGCGGAGGTTGCGGATCTGGAGGTCTTTGAGCGGCACGGCGAATCCTCGACTGGTCCAGGAGCCGCTTGTCGAAGAGACCAATCGGGGTCGTGGTGCCATGAAATCCGGTGGTGCCATCGATGGCCCATTTCATGGCCCCATTCGGCCCCGGATGGTCTGAAATCGCCTGAGACGCCCCGGGATGGGTGAGGCCTATAAATGGCATATTTCTGCCATTTTGTCGACCGTCACGGGACGTCTTGAGAAGAACAAATGGTGCCCAGAAGAGGACTCGAACCTCCACGACCTTGCGATCGCCAGCACCTGAAGCTGGTGCGTCTACCAATTCCGCCATCTGGGCACGGGGTAGGAGCGGGCGCTTAGCGGCGCTCGGCTCGGCTTGTCAACCGCGCTCGGCCTGTTGACGCATATTTTATCGGCGATCGGCAGTTTCGCGTCGGTGCCGGCGCCCTGCCCCTTGCCCGCCGCGCCGCTTCGCGGCATGGGGAGCGCCTGGATGCCGCCCCGGCGGCTTTAGAGAATCGGATACAGGCGGACATCATGCAGAAGCTCGACGGACAGTTGATCACCGTATTCGGCGGCAGCGGCTTCCTCGGCCGTTATGTCGTGCAGCGGCTCCTCGCGCGCGGCGCGCGGGTGCGCGTGGCGGAGCGCGAGCCGCGCAAGGCGTTGTTCCTGAAGCCGCTCGGCGGACTCGGCCAGACGCAGTTCGTCGCCGCCGACGTCCGCGATGCCGCCAGCGTCGCGCGCGCCGTTCAGGGCAGCGATGCCGCGATCAACCTCGCGGGCAGCTTCGATGACATGAAGGCGGTGCAGGCAGACGGTGCCGCGCACGTCGCCGCCGCGGCGAAAGCCGCGGGCGTCCGCGCGCTCGTCCATGTCTCGGCGATCGGCGCCGACCCCGAGGGCGCGTCGGCCTATGCGCGCAGCAAGGGCGACGGCGAGGCCGCGGTGCGCGCCGGCTTCCCCGCGGCGGCGATTCTGCGCCCGTCGATCCTGTTCGGCCGCGAAGATCATTTCATCAATCGCTTCGCGGCGCTGATGCGCCTGTCGCCGGTCGTCCCGGTGATCGCGCCGCAGACGAAGCTCCAGCCCGTCTATGTCGGCGACGTCGCCGATGCGGTGGTTGCGGCGCTCGATGAGACGGCCGCGGGCCGGACGTTCGAGCTCGGCGGACCGCAAGTGCTGACGATGGCGGCGCTCCAGCATTGGGTCGCCGCGGCGACGGGGCGCAAGCGGCTGTTCGTCGAGCTTCCCGACGCGGTGTCGGGCGCGATCGCGACCGCTTTCGGCTGGGCGCCGGGCGCGCCGATCACCAAGGATCAGTGGCTGATGCTGCAGCACGACAATGTCGTCGCGGAGGGCGCCGCCGGGCTCGGTTCGTTCGGCATCGTCCCGACCTCGCTCGACGCGGTCGCCGACGGCTGGCTGGTCCAGTATCGCCGCCACGGGCGCTTCGCGCAGGCCGCCTGACCGCCGCACGGTCGCACCGCATCAAATCGCCGCTGGCAAAATCGCCCTGCCCCCCGTAGGTCTGGCGACGGACAGGGGCGTCCGGCGAAGGTCGGGCGCCCTTCGCATCGTTGCAATCTTGATATGGGAATCCCATGAGCATCTGGCTGACCGCGATCATCCTCGGCATCGTCGAGGGGCTGACCGAATTTCTTCCCGTCTCGTCGACCGGACACCTGATCCTCGCGACCGAGCTGCTCGGCTATGACGCATCGAAATGGGCGGTGTTCAACATCGCGATCCAGCCGGGCGCGATCCTGGCGATCGTCGTCCTTTACCGGCATCTCTTCTGGGACATGGCGGTCGGTTTCTTCCGGCGCGACCCGCAGGCCATCGCCTTCGTGCGCAACCTGCTGCTCGCCTTCATCCCCGCGGTCGTGCTCGGGCTCGCCTTCGGCGACCAGATCGAGGCGCTGCTGGAGAATGCGACCGTCGTCGCCTGGGCGCTGATCGTCGGCGGCATCGGCATATTGCTCGTCGAGCGCTTCGCGAAGCCACAGGAGAGCGGCGGGGTCGCGGCGCTATCGGTGCGCCAGTCGGTCATCGTCGGCATCGTCCAGTGCCTCGCGATGGTCCCCGGCGTCAGCCGTTCGGGCGCGACGATCATGGGCGCGATGGCACTGGGCGTCGACCGCAAGACCGCCGCCGAATTCAGCTTCTTCCTCGCGCTGCCGACGCTGACCGGCGCGACCGTGCTCCAGCTCGCCAAGCATCACGACGCGATCACGCGCAATGACATCGGGCTGATCGCGGTCGGCGCGCTGGTGTCGTTCGTCGTCGCCTGGGCGGTGATCAAGGCCTTCCTGGCGGTCGTCACCCGCTATGGCTTCGGCCCCTTCGCCTGGTATCGAATCATCGTCGGGACGGCGGCGCTGGCGTGGCTTGCCGCGAGATAGGTCCGAAACAATACTAATTGTCGAAATATTGTTGCGTAGCACCATCGGAAGCACGTTCTGATAGCAAATTAAGGACAGTAAATATGTCCTAATTGCAATTTTGCTCGTGACAGGCGGTTTTGCGCCATGCCATCGCCCTTTCCAACGAAGGGGATACTGCATGGCTTCCGAACGCATGCTCCAATTTGTGGGGCGTGACCAATCCTATCCGGACAAGCGCTCGCCCGAAGAGCGCGCGCGCGACTTTCGCGAGATTGCCGAGCGTTACGCGGCGCCCGACGCCGACGCGCAGGCCTCACGCTGTTCGCAGTGCGGCGTGCCCTATTGCTCGGTGCATTGTCCGCTGCACAATCATATTCCCGACTGGCTGCGCCTGACCGCCGAGGGCCGGCTGCGCGAGGCCTATGAGCTTTCCAACGCGACCTCGACGATGCCCGAGATCTGCGGCCGCATCTGCCCGCAGGATCGCCTGTGCGAAGGCAATTGCGTGATCGAATTTTCGGGCCATGGCGCGGTGACGATCGGCAGCGTCGAGAAATATATCACCGACACCGCCTGGGCCGAAGGCTGGGTCGAGCCGATCCGGGCGGGCAAGCCGACCGGCCAGTCGGTGGGCATCGTCGGCGCGGGCCCCGCGGGGCTCACCGCCGCCGAATATCTCCGCGTTCAGGGGCATGAGGTGCATGTCTACGACCGGCACGACCGCGCGGGCGGGCTGCTCACCTATGGCATTCCCGGCTTCAAGCTGGAGAAGGAGGTCGTGATGCGCCGCATCGAGCGGCTGGAGGAAAGCGGCATCCGCTTTCACCTCGGCTTCGCGGTCGGCGAGGATGCGACGCTCGATCAGCTGCGCGCAAAGCATGACGCGATCCTGATCGCGACCGGCGTCTACAAGGCGCGCGAGATCAACGTGCCGGGCAGCGGCGCCGAAGGCGTGATCGCCGCGCTCGACTATCTGATCGCCTCGAACCGCAAGAGCTTCGGCGACGAGGTTCCCGCCTTCGACGACGGCCGCCTGAATGCCGAGGGCAAGCATGTCGTCGTGATCGGCGGCGGCGACACCGCGATGGACTGCGTCCGCACCGCGGTGCGTCAGGGCGCAAAGTCGGTGAAGTGCCTCTATCGCCGCGACCGCGAGAATATGCCGGGCTCGCAGCGCGAGGTCGCCAATGCCGAAGAGGAAGGCGTCGAATTCGTCTGGCTGTCGGCCCCTGAAAGCTTCACCGCCGACACGCATGTGAAAGAAGTCGCGGCGCAGGGAATGCGCCTCGGCGCCCCCGACGCGAGCGGCCGCCGCAGCCCCGAGCCCGACCCGGGCCGCAGCTTCGACCTGCCCGCCGACATGGTGATCAAGGCGCTCGGCTTCGATCCCGAGGAACTGCCGCACCTGTTCGGCTCGCCCGACCTGTCCGTCACGCGCTGGGGCACGCTGCGCGTCGATCACCAGACGATGATGACCAGTCTGCCCGGCGTCTTTGCGGCCGGCGACATCGTGCGCGGCGCCAGCCTGGTCGTCTGGGGCATCCGCGACGGCCGCGACGTCAGCGATCAGATGGCAAAGTGGTTGAAAGCGAAAGCGAAAAGCGAAAAGAAGGCGGCATGACCAACAGGGAAGGAAAATTGCTCATGTCGACCTGGAAAACCATGCTGCTCGTCGGCGCGATGGCGTTCGCGCCCGTGCAGGCTTTCGCCGCGCCCGAGGAAGCCCCCGAAGCCGAAATCGTCGCCGCCCCCGCCGTCGAAGGCGATGAAGGTCACAGCATGAACGACGAGGCCATGGCCGCCGACGCCAAGGCCAAGATGCAGAAGGAGATCGACGCGGCGATCGCGATGATCGAAAAGATTTTCGGCACCGACAAGCTGCCGCCGGTCGCCCCGGCGCAGCTCGCCCTCGCGCAGCAGACGACGGCCGCGCTGATCCCGGCGGGCAGCCTCGAAAAGATGCTCGACAATCTCTATGGCAAACTTTTCAAGGGCTTGATGGACGAATTTGGCGGCATGTCGGACATCTCGCTGTCGATCAAGACCGGCGTCGAAAGCGACAAGATCGCCGCGCTCGATGACAAGAGCAAGGCCGCGGTCGCCGATATGTTCGATCCCTGGCGCCAGCAGCGCGAGGACCAGATCACCAATATCATCAAGCCGCAGATCAGCGAAGCGCTGCACGACCTGGAAGCGCCGATGCGCGACGGCATGGCGCACGCCTATGCGCGAAAGTTCAGCAGCGACCAGCTCACCCAGATGAACGGCTTCTTCGCCACCCCCGCAGGCACCGCCTTCGCATCCGAATGGATGGCCTTGCAGGCCGATCCCGAAGTCATGCTGGCGATGATCAAGGCGGTGCCGCCGCTGGTGAACAAGTTCATCGACCGGGGCCCCGAGATCGAGGGTCAGTTCAAGGATCTGCCCAAGGAAAAGCAGCTCGCCGACCTCAGCGACGCCGAACTCGCGAAGCTCGCCAAGCTGATGAAGGTCAGCGTCAAGGAGCTGAAGGAACATCGCGACCAATGGGACACCCTGGCCGAGGAAACGACCGAGGCCACCGAAGCGGTCGATGCGGCGGCCGATGCGGCCGACGCCGCCGCGGCCGATGCCGATGCGGCGGCGGATGCGGCGCAGGCCGCGGCCGATGCCGCCGAAGCGACGGTCGATGACCCAGCCTACAACCGCGACAATTGGTCGGAGGCCGACCGCCAGCGCGTCGAGCAGCTCGAGGAAGCGGCGAACAGCGCCTCGTCGGCCGCCTTTGACGCACAGGAAGAGGCGGTCGCCAACGCCCGCAAGAAGACGCCATCCACTTGAATCACGGCCACGGCCGGCAGGAAACCGACATGACCCACTACCCCACCCCCGATCACGCGCGGCTCGCCGAAAGCGGCATGTATCGCCCCGACCTCGAATCCGATGCCTGCGGCGTCGGGCTGGTCGCGGCGACCGACGGCAAGCCGTCGCGCCGCGTCGTCGAGGCGGCGATCGAGGCGCTGCGTGCCGTCTGGCACCGCGGCGCGGTCGATGCCGACGGCAAGACCGGGGATGGGGCGGGAATCCATGTCGACCTGCCGGTCCGCTTCTTCGACGATGCGATCGCGGCCTCGGGGCACAAGGTGCGCCCGAACCGCCTCGCCGTCGGCATGGTCTTCCTGCCGCGCACCGACCTCGGCGCGCAGGAGGAGTGCCGCACGATCGTCGAGGCCGAGATCATCGACGCGGGCTTCACCATCTATGGCTGGCGCCAGGTGCCCGTCGACGTGTCGGTGATCGGCGACAAGGCGCAGCAGACGCGGCCCGAGATCGAGCAGATCATGATCGCCGGGCCGCTGCCCGACGAGCAGTCGGTCGCCGAGTTCGAAAAGCAGCTCTATCTCGTCCGCCGCCGCATCGAGAAAAAGGTGATCGCGGCGCAGATCCATGACTTCTACGTCTGCAGCCTGTCGGCGCGCTCGATCATCTACAAGGGGCTGTTCCTCGCCGAGAGCCTCGCGGATTTCTATCCCGACCTTACGAACAAGCTGTTCGAGAGCCGGGTCGCGATCTTTCATCAGCGCTATTCGACCAACACTTTCCCGCAATGGTGGCTCGCCCAGCCCTTCCGCTGCCTCGCCCACAATGGCGAGATCAACACGATCCGCGGCAACAAGAACTGGATGAAGAGCCACGAGATCAAGATGGCGAGCCTCGCCTTCGGCGAGCATTCGGAGGACATCAAGCCGGTGATCCCGGCGGGCGCATCCGACACCGCGGCGCTCGACGCGGCGTTCGAGACTTTGTGCCGCGCCGGGCGCGACGCGCCGACCGCGAAGCTGATCCTCGTCCCCGAGGCCTGGGGCCACGACGACGACATCCCCGACGCGCACAAGGCGATGTACAGCTACCTCGCCAGCGTGATGGAGGCATGGGACGGCCCCGCCGCGCTCGCGATGACCGACGGCCGCTGGGCGGTCGCGGGGATGGATCGCAACGCGCTCCGCCCGCTGCGCTACACGCTGACCGCCGACAATCTGCTCGTCGTCGGCTCCGAAAGCGGCATGGTGCTGCTGCCCGAGGCGAGCGTCCGCAAGAAAGGACGCCTCGGTCCCGGCCAGATGATCGCGGTCGACCTCGACGAGGGCACGCTCTACGAGGATCGCGCGATCAAGGACAAGATCGCGGGCGACGCCGACTATGCCGCGCGCGTCAAGGGCTTCCGCACCATGGCCGACCTGCCGAAGGGCGGCAAGGCGACGCTCGAGCCGTGGGACCGCGCCGAACTGCTGCGCCGCCAGGTCGCGGCGGGGCTGACCATGGAGGATATGGAGCTCATCCTGTCGCCGATGGTCGAGGATGCGAAGGAAGCGATCGGATCGATGGGCGACGACACGCCGCTCGCGGTCATCTCCGACAAGCCGCGCCACGTCGCGCAATTCTTCCGCCAGAATTTCAGCCAGGTCACCAACCCGCCGATCGACAGTCTGCGCGAACGGCATGTGATGAGCCTCAACACGCGCTTCTCCAACCTCGGCAACATCCTCGACGAAAAGGGGCAGAGCGCGCACGTCCTGGTGATCGATTCCCCCGTCCTCGTCGGTGAGGATTGGGACCGGCTGCGCGCCTATTTCGGCGATGCCGTCGCCGATATCGACTGCACCTTCGCCGCGGGCAGCGACGCCGCGACGCTCCGCGAAGCGATCGCGCGCATCCGCCGCGAGGCCGAGGATGCGGTGCGCGCCGGGCGCAGCGAATTGTTCCTGTCCGACCAGAAGATCGGCGAAGACCGCGTCGGGGTCGCGATGGTGCTCGCCGCCGCCGCGGTCCACACCCATCTCGTCCGCAAGGGCCTGCGCAGCTATGCCTCGATCAACGTCCGCTCGGCCGAAGTGCTCGACACCCACGCCTTCGCGGTGCTGATCGGAGTCGGCGCGACGACCGTCCACGCCTATCTCGCCGAAGCCGCGATCGCCGATCGCCACGCGCGCGGCCTGTTCGGCGGCGACCTGTCGCTGGGCGACTGCCACCTGCGCTATCGCAAGGCGATCGACGACGGCCTGCTCAAGATCATGGCGAAGATGGGGATCGCGGTGGTCTCCTCTTATCGCGGCGGCTATAATTTCGAAGCGGTCGGCCTCAGCCGCGCGCTCGTCAACGACCTCTTCCCCGGCATGCCCGCGAAGATTTCGGGCGAGGGCTATCAGTCGCTGTTCATCAACGCGACCGAGAAGCATGAGGCCGCATTCGACGCCCGCGTCACCACCCTGCCGGTCGGCGGCTTCTACCGCCACCGCGCGGGCGGCGAGGCGCACGCCTATTCGGCGCAGCTCATGCACCTGCTCCAGACCGCGGTCGCGACCGACAGCTATTCGACCTACCTCCAGTTCGCGCGCGGCGTCGCCGACCTGCCGCCGGTCTATCTGCGCGATCTGATGGAGTTCAACTTCCCGGCGCAGGGCGTCGCGCTCGACAGCGTCGAGGCGATCACCGAGATCCGCAAGCGCTTCGTCACCCCCGGCATGTCGCTGGGCGCGCTATCGCCCGAGGCGCACGAGACGCTGGCGATCGCGATGAACCGCATCGGCGCCAAGGCGGTGTCGGGCGAAGGCGGCGAGGCGAGCGAGCGCTACCACCCCTATGCCAACGGCGACAACGCCAACAGCAATATCAAGCAGATCGCGTCGGGCCGCTTCGGCGTCACCGCCGAATATCTCGGCGCCTGCGACGAGATCGAGATCAAGGTCGCGCAGGGCGCCAAGCCCGGCGAGGGCGGCCAGCTTCCCGGATTCAAGGTCACCGAGTTCATCGCCCGCCTGCGCCACTCGACGCCGGGCGTGATGCTGATCTCGCCCCCGCCGCATCACGACATCTATTCGATCGAGGATCTGGCGCAGCTCATCTACGATTTGAAGCAGATCAACCCGAAGGCGCGCGTCTGCGTCAAACTCGTCAGCTCGGCGGGCATCGG
Organism: Sphingopyxis sp.; assembly: GCF_025869345.1. Classification (GTDB taxonomy): domain Bacteria; phylum Pseudomonadota; class Alphaproteobacteria; order Sphingomonadales; family Sphingomonadaceae; genus Sphingopyxis. Next base: position 12,272 of record NZ_JAOZVW010000090.1, read on the forward strand.
CACCGTCGCGGCGGGCGTCGCCAAGGCGCACGCCGACGTGATCCTCGTCTCGGGCAACACCGGCGGCACCGGAGCTTCGCCCCAGACCAGCATCAAATATGCCGGCACCCCCTGGGAAATGGGCCTGTCCGAAGTCAATCAGGTGCTCACCCTCAATGGCCTCCGCCACCGCATCCGCCTGCGCACCGACGGCGGGCTCAAGACCGGCCGCGACATCGTCATCGCCGCCATTTTGGGCGCCGAGGAATATGGCATCGGCACGCTCAGCCTCGTCGCGATGGGCTGCATCATGGTGCGCCAGTGCCACAGCAACACCTGCCCGGTCGGCATCTGCACGCAGGACGAGAAACTGCGCGCAAAGTTCGCCGGCAGCCCGGAGAAGGTCATCAACCTGATGACCTTCATCGCCGAGGAAGTGCGCGAAATCCTCGCCAAGCTCGGCTGCCGCAGCCTCGACGAGGTGATCGGCCGCACCGAGCTCTTGCGTCAGGTCAGCCGCGGCGCCGAGCATCTCGACGACCTCGACCTCAACCCGATCCTCGCCAAGGTCGACGCCCCCGACGACCAGCGCCGCTCGCAGGGGCCGAATTTCCGCAACCCGGTGCCCGACAGCCTCGACGCGCAGATATTGAGCGACGCGAAGCCTTTGTTCGAACGCGGCGAGCGGATGCAGCTCACCTACAACGTCCGCAACACCCACCGCGCCGTCGGCACCCGCCTGTCGGCGGAGGTCACCGCGCGCTTCGGGATGAACGGCCTCGCCGACGGCCATGTCCAGGTGCGGCTGCGCGGCACCGCGGGCCAGTCGCTCGGCGCTTTCCTGTGCAGCGGCATCACGCTGGAAGTGTTCGGCGATGCCAACGATTATGTCGGCAAGGGCCTGTCGGGCGGCCGCATCATCGTGCGCCCGACCGTGTCGAGTCCGCTCGTCAGCCAGCACAACAGCATCGTCGGCAACACCGTCCTCTATGGCGCTACCGCGGGCACCCTGCTCGCGGCGGGTCAGGCCGGCGAGCGCTTCGCGGTCCGCAACTCGGGCGCAAAGGTGGTGGTCGAGGGCTGCGGCGCCAACGGCTGCGAATATATGACCGGCGGCACCGCGGTGATCCTCGGCCCCGTGGGATCGAACTTCGGCGCGGGCATGACCGGCGGCATGGCCTTCATCCTCGACACCGACGCCAGCTTCGAACGCCGCGCCAACGGCGAATCGATCGTCTGGCAGCGCCTCGCCAGCAGCCACTGGGAAACGATGCTCAAGGATATGGTCGCCGATCATGCGCACGCCACCGGCAGCAAATGGTCGGCCGAGATCCTCGCCGACTGGGACCGCTGGCGCGATCATTTCTGGCAGGTCTGCCCGAAGGAAATGCTCAGCCGTATCGCCCATCCGCTGACCGATGAGGCGATGGAGGTCGCCGCCGCGGAATAGACCGCACCCCTACGCATCAATCCCCTTGCCAGCGAAGCGGGCGCCGTCGTTAACATGTTGGCGACGCATCGCTCCTATGCGCGAAAAAAGGACCGGAAAGAAGGGGTTGGGGTGGAACGGGGACAATCGCTTTATCTGGACGCTTTGCGTCTGATCGCCGCGCTGGAGGTCGCCGCCTTCCATCTGGGCCGCCTGCCGGGAAGCGGCGTGCCCGAGGGGTGGTGGAACGCGTTCGGGCACGAGGCGGTGGTCATCTTCTTCGTCCTGTCGGGTTTCGTGATCCGCCATGCCGCGGGCAAGAACGACCCGACGCTGCGGCTGTTCGCGATCAGCCGCATCTCGCGCGTCTGGTCGGTGGCGATCCCGGCGCTGCTGCTGACCTGGCTGTTCGATTCGATCGGTCACCGGATCGATCTTGCCCCCTATGAGGGGCTCGTCACCGACGGCTCCGCGGCGCTCCGCGTTGCGATCGGCGCGGCGATGCTCAACGAATCCTGGGTGTCGGTCCAGATGCTGTCGAACACGCCCTATTGGTCGATCGCCTATGAAGTCTTCTATTACGCGCTGTTCGCTGCGATCTTCTATCTGAAGGGGCGCTGGCGCTGGCTGATCCTCGTGCCCGCGCTGATCGCGGGGCCGAAGATATTGCTGCTGTTCCCGATCTGGTTGATGGGATGGGCGGCCTATAGCGAGCGCTGGTCGGCGCGCTGGCCGCGCTGGCTGGTGTGGGCGGCGTTCTGTCAGCCGGTCCTGTGCCTGCTGCTCTATTCGCAGTTCGGGCTCATGGGATTGACGGGCGGCTGGCTGGAAGGCTGGCTTGGCCACGATCTCTGGCGCAATGGTCTTGCCTGGTCACGCTACGTCATCAGCGACAGCCTGCTCGGCCTCAGCATCGCGGTGAACCTGATCGCGGCCAAGCATCTCGGCCCCGAACTCGCGATCGCGCTGAACGGGGCGGCGAAGCCGATCCGCTGGCTGGCGGGACGGTCCTTCACCCTCTATCTGTTGCATCAACCGACGATGTTGCTGATGATCGCCTTGTCCGGCGCCTTGCTGCCCCCGATATGGCGCACGCCCTTTATCGTGATGGGAGCGACGATCGTGATTCTGGCCGTGGCCGAAGTGACCGAAGGACAACGCCACCGGCTGCGCGCCGGGCTGGAACGGCTATGGCGATAACGCCCCCCCCGTTCCCGCCCGAACCCCCGGGCTGGATCGATGCCCGCTTCGGCACCGCGCGCGGCCTCGTGCGGCTGATGCTCTCCTATGGCGAGACGGCGCTGCGGCTGGCTTCGGTCCGCGCGCCCGAGGCGGCGGAGGTGCGGCGGCTCGTCTTCGTCTGCCACGGCAATATCTGCCGCAGCGCCTTCGCGGATGTCGCGGGGGCCGAGGCGGGCCTCGTCACAGCGTCCTTCGGCCTTTCCGCCTCGCACGGCGCCCCGGCGCACCCGCCGGTCGTCGCTATCGCAGGGGAGATGGGCATCGACCTTGACCGGCACCGCGCCACGGCGAAGGAGGCCTATCAGCCGCAGCCGGGCGACCTGCTGCTCGCGATGGAGGCGCGCCAGCTTCGCTGGATCGCCGCCGACGAACGGCTCGCACACCTGCCGCGCACGTTGCTCGGCCTCTACACGCGCCCGGCCCTGCCGCACCTGCACGACCCCTATCGGCTGAACGATCCCTATACGCGCACCTGTCTACAGCGGATCGCCAGCGCGATCCCCAGGCTCAGCTCCCGCTTCCCAAAAGCCGTGCGATGATCCCGGCCAGATCGGCCAGCGTCGGCATCGGATCGGAGAGTTTCGCGACATAATAGCCGGTGTCGAACCGGAAAAAATCGCCCGCATAGGTGGCTATTTCGCGCAATTTTTCGGCCGCCGACAGCTCTTTGGCCCGCAGTTGACCCAACAGTCGCTTGGTGTCGGGCAGCACATAGCGGGCACGATGGTCGCGATACCCCGACGCCAATTGGCCCGCGACGCCGTCCACGAGGCGGCGATAGAGGGCAAAGGCGAAATGCGCCCCGCTCTGGCTCGCAAGCGGCAGGCTGCCCCACAATCGCCCGTTGACCTCCATCAGCCAATAGCGGCCGCTCGCCGCATCGTGGCGATATTCGACCATCGCGGGCCCTTCCCACCCGATCGCGCGCAGCAAGGCCTCCGATTTTTCCATCTGCGCGCGATGATCGGACAGCGGCACCGACCGGCACAGCGTCGATATGCCCCCGCTTGCGGGATATTCGCGCAGCCGCTCATGCTGAAAGCGCAGCGTCGCCCGGCCGCCCTCCATCATCAGCATCTGGCCGAAGCCATAGCCCTGACACCAGCTCTGGACGAGCGGGTAGACGCCGAGCGGATCATAGCGCCGCAGGATCGCGACCAGCGCCTCGGCACCATCGGCGCGCTCGGCCTTTTCGAAGGCGATACCGGCCGCCTCCAGCCGCTCCCACATCGCGGGCGGATCGCTCCATTTCAGGATCACCGGATAGGCGATATCCGCCGCCTTCGCCGCGAAATCCTCGTCCGCCAGCGGCTGCCAGGTGTCGGGAACCTCGATTCCCGTCTCGCGCGCCCGCGCCAGCGTGTTGAGCTTGTCGAGCACGAGGTCGAGCTGTTCGTGCCGGGGACTGGCGATCCGGCAATCGCCGATCGCGGGCGGCATGTCGGCGAGTTCGAGCAGATCGGCTTCGCTGATCGCGATCACCGCCCCCGCCCCGCTCGCCGCAACGACACCGGGCAGCCAGTCGGCCAGCGCAGCGCCCTGAGGCCGCAGCACATGCTGGCGCGCGTAGCGCGAATGGCCACCGATCGACCAGCGCGAGCGCCCGGCCGCGATCACCGGCACGCCGTGCGCGCCCAGTTCGCGCACCACCGTCAGCCCGATACTGCTGTCGACGCCGAGGACGATGGCCGGGGGCAGCCCCCGATCGCGGGTCATGCCGGGCGAAGCCGGCGCTCGTAGCGCCATGTGCCGATCATCTGTTCGGCCATGCGGAGCCCGGTCCGCATCATGCTCGGCCCCAGCCGCGGCGCGGGCGCCCGGCCGGTCTGCGGCGCCGCAAGCGTCGCGAAGCCACGCGATTCGATCCGCGGTTCGCGCGCGATATGGCGGCAGAGCGATTCGAGACGGCGCATCACCATGCGGTTGGGCCGCTGCCGGTCGCGCGAAAGCATCTCGAAACTGTGCGTGACGATCATGAACAGCGGCGCATCGGCCCCGCAGGCATGGTCGAGCGCGGCGCTCATTTCGCGCGACGACAACGCGCAGACCTGCGCGGGGCGGAAATGGCCCGGGCGATCCTCGATGCCCGAAACGGGTATTTCGATCAGCGATCCGACCGCCACCGGGCCGGACGCCACCACCGGCAGGCTGATCGCGCATCCGCGTCCGGCATAATCGGGGTTGAAGCTGCTGTCCCAACGCAGCCCCAGCGCATCGAGCGCGGCAAGCGTGCGGTCGTCGGCGCCGAAATTCCCGGCGCGAAAGGCGACCGGAGCGGGCGCACCCGCCTGCACCAGCGCGTCGCGCGCCCAGCCGAGCAGCGCGATCTGGTCGGGCAGCGAGAAATCGCCGATATTGCGCCCGCGCCGTCCCTCGACCGGCGAATCCTTCGCCCATTCCAGCCATTCGGTATGGATGTGAAGCTGCACCTCGTGCCCGCACGCCAGGATCGGCTCGATCATCCGCGCGACGATCTCCGGACCATGGACGAGGCCGGGCATCGGATCGACGAAGAAGACCCCGCGCACCCCGTGGCGGTCGAATATGTCCATCTGCCAGCCGACGCCGAACGCGCCCGCCGCCGTTTCGCCCAGCACCGATTGCCGCAGATTCTCCTCGACCGGCAGGCCGTTCGCCTGCCGCCCGGCGGACAATTCGGTATCTATCGTGACCAGCGCGGCAACACTCATATCGTCTCATTCCGGTCGCAGATGCGAAAGCCGCGCCGTCATAGCAGCGAATAGCTCATAAATCGGTAACGCGGGCGGCGGTCAAGAGCGATGATTCCTTTTGCAAGTCAGACATTTGTCGCGCCTCCGCCTCCTGTCGTCGCAGCCCGCCCACGCGTTCAGCGCAGCGAAAGCGTCTTCCCTCTATAGGCACGCTTCGCTTTCCCCATCCCGAAAGGATGAAGCCGTGCGCCTGACCATCGCTGCCCTTCCCCTGCTGGCCCTTCTCGCACCGCTGCCCGCCGCCGCCGACCCTGCGGCCGGACGCGCCGTCGCGACCCTCAACGACCCCGCGATGCAGGACCGCATGGCCGACACCGTCGCCGCGCTGGTCGGCGCGCTGATGCAGATGAAGGTCGGCCCGCTCGCCGAAGCCGTCGCGCGCGTCGATCCCGAATCCGACGCCGCCTATATCCCGCCCGACGCCACGGTGGGCGACATCGCCGGACGCGATCCCCATTATGCCGAGCGCATGGGCGACGACGTCCGCGCCGGCACCCGCATGGCCGGCCACGCCGCCTCGGCGCTCGCGGCTTATGCCCCTGTCCTCAAGGATATGGCCCGCGATCTTGCGGCGCAATGGGAACGCGAACGCGCCGCTTCGCGGCGCTGAGTTTCTCCCTTCCGTCATTCGTATAGCCGTTGCGCCCGGCGCCCCCCTACCGCTATGCCGGGCCCATGTGGCAACTCTATCAATTCCCGCTCTGTCCCTTTTCGCGCAAGATCCGGCTTTTGCTGGGCGAGAAGGGCGTCGGCTATGAATTGGTGCGCGAATCGCCGTGGGAGCGCCGCGACGAATTCGTCGACCTGAACCCGGCGGGGCGCACCCCGGTCATGGTCGACCAGGGCCGCGGACAGGTGCTGATCGACAGCAACGCGATCGCCGAATATTTCGAGGAGACGGTCGAGGGCAAGGCGATGATCAACGGCACCGCCGCCAGCCGCGCCGAAATCCGCCGCCTCGTCGCCTGGTTCGACCAGGACTTTTACTATGAAGTCACGGGGCCTTTGCTCTTCGAGCGGATGCAGAAGCGCATCGTCCACCGCCAGCCGCCCGATGGCGGGGCGCTGCGCGAGGCGATGAAGGCGGCGAACCAGCATCTCGACTATATCGACTATCTGATCGACCACCGCACCTGGCTCGCTGGCGCGACGATGAGCCTCGCCGATCTGGCCGCCGCCGCGCACATCTCTGTCGCCGACTATCTCGGCGGCATCGACTGGACCGGGCACGAGCAGACCAAGGGCTGGTATTCGGGCCTCAAATCCCGCCCCAGCTTCCGCCCCCTCCTCGCCGAGCGGATGGAGATCATCACCCCGCCGAAATATTACGAAGACGTGGACTTCTGACGCGCAGAACGTCGGCCCTCACTTTCCCCATCTTTCGTCATGCTGAACCTGTTTCAGCATCCATGGCCCAACTCGTTCCGCAAGCGTAGTGCCATTTTATCTCACGCAAAGGCGCAAAGGCGCGAAGAGGTCGCGTTTGCCGCAATGCGGCTTTCCTCTCTCGACCTTGCAGCAGCCGCATCGCCTTGAAGAATATGGGGCCTATCGGCCCGAACCGCCTCCTTTGCGCCTTTGCGCCTTTGCGTGAGATAAAATGGCGCCGCATCCGACATAAAGGGCAGACCATGGATGCTGAAACAAGTTCAGCATGACGGACTCTGGAGGAAGGAAGCAGTCAATAAATAGGGACAGTCTCTATTTATTGTGCCGCGCCGCGATCAGATAGTTGAGCGCCTCGCTGCCGCCGAGCTTGAACCCGCGCGCCGCCGACGGCGACAGGCCGGTGCGGTCGATCACCTCCAGCCCGGCGCCTTCGAGCAGCCCCGTCAGCTCTTCGGGCTTCAGGAACTGGTCCCAGTCGTGCGTCCCGCGCGGCACCGCGCCGACGCGCTCGGCCGCCTCGACGAGCAATAGCTTCGACCATAGCGTGCGGTTCGGGGTCGACAGGATCATCAGCCCGCCCGGCGCCAGCCGCGCCGCGAGTTCGGCGACGAAGGCGGCGGGATCGGTCACATGCTCGACCACCTCCATCGAGGTGACGAGATCGAACTGTACCTTTCTCCCGGTTCCGTTCGTGTCGAGCGAAGTCGAGACACCCCGCGTCCGTGCCCGGCCGATGGGCATCTCGACTTCGCTCGATGCGAACGGATTTTGGGAATCCAAGGTTGCCAGTTCGCCCGCATGATAGGCTATGCTCAGTCCCTGCCCCGCCGCATGATCGCGCGCCGCGGCGATATTCTCGGGCGCCGCATCGACCCCCGTGACCTTCGCGCCCAGCCGCGCCAGCGGCTCGGCGAGCAGCCCGGCACCGCAGCCGACGTCGAGCGCGCTCCGCCCGGCGAGCGGATGGCGGTCGCGCGCATCGACCTGCCAATGGAGGTCGACCTGCTCGCGGATATAGGCGAGGCGCACCGGGTTCAGCCGGTGCAGCATCGCCGACGAGCCGTGCGGGTCCCACCAGTCGGCGGCGAGCGCGCCGAAATGGGCGGCTTCATTCGGATTGATCGTCGCGGCGCTCATGCCTCGCGATGTGGCACCGCGCCTTCCCCGGCGCAAGAAATTCTATCCGCCGCGCGCGCCCGCGGACTTGCCATCGCCCTCCCCCTTCCCTAACAGCCGGACGCCGCAGAAATCCAAGTGGTTGCGGCGGAAACCAGTTTTCGAGAAGGCGGGGCGAGATGGCGCGGATCGTGATGAAATTCGGGGGCACGTCGATGGCGGGCACCGAGCGGATTCGCACCGTCGCGAAACTCGTCGCGCGCGAAGTGGGACAAGGCAACGAGGTCGCGGTCGTCGTCTCGGCGATGGCCGGCGAGACCGATCGGCTCGTGGGTTTCTGCCGCGAGGCGAACCCGCGCTACGACCCCGCCGAATATGACGTCGTCGTCGCGGCGGGCGAGCAGATCACCTCGGGCCTGCTCGCGCTGACGCTGCAGGCGATGGGCGTTCCGGCGCGAAGCTGGCTCGGCTGGCAGCTCCCGATCCGCACCGAGGAAGCGCACGCGCGCGCGCGCATCGCGGGGATCGACACCGGCGCGCTGCTCGCCGCGATGGGCAAGGGCGAGGTCGCGGTGATCCCCGGCTTTCAGGGCATGATGGACGACGGCCGCGTCGCGACGCTCGGCCGCGGCGGGTCGGACACCAGCGCGGTCGCGGTCGCCGCGGCGGTAAAGGCCGACCGCTGCGACATCTACACCGACGTCGACGGCGTCTACACGACCGACCCGCGCATCGTCGCCCGCGCGCAGAAGCTCGACTATGTCACCTATGAGGAAATGCTCGAACTCGCGAGCGTCGGCGCCAAGGTGCTCCAGACCCGCTCGGTCGGCCTCGCGATGAAGGAGGGCGTGCGCGTCCAGGTGCTCTCCAGCTTCGTCGAGGGCGACGAAGCGCCGAAGCAGGGCACGATGATCGTCAGCGACGAGGAAATAGAGGAACTTCAAATGGAACGGCAGCTGATCACCGGCATCGCCCACGACAAGAATGAGGCGAAGATCATCGTCACCCGCGTCCCCGACAAGCCGGGCGGCGTCGCCAACATCTTCGGCCCGCTCGCCGCGGCCGGGATCAACGTCGACATGATCATCCAGAACGTCGGCCGCGACAAGGGCGAGACCGACGTGACCTTCACCGTTCCCGCCACCGACCTCATCCGCTCGATCGACCTGCTCGAAAACGCGAAGGAGAAGATCGGCTTCAACCGCATCCTGTCCGACGACAAGGTCGCCAAGGTCAGCGTCGTCGGCGTCGGCATGAAGAGCCACGCGGGCGTCGCCAGCACGATGTTCCGCGCGCTGGCCGACCGCGGCATCAACATCCAGGCGATCTCGACCAGCGAAATCAAGGTCAGCGTGCTGATCGACGAGGATGAGACCGAACTCGCGGTGCGCGTGCTGCACACCGCCTATGGTCTCGACGCCGCCGACTGACCCTATTCGGCGGCGACCGGCTGCAACCCGCCCGCGCGGCGGCGCAGCCGGGCCTGCCCGATCCATTGCACGACGCTGAAATGCACCGCGAACAGCGCGGCCTTCGACGCGAGCGGAAACACGCCGACGAACAGCGGCCACCAGGCGGTGAAGCCAATCGCGATCACCAGATTGGCGGCGGCGGTGAAAAACATCATCGCCGCCCATACATAGCCGAAGCGGTCCATGACATCGCCGACCAGTTCGACCTGCTCGGGCGGAATATAGCGATTGAGCCAGCCCCGGCGCAGCATCGCGGCGCCGACGATCAGATAGACGACCGAGGGCTTCGCCATCACGAAGCGCGGATCGCCGGTCAGCATCGTCGCGGCGGCCGAGAAGATCACCATCGCGAGGCTGATCCACTGGAGCGCCGCCACCGGCCGCCCGCGCATCAGCTCATGGCCGACCACCGCCACCGCGACCACCATCCCCGCGATCGTCGCGGGAACGATCCCCGCCCCGACGCCGAGCAGGACGGCAAAGACGATCACGCCCAGCGAATCGAAAATCATCGGCCCGACGGCATAGAGCAGGTTGCGCATGGCTCGTCCTTTCTTGCGACTCAATGTTGTCGTCGTAAACATTGCCTGCGTGGGCGCTGCGGGTCAAGGTGAAATTTACGGTGTAAACATTGCGGCGGGCGGAAAGAACGAGAATCCCGATGATCTTACTCTTCGTCATTGCGAGCGAAGCGAAGCAATCCAGAGCGGGTTTACGCCACGCTGGATTGCTTCGCTTCGCTCGCAATGTCGGGGTGGATTAAATCCACCTCATTCTATCCACGTCCAAAAAGAAAAGGCCCGCCCCCGGGTCCATGTCCCCGGAGGCGGGCCCGCGACCCGTCGTCCTGGCGACCGACCCGGTCCCGCGGCATGATGCGGGACCGGAGCGTTCGCAGATCAACCGAGGTCGAACCGGTCGGCGTTCATCACCTTCACCCAGGCCTTGACGAAGTCGCGCGCGAACTTCTCCTCATGCCCCTTCTCGGCATAGACTTCCGCCGTGGCGCGAAGCTGCGAGTTGGAGCCGAAGATCAGGTCGGTACGCGTCGCGCGCCAGCGCTCGGTGCGCCCGCCGCGGTCGTAGCCGATGAACTCCTCGTCGCCGCTCGCATCGACCACTTCCCAGATCGTGTCCATGTCGAGCAGATTGACGAAGAAGTCGGTGGTGAGCTGCCCGACGCGGTTCGTGAACACGCCGTTCCGACTGCCGCCCTGGTTCGCGCCGAGGACGCGCAGGCCCCCGACCAGCACCGTCAATTCGGGCACCGACAGACCGAGCAGCGACGCGCGGTCGAGCATCAGCTCCTCGGTCTTCACGCTATGCTTGGTGGCGAGATAGTTGCGGAAGGCGTCGGCCCGCGGCTCCATCACCTCGAAGCTCTCGACGTCGGTCCAGTCCTGCGCCGCGTCGCCGCGGCCGCCGGTGAAGGGCACCGCGACGTCGAAGCCCGCATCCTTCGCCGCCTTCTCAACCGCCGCGCTGCCCGCGAGGACGATCGCGTCGGCGAGCGACAGATTGCCGCGCAGTTCATCGATCTTGCCGAGCACTTTCGCGAGCTCGGCCGGGTCGTTGACCGCCCAGTCCTTCTGCGGCGCCAGCGCGACGCGCGCGCCGTTGGCGCCGCCGCGAAAGTCGGTCTTGCGGAAGGTCGAGGCCGACGCCCACGCCGCCTTGACGAGTTCGCCGACGGTCAGCCCCGAAGCGAGGATCGCGCTCTTGAACGCCGCCACGTCGCCGTCCGACGGCTTGCTCCCGGCCGGAATCGGATCCTGCCAGATCAGATCCTCGGCCGGCACTTCGGGGCCGAGGTAGCGGACCTTCGGGCCCATGTCGCGATGGCAGAGCTTGAACCAGGCGCGCGCGAAGGCGTCCTTGAAGGCTTCATGGTCGTTCCGGAACTTCTCCGAATATTGGCGGAGTTCGGGGTCCAGCTTCAGCGCCATGTCGGCGGTGGTCATCATCGTCGGCACCTTTTTGCCCGGATTATGGGCATCGGGGGCCATGTCCTCTTCCTTCTGGTTCACCGGCTGCCACTGTTGCGCCCCAGCGGGCGACTTCACCAGCTCGTAATCATAGTCGAGCAGCAGGCGGAAATAATTCTCCGACCACTCGGTCGGCGTGTTCACCCACGCGCCTTCGAGGCCGCTGGTGATCGCGTGCGCGCCCACCCCGGTCTCGAAACTGCTCGTCCAGCCGAGGCCCATCAGCGTGATGTCGCCGGCTTCGGGCGCCGCGCCGACCAGGCTCGCATCGCCCGCGCCGTGCGCCTTGCCGAAGGTGTGGCCGCCGGCGGTGAGCGCCACCGTCTCCTCGTGGCTCATCGCCATGCGCTCGAAGGTGATCTTGATGTCGCGCGCCGATTGCAGCGGGTCGGGGTTGCCGCCCGGTCCCTCGGGATTGACGTAGATCAGCCCCATCTGGATCGCCGCGAGCGGATTTTCGAGGTCGAGCTCCTTGTCGGGGTCGATACGCGTCTGGACGCCTTCGCTCACCCATTGCTCCTCGGCGCCCCAATAGATGTCGCGCTCGGCCTCATAGACGTCCTTGCGGCCGCCGCCGAAGCCGAACACCGGGCCGCCCATCGATTCGATCGCGACATTACCGGCCAGGATGAACAGGTCGGCCCACGAAATCTTCGCGCCATATTTCTGCTTGATCGGCCACAGCAGGCGCCGCGCCTTGTCGAGGTTGCCGTTGTCCGGCCAGCTGTTGAGCGGGGCGAAGCGCTGCTGCCCGCTGTTGGCGCCGCCGCGGCCGTCGGCGGTGCGATAGGTGCCCGCGGCGTGCCACGCCATGCGGATGAAGAAGGGGCCGTAATGCCCATAGTCGGCGGGCCACCACGGCTTGCTGTCGGTCATCAGGGCGGTGATGTCGGCCTTCAGCGCCTGATAGTCGAGCGACCGGAAGGCCTTGGCATAGTCGAAATCCTCGCCCATCGGATCGGGCGAGGCGCCGTTCTGGGTCAGGATGTCGAGCGGCAGCGCGTCGGGCCACCAATCCTTGTTCGTGCGGCCGAGCAGCGAGCGGAAACGGTCCTTGCCGCCAAAGGGGCAGCCTGTCTGGGGGGCGTTCATGCAGTCTCTCCTCTCTTATGGATATGATGCGATCATGATGCGGCGGAATGACGCGAGCGTGACGCGGGCGCCGCCTTCATCGGGGCTCGCCGGAAACGGTCGGCGCGGGCGGGCGTCGAGTCGATGGCGTCATCCTTTCGTTCAGACCAGGAGAGGATATGCCGCGCCCCTCCATCGACCTAACCGAATAAGCTGAATATAGTCATCGAACGAACCGATCACCGGGGCGTGCGGTTGCAGGCGAAAGCCGAGCCCGTCCCATCTGCGCCACGCCTCGGCGAAGCGTGGCAACATCCTAGACCCGCGGCGGGTTGCTGAAGGGTCGCGGCATGATGGCATGGCGCGGCAGCAGGAGAAGGAAAGTGCCCAACAAGCAGCAGAACCAGCAGGGTGGCCGCCAGCAGGACGGCCAGCGCCAGCAGGAACAGCAGGGCGGCCAGAACCGCCAGCACGGCGGCCAGCGCTCCGACCAGGATCGCGACCGCGATCAGGGCCATCGCCAGCAGCGCTGACCGCGCGCTTGCATGAGAAAGGGCCGCCCCCTCGCGGGAGCGGCCCTTTTCCTTTGCGGTGGGAGCCCGCTTAGAAACTGACCTTGACCGTCCCGCCCCAGGTGCGAGGATCGCCCGGCAGGCCGACGATCAGCCCGGTATTGCCCGGCCCGACGCTGAGCTGGTCGATATAATTGCGGTCGAAGGCGTTACGGACCCAGGCGAAAAGGTCGAGGCCATTCTCGGTCCGGAACCCGGCGCGGAAATTCGACAGCGAATAGCCCCTGACCCAGGTATAGGCCGAGGGCGTCGGGTTCGACGACCAGTCCGACCGGTAGCTGCCGTCGTAGCCGAAGTAGAATTGCCCTTCCTGGTCGAAGAGCTTCGATTCCGCATTGACCTCGGCCCCGAAGGAAAAGGCCCATTTAGAAACCCCCGGCAGCCGCCGACCCGAAATGTCGCAGTTCGGCGGACTGTTCGTCCCGCCCGACTGTTCGGGGGCGCACGGCGCATCGACGAATTTTACATATTTGGCGTCGGTGTAGGCGCCGTTGACATAGGCCCGGAAGCGTTCGCTCGGGCGGATCGAGAAATCGCCCTCGAAGCCCTGCGTCCGCACCTTCCCCGCATTGGCAAGATAGCCGCGCAGCACACCGAACTGACCGTTGTTCACATTGGCCTGGAAATTCCTGATGTCGGTGCGAAAGGCGGTGAGGTTGAAGGTCGCGCGGCGCCCCCATACCTCGGCCTTGATCCCGGCCTCATAATGATTGACCGACTCCGGCTTCACCGTCGCGGCGCCGAGCAGCGGATTATTGTCCGCATCATTCGGCACGCCATTCTGGTTGATCCCGCCCGATTTGAAGGTCTTGGCATAGGTCGCATAGAAAAGCAGGTCGCGCGCCGCCTTGTAGGTGGCGGTCAGGTCGTAGCTGAAATTCCAGTCGCTGAACGCGGGCGCATATTCCTGCGGCGCGAACACGCCGAGCCGCGCGAGCGTGACCGCGTCGGTCGGCCCGAAGACGACCGGCGTGCCGTCGCCCGCGAAGACGCGCCGCTGATAAAAGCCTTCCTTCTTGTCATAGTTCAGCCGGATGCCGGGCTGGATCGTGAAGCGGTCGCTGATCTTCCAACTCGCCTGCCCGAACAGCGCGGCGCTGGTGTTCTTGAGGAACTGGGTGTTGATCGCGGTCAGCCCGTCGAGCACCGACGGATCGTTCGCCAGCGCGCTCGTCGGATTGAGCGTCCAGCGGCTCGATGCCGGGCCGTGCTGTTCGGTCCCCTGCGTGTCGATGCGCTGGTAGTAATAGAATCCGCCGAGCACGAAGTCGAAGCGGTCGCTGGTGTAATTATAGCGCAATTCCTGCGTATACTGGTTCTGCTGCGACGGGTTCTGCGACTTGGTGACGATCGGCAGGCCGGTGAAGTCGCGGTCGTTCTCGGGCTGCCAATCCCAATAGCGCCACGCGGTGACCGAGGTCAGCGTGCCGGGGCCGACATCCCATTTGACGCGCAACGCGACGCCGCCGATTTCGTTCCCCGCGTTGAGATTGGCGTCGAGGGCGGTCAGCCGGTCATAGGGGTTGGTGCTCGGCACGGCATAGCCCTGCGCCGCGGCGAGCGCGGCATATTGGCGGTTCGCCGGACGCTGCGTCTCGCCGGTGCGCACGAACACCGAGGCGCAGCAGACCGCATCCTGCTTGTTCCAGTCGGCGGACAGAGTGACCGACAGATCGTCGTTCGGCTGCCACAGCAATTGGCCGCGAATGCCGATATTGTCCTGGCTCTGGACCCAGCGGCCGGTCGTGACGTTATAGATGGTGCCGCGGCGGCTGGTCGACGAAAGCGCGATGCGCGCCGCGAGATGGTCGGTGAGCGGGCCCGAGATCGCGGCCTTCGCCTGCTTGAAGTTCAGATTGCCGATGCTGACCTCGGCCTTGCCCTCGAAATCGAAGGTCGGCTGGTTGGTCGTGATGTTGATCGCGCCCGCGGTGGTGTTCTTGCCATAGAGCGTCCCCTGCGGCCCGCGCAGCACCTCGATCTGCGCGACGTCGAGGAAGTCGAAGGTCGAGGAGGCGACGCGCGAATAATAGACGTCGTCGACATAGATGCCGACCCCCTGCTCGATCCCGTCGTTGGTGAGCCCGAAGGGGGCGCCGATGCCGCGGATGTTGACCGCGGTGTTGCGCGGGTTCGATGAATAATATTGCAACGTCGGGGTGAGCTGGGTCAGGCGGCCGACGTTGAAACTGCCGGTATTGTCGATCTGTTCGCCCGCGACGACCGAGATGGCGATCGGCACGTCCTGCGCGGTTTCCTGGCGGCGGCGCGCGGTGACGAGAATCTCGCCGCCATAGCTGCCGCCCTCGACCTGCGCGGCGGGGGCGGCGGCGCTATCGATGTCCTCGGCATCGGCGGCGGTTTCGGCGGCAAGTGCCGGGGTCGCGGCGAGCGCGAGAAGCAAGGTGAGCGAGATGGAGGCGGCCGGCAGGCGCCGGCGGGCAGACGGATATTTCGCGGTCATGACAATTTCCTGTTGCAAGAAAATTGCCCCATCCGGCGGTCCGGTCTGCGGCATGGATTATGAAAAACGGCCCCTTTCGGGGAATGAACTCAGTTCGGGTAGCGGTGGCGTTCGGTGATATCGACCTGCACCAGCCGCCCCTCGTGGACGGTGAGCTGGATGGCGCCGAACTTCAGCTTTTCAAGCGCATCGAGCACCGTCTGGACGGCGCGGGGCACTGGCTCGGATCCGCCTTTGGCGGTCTCCTTGAAGGAACTCATGCAAATTTCCTTTCCCTGTGGATTCGCCCCATAAGCATATGCCAAGTGATTTAGTTGACAATGATTGATTTGCTTTCTGCGCCGAAAGGCCCGGTTGCCGCGCCGAACCGACTCACGCGCGCGGCGGGCCGTAAGCGCGATTATCGCAATCCATTGCGCCCGCGCGCGACTGCTGGCAAAGGCGCTTTCGATGAGCAAAATTAACGATCTCATGGCGCGTGGAACCGGGCTTCTCGGCAGCGATTACGCCATTTTGTGCGGCGCGATGAGCTGGGTCTCGGAGCGTCATCTGGTCAGCGCGATCAGCAATGCGGGCGGCTTCGGCGTCATCGCCTGCGGCGCGATGACGCCCGAACTTCTCGATGCCGAGATCGCGGCGACCAGGACGCTCGCAACGCGCAATTTCGGCGTCAACCTGATCACCATGCACCCGCAGCTCTTCGACCTGATCGACGTCTGCGCGAAACATGGCGTCGGCCATGTCGTCCTCGCGGGCGGCCTGCCGCCCAAGGGCAGCCTCGAGGCGATCAAGGCGTCGGGCGCAAAGGTCATCTGCTTCGCGCCGACGCTGGCGCTGGCGAAGAAGCTCGTCCGGTCGGGCGTCGATGCGCTGGTCATCGAGGGCATGGAAGCCGGGGGTCACATCGGCCCCGTTTCGACGAGCGTGCTGGCGCAGGAAATCCTGCCGACGCTGGCGGGCGAGGTGCCGATCTTCGTCGCCGGGGGCATCGGCCGCGGCGAAGCGATCGCCGGCTATCTGGAGATGGGCGCCTCGGGCGTCCAGCTCGGCACACGCTTCGTCTGCGCGACCGAAAGCATCGCCCACCCCGCTTTCAAGAAAGCCTTCATCCGCGCCTCGGCGCGCGATGCGGTCGCGAGCGTGCAGATCGACCCGCGCCTGCCGGTGATCCCGGTGCGCGCGCTCAAGAACAACGGCACGGAAGCCTTCACCGCGAAGCAGCGCGAGGTCGCGAACCTGCTCGACACGGGCGCGGTCGATATGCTGGAAGCGCAGCTCCAGATCGAGCATTATTGGGCCGGCGCCCTGCGCCGCGCGGTCATCGACGGCGACGTCGAGGGCGGTTCGTTAATGGCAGGGCAATCGGTGGGTATGGTAACGTCGGAGGAGAGCGTTGCCGATATCATCGCGGCTTTGGTGCAACAGGCCGAAGCCGCATTGCACGCACGGGGTTGAGGCCGCATGTTCGCGGTTGGGGAGAATTTCATGACTATGTCGCGCAAGATCATCATGGCCGGGCTGCTCGCGAGCGTCGCCGCCTGCGCCCCCAAACCGCCGCCGCCGCCTCCCCCGCCGCCGCCGCCGGTTCAGATCGTCATCCCGCCGCGTCCGCTGCCGCCGGGGAATGCGTCGCTGACGCAGATCCTGCCGGGGCGCGGGATCGACGGCCATTTCGTCACCGCGAACAGCAACATTTCGGGCGACCGCGCTTTCTGGCAGCTCAAGATCGGGCTCAACGTAGCGGCGATCGGCTGCCGCGGCACCGAGGAAGCGACGCTGGTGTCGGCCTATAACAACATCATCAAGGCGCACGCGAAGATCATCAGGTCGAGCGAAAAGGCAGTAATCAGCCAGCTCGGCAAGGAGAATGGCAACAATGGCATCGCGCCGCGCGACCGCCTGTCGACCCAGCTTTTCAACTATTTCGCGCAGCCTCCCGCGCAGCGCGCCTTCTGCGCTCGCGCCAACGAGATCGCGCAGATCGTCTCGTCGACGCCGACCGCGCAGATGATCGAGCAGTCGCCCGCGCAACTCGCGCGGCTCGACCAGCCCTTCCTCGATTTCTATGAAGCCTATGCCCAGTATCAGCTCGACGCGGCGGCGTGGGACGCGAAATATGCGCCGCCGCCCGCGATCATGACCGCCCCGGCGCTGACGCCCGCTACGCCCGGCACGACTTATGGACCGGTCGCGCCGGAAACAACGACGACGTCGGCAACCCCGCCCGCCCCGACCCCCGGCGCCTGATCGCGACAGGAAATTTCGCGCGCGCCCTTGGCGGCGGGGCATGGCATCTGTTAGCACGGACGGGACATGACCAATGCACCGCCTCCGCCGACCTCGGCCGCCCAGTCGGCACGCACCATCCTGACCCGGCTGCACGAGGTGATGGCGGCGCGCAGCAACGCACAGAGCAAGCTCAATCAGGTCGTCGGCATCATCGGCGAATGCCTGCACAGCGAGGTCTGCTCGATCTATCTGCTGCGCGACGGCACCCTTGAACTCTATGCGACGCGCGGCCTCAAGCAGGAGGCGGTGCACGTCACCCGTCTCGCGCTCGGCGAAGGGCTGGTCGGCACGATCGCCGCGCAGATCGAGACGCTGAACCTCGACGAGGCGGCGGCGCATCCAGACTATTCCTATCGCCCCGAAACCGGCGAAGAACTCTTCCACAGCTTCGCCGGCGTGCCGATCATCCGCCGCGAGCAGGCGGTCGGCGTCCTCTGCGTCCAGCACAGCGACCCGCGCCGCTATGAAGAGATAGAGATAGAGACGCTGCAGACCGTCGCGATGGTGCTGTCCGAACTGATCGCCAATGCCGATCTGGTCGACACCACCGCGCGCATCGACGCCGCGGCCGCAGATCAGTCGGCGCAGCGTCTGTCGGGGCAGAAGCTCGTCGACGGCATGGGCGCGGGGATCGCGGTCTTTCACCAGCCGCGCATCACCATCGAGCATACGGTCGCCGACGATATCGAGGCCGAGCGCCACCGCGTCTATGCCGCGTTCGACAAGATGCGCGAACAGATCGACCGCATGACGAGCCAGGCCGAATTCGGCATCGGCGGCGAGCAGGAAGAGGTTCTCGAGACCTACAAGATGTTCGCCTATGACGAAGGCTGGTCGCGCCGGATCAACGAGGCGATCGACAGCGGCCTGACCGCCGAAGCCGCGATTGAACGCGTCCAGCAGCGCACCCGGATGCGGATGCGCCAGATCGACGATCCGCTGCTGCGCGACCGGATGCACGATCTGGAGGATCTGTCGAACCGGCTGATCCGCATCGTCTCCGGCCAGATGGGCACCGCGGCGCAAATGGGCCTCAGGCAGGATTCGATCCTGATCGCGCGCAACCTCGGCCCCGCCGAACTGCTCGAATATGATCGCCGCCGGCTGAAAGGCGTGGTGCTCGAGGAAGGGTCGCTGACCGCGCACGTCATCATCGTCGCACGCGCGATGGGCGTGCCCGTCATCGGCCGCGTCCGCGACGTGCGCTCCTCGATCCGCGACGGCGACCTGCTGCTGCTCGATGCCGGCGCGGGCACCGTCCACGTCCGCCCGACCCAGGCGGTGCAGGACGCGTTCGACGCCAAGCTGGAGATCACGCAAAAGCGCCGCGCCGACCTCGCCGCGCTGCGTGATCTGCCCGCGGTCACCCGGGACGGCGTGCCGATCGAGCTGATGATCAACGCAGGGCTGCGCGAAGACGTCGCGGCGCTCGACCTCACCGGCGCGCGCGGCATCGGGCTGTTCCGCACCGAATTCCAGTTCCTCGTATCGGCGACGCTGCCGCAGCGCGAGCGGCAGCAGCGGCTCTACCGCGACGTCCTCGACGCGGCGGGCGACCGGCCGGTCATCTTCCGGACGGTCGATATCGGCGGCGACAAGGTGCTGCCCTATATGAACATGGAGGATTCCGAGCAGGAGGAAAATCCCGCGATGGGCTGGCGCGCGCTGCGCCTGGCGCTCGAACGCGAAGGACTGCTCAAGGTGCAGGCGCGCGCGTTGATGGAGGCGGCGGCGGGCCGGACGCTCAACGTCATGTTCCCGATGGTGTCGGAACCCTGGGAATATGAGGCGGCGCGCGAGCTGTTCGTCAGGCAGCGCGCCTGGCTCGCGAGCCACAACAAGAAGCTGCCGGCGGCGATCCGCTATGGCGCGATGCTGGAGGTGCCGGGGCTGGTCGAGACGCTCGACCTGATGCTGCCGCACCTCGACTTTCTGTCGATCGGCACCAACGACCTCACCCAGTTCCTTTTCGCCGCCGACCGCGCGCATCCGCGGCTTGCCGAACGCTACGACTGGCTGTCGCCGACGGTCATGCGTTATCTCGCGCGCGTCGTGAAGCTGGTGTCGGGCAGCAAGGTCACGCTCGGCGTATGCGGCGAAATGGCGGGACGTCCGCTGGAGGCGATGGCCCTCCTCGGCCTCGGCATCGACCGGCTGTCGATCACCCCGGCGGGGGTCGGCCCGGTCAAGGCGATGATCCGCTCGCTCGACCTCGGCGCGCTGCGCGCGGATATACCGGCGATCCTGGCCCACCCCGCGGCGGACCCGCGCGGCCAATATCGGGATTGGGCAAAGGCCCATAAGGTCGACCTGGGCGACTAGCGCCGGCCGGCGGCGCTGGACTCAAATGATGTTTATGATATGTTCTCCTCTCAAAGGAGAGCGATCATGACCGATTCCCCCGCCCGAGCCAGCGGCCAGTGCCATTGCGGCGCGATCCGCTATTCGATGCCGACTGCGGTCGAGCATCATGCGCTGTGCCATTGCCGCGATTGCCGCCGCCACGCCGGCGCGCCGATGGTCGGATGGGCGCTGGTCAGCCAGGCCGATCTGGAGGTGACCGGCACGCCCAAAATCTATGCCTCGTCCGAAACTGGCCGGCGCCATTTCTGCGGCGATTGCGGCACCGGCCTCTTCTATACCAACGAGGCGATTTTTCCGGGCCAGATCGACGTTCAGTCGGCAACGCTCGACGACCCCGACCTGATCCCCGCCGGCGCGCAGATCCAGATTGCCGAGCGCATCGGCTGGATGGAGAAGCTGGACGAAATGCCGACGTTCAATCGCTATCCGGGGATGGATTGAAGCGCCGTGCGTGAGTGAAACACAAGTGTGTCCCCGCGAAGGCGGGGACCCATCTCCGGTCGGTTCCATCTTGCATCGGCAGGAGATGGGCTCCCGCCTTCGCGGGAGCACACGGTCTTTTCTATCAAAGATGATCATTATCTAGAGCGACGCTTAAAATCTGCTCCATCTCAATCCGTTCGTGTCGAGCCCTTCGACTGCCTTCGCAGGCGCTCAGGATAAACTTCGGCCTTCGGCCGAAGTCGAGACACCCATCGGCCTTGCGCGATACCGATGGGTGTCTCGACTTCGCCCGACACGAACGGCACGGTGAGTCAGATATAAGGCTCGACGCTCTATGGCCCCTTCCCGTCCGCCGCGACGACGGCGGCGACCAGCTTCGCGATGTCGAGCCGCTGCTTGCCGTCGTCATAGCCCTGGCGAACGATGACGAGCTGGCGCGAGGGAATGACGACCAGATATTGGCCGCGGTTGCCGAAGGCGCCGAAGGCATCGGCGGGAACGCCTTCGGACTTGTTCAATAGCCAGAAATAGGCGCCATAGCCGAACGCTCCCTCGGGCTGCGGCCCGGTGGGCGCGGTAACGAAGCGGCGCCAGTCGGCGGGCAGCAACCGCTCGCCCTGCCACATCCCGTCATTCTGGTAGAGGAGACCGAGCCGGGCGAGATCGCGCGCGGTCGTCCAGACTTGGCTCGACAGGATATAGTCGCCGTCCTTGTCATGCTCGGCAAAGGTGCGCGTCATGCCGATGCGGTCGAAAAAGACATCGGGGTCGAGCGCCGCGCCCGCCTTCGCCTGCGCCGCTTTCAGCGACAGGACCGCGAGCAGCGTGTCGTTGTTGGCATAGCGATAATGCGTGCCCGGCGGGTTCAGCAGCGGCCACTGGGTCGTCCACTGGCGCACCGACGCGCCGCCCATATAGATGGCGTCGCTGCGGTTGCCCGCGCTGTCGCTGGTCAGCCCGCTCGCCATGCGCATCAGCTGCTCGGTCGTGATCGCGGCGCGCGGGTCGCCCGGTGCCTGCCATTCGGCGATCAGCGCGGGCGCCTTCACGTCGACCCAGCCGCGATGGACCGCATGGCCGATCAGCGTCGCCGCCATCGATTTGGCGACCGAAAAGGTGCGCTGTGCGGTGTGGACGTCGTGCCCGCCCCAATAGCGCTCGACCGCGATATTGCCGTTCTTGACGATCAGCAGCGAACTGGTGCGGCCGCCGAAACGCTCGATGGCCATCGTCGCGCGCTCAAGCGGCGTCTGCCCGCGCGGGAGCGAGGCGGAAGCCAGCGCGTCGCCGACCGGCCACGGACGCTCGTCGAGCATCGGGCGGGCGCGACCGGCGGCGGCTGTGCGCTTCGACGCCGCGCCGATCGGCAGGGTGACGCAGCCTTCGCCGGGGACCCATTGCGCGAAGCGTGGGGGCATGTCGTCGCGGTAGCGGACGCCGACGGTCTTCGCGCCGTCGTCGACATCGGCCCTCAGCGCGCGAACGTCAGCCTCGATCTCGGGATAGATGCCGGTCAGCTCGTCGCGCTCGATCGCCTCCAGCGGCTTGCCCGCCCCGTTCCAGAGCGACGAACAGGTGAAGGCGGCGCGATAGCCCGCGGCCCAGGCGCGGTCGATCTCGGTGGCCGCCTGCGCAGGAAGCGCGGCGGCCGCGAGCGCCAGGCCGAAGGCAATCCGCGCCAGCATCTCAGGGCCGCGCGCCGAACGCCGTGCGCTGCGCCTTCTTCGCGCGGTCCCACCAGGCGCGGCGGATGACGTCGGCGATCCGCCCGGGATCGTGCGAGCCATAGCGGACGAGCAGGCCGGGCCAGCCTTCGTAATGTGGCGTCTGCCAGAAGCTGTCGGGGTCGGTTTCAAGCAGCACCTCCTTTTCCTCGTGCGGGCACATGACATGAAAGCTGCCCGCCTCGCGCCCCGGCGACACGAAGGCCTTGCCGTTCACCTTGGGGCACGGCGTGCCATAGAAGGACGCCATCTCGACGTCGGGGAGCGCGCAGGCAAAAGCGACGACATCGTCCCAATTGGCGAAGCGCGCCGCCATCTATCCGCCCCTGCCCTCGCGCCGCCGCTCGTCCCACCAGGCCATGCGCTCGGCGATCCGTTTCTCGAAGCCGCGATCGACGGGGCGGTAAAGGTCGAGGGGCTGCATCTCGCCGGGCCAGTAATTGTCGCCCGAAAAGCCCTCGGGCGCGTCATGGTCGTAGGCATAGCCCGCGCCATAGCCCAGATCCTTCATCAGCTTGGTCGGGGCGTTGAGGATGTTCGCGGGCGGCGCGAGGCTGCCGGTGTCGCGCGCCGCGCGCCATGCGGCTTTCTGCGCCATATAAGCGGCGTTCGATTTGGGCGCGGTCGCGCAATAGAGGCACGCCTGCACGATCGCCAGTTCGCCCTCGGGCGAGCCGAGGAATTGATAGGCGTCCTTCGCGGCGAGGCATTGCACCAGCGCCTGCGGGTCGGCGAGGCCGACATCTTCGCTGGCGAAACGGGTGATGCGGCGGAGCACATAGAGCGGCTCCTCGCCCGCGACGAGCATCCGAGCCAGCCAGTAGAGCGACGCCTGCGGGTCCGACCCGCGCATCGCCTTGTGGAGCGCCGAGATGAGATTGTAATGGCCGTCGCGGTCCTTGTCATAGACCGGCATACGGCGATGCAGGAACCCCGCGAGTTCGCCGGGGTCGAGCGGCTTTTCGATCGTCACCGAAAACAGCGTCTCGACCTGATTGAGCAGGAAGCGCCCGTCGCCGTCGGCACTCGCGATCAGCGCGGCGCGCGCTTCGGCGGTGACCGGCAGGCGCTGACCGATGTCGGCCTCGGCGCGCTCGATCAACATGCCGAGCGCCGCCTCGCCGAGGCGATGGAGCACCAGCACCTGCGCCCGGCTGAGCAGCGCGGCGTTGAGCGCGAAGCTGGGATTCTCGGTCGTCGCGCCGACGAGGACGACGGTGCCGCGCTCGACGAACGGCAGGAAGCCGTCCTGCTGAGCGCGGTTGAAGCGATGAATCTCGTCGACGAACAGCAAGGTGCGCTGGCCCGCCGCGGCCATCTTTTCGGCATCGGCGAACGCTTTCTTGAGATCGGCAACCCCCGAAAACACCGCCGACAGCGGCGCGAAGCGCAGGCCGACCGCTTCGGCGAGCAAGCGCGCGATCGTCGTTTTGCCCGTGCCCGGCGGGCCCCAGAGGATGATCGACGAAAGCTGCCCCGCCGCAACCATGCGGCCGATCGCGCCGTCGGGACCGGTCAGATGCTCCTGCCCGACGACGTCGGACAGCGTCTTCGGCCGCAGCCGTTCGGCGAGCGGCCCATCGCCGGATGGGACGGGAGCCGGCGGCTCCTGATCGGCGAACAGATCATCCGCCATGCTAGCCTCTCACGACTTCAAATAGACCCACCGCGTCATTGCGAGCGCAGCGAAGCAATCCAGAGCGGTTTACGCACACTCTGGATTGCTTCGCTGCGCTCGCAATGACGAATCTTGTGGGCCGGGCCATCTAACCGCGCCGCTGTTTCTGCCGGATCAGCCGCAAATAGGTCTCGGCAACCGACTGGTTGATCGCATCCCATTGGTAGGCGCCGCTTTCGGCGCGGGCGGCCGCGCCATGCGCCGCGCGCAGGTCGGCGTCGCGGCAATAGCGCTCGAGATCGTCGGCGAAGAGGCTGATCGCCCCCGGCGAGACGAGGTAGCCGGTCTGCCCATGCTTGACGATGCTCGCGCTGCCGGTGGCGCGCGCGGCGACCACGGGCAGCCCGCACGCCATCGCCTCCAATGTGACATTGCCGAAGGTTTCGGTGACCGAGGGGTTGAAGAAGATGTCGCATGAGGCGAGCGCGCGGGCGAGATTCTCGCCACCCTGAAAGCCGACGAACTTCGCCTGCGGCAGGCGCGATTCGAACCAGTCGCCGGCGGGCCCTTCGCCGATCACCACGACCTGATGCGGCACCTTGCGGCGCTGAAGCTGGTCGATCGTGTCGGCGAAGACGTCGAGCCCCTTTTCCATCACCAGGCGGCCGAGGAAGGCGATGACCGGCGCATCGTCGGCGATCCCCCAGCTTCGCCGCCAGCTCATGTCGCGGCGGCCGGGGCTGAAGACGTCGCGCTCGACGCCGCGGGTCCAGATACCGATGTCGTAATTCATCCGCTGCTGCCGCAGCACCTGCGCGAAGCTCTCGGACGGCGCGATCAGCGCGTCGCAGCGGCGATAGAGCCGGCGCAGCCACGCGACGACGATCGGTTCGAGGAAGGAGAGGTTGTAATAGCGGAAATAGGTCTCGAAGCGTGTATGCACCGAGCAGGCGACCGGGATATGGCGCCGCCGCGCCCACGCCGCCGCCTGCCGCGACACGCGGTCGGGGCTGGAGATGTGGAGGATGTTCGGCGCGAACTGCGCGATATCCTGCCGCACCCGCGACGAGAAATGGAGCGGAATGCGATATTCGGGGCGATTGGGGATCGCCATCGACGGCACGCTGATCAGGTCGCCGGTCGGCGCGAAATCGGGATCGTCGACGGTCGGCGAATAGACGCGCACCGCCGCGCCCTCAGCCAGCAGATAGCCGACGAGCCGGTTGAGCGCCTTGTTCGCGCCGTCGGTCGTCATGTTGTAATTGCCGCTGAACAGGGCGATGCGAAGGTCCGAAACTTCCATCCGCCTTCCGCTAGTCGCTTGGCGGGGCAAAGGCAATCGGGGGCGGGGAGACGACTTCACGACAATGAACCTCGTCATTGCGAGCGGAGCGAAGCAATCCAGGGCGGTCTACACACGCTCTGGATTGCCGCGTCGCCTTCGGCTCCTCGCAATGACGAGGTTGGTCAAAAGTCGTCGGGCCGGTCCAGCGGCGCCTCCGGGTCGATCTCGACCGGCGGATGCAGCCGCAGATGATGGACGCGCCTCTCGTCGGCCTCGGTCACCTCGATGCGCCAGCCGCTCGGGTGGTGGAGGATTTCGCCGACCTCGGGGACATGGCCCGCGAGCACCGCGGAAAGCCCGCCAAGCGTGTCGACATCCTCCTCGACCTCGGCGAGCCGCGGGTCGATCGCTTCGCCGATGTCGTCGAGTTCGGCGCGTGCGTCGGCTTCCCAGCAGCCGTTCTCGCCCGGCACGAACAGCGCGGTCGGCTCGTCGTCATGCTCGTCCTCGACCTCGCCGACGATTTCCTCGACCAGATCCTCGAAGGTGACGAGGCCTTCGGTGCCCGAATATTCGTCGATCACGATCGCAAGATGGGTGCGCTTCGCGCGCATCTCGGCGAGCAGGTCGAGCACATCCATCGACTGCGGAACGTAGAGCGGCTGGCGGATCAGGTCGAGCAAGGGCGGCGGCGCCTGCCCCGCCGCGAGCACCGCGAACACGTCCTTGACGTGGATCATGCCGACGACCTCGTCGAGCGTCTCGCGATAGACCGGCAGGCGGCTGTGCCCGGCGTCGGCGAACAGCGCGACGACCTCCTCGAAGCTCGCGCTTTCGGGGATGGCAACGATCTCGCCGCGCGGCACCGCGACGTCGTCGACGGTCTGCTCGCCGAAATGCAGGAGGTTGCGGACCATCTTGCGCTCGATCGGCGACAGGTCGCCGACCGCGCTGGCGCCGCCGCGGCGCTCCTCGCCCTCTTCCTCGGCCTCGTCGATGACCTCCTCGATCTGTTCGCGGAGCGACGGCTCCTTGTCGCCGCCGAAGAGCAATGCCTTGAGTCCGGCCAGCAGGCCGGATCTACTGTCGTCTTCCGATCGGCTCGAAGAGTCCCGGTCGTCGGGCATGATGGCGTCTGTTCCCCTGTTAATCCTGACCGTCATATGGATTGGCGATGCCCAGCGATGCAAGCGCTTTCACCTCCAGCGCCTCCATCGCCGCCGCGCTCGCATCGTCCATATGGTCGTAGCCGACGAGATGGAGCGTGCCGTGGACGATCAGGTGCGTCGCATGGTCCGCAATCGAAATCTCCTTCTCCGCCGCCTCCCGCGCGCAGGTTTCGCGGGCGAGGACGATGTCGCCGAGGAGGATTTCGCCATCGTCGCTGTTGCTGAGCGTGTCGAGCAGGTCGGCCTGCACCTGCGGAAAGGAAAGCACGTTGGTCGGCTTGTCCTTGCCCCGGAAATCACGGTTGAGCGCGTGAACCTCGGCATCGTCGGTCAGGCGCACCGCGACCTCGACGAGCGGCGCGGCGTCGGCAAGCCCCGCCCACGGCGTCAGCGCGAGCGCCGCGGCGGCCGCCTCGGCGGCGCGCGCTTCCCAGTCGAGCGCATCGGGCCAGGGGCTCGCTTCGTGGGTTTCGACGCTCAGCATCGGCGGAAGTTGTCAAACTTGTCATTCCCCTTCGGTATAATAATACCCGTGGGGTGTTTCGGGGGCGATGGCGGAGTCGGATCGGCGGCGTAGAACAGCATCATGCCCGCCACGCTAATGCGGCCGGACAATGTAGGACAGCGAAAAGCAATGCCGCTTTGCTTTCCTTCGTCATGCTGAACTTGTTTCGGCATCCATGACCCGGCTTTCGCCTTCCAAACCTGCGGAGACCGGGAGGACCGGCCATGGACCCTGAAACAAGTTGATGGTTATCCCTTTCGCATCCGTAGATGCTCCGTTCATCGTCATTGCGAGCGAAGCGAAGCAATCCAGAGCTTGCGTAAACCGCTCTGGATTGCTTCGCTTCGCTCGCAATGACGGATACGGATGGGAAAGGGATAATCACCAAACAAGTTCAGGGGGACGCGTTGCGAAAGGATAGTCCCTGTCATCCCCGCGGCGCGCATTCTATTGCGGAGCAGGTTGGGGCTGCGGCGGCGGCACCGGCGTCCGGTCGCCGATCGGCAGCTTGAGGTCGATTTTCGTGCCGCCGATCTCGGTGCTGATCACCGCATTGCCGTCCTTGACCCCGACGCTGGTCTTGTCGGCGATCGGCACGTCCGGAATATCGGGAATGTCGAGCGGCTGCACCGGCCCGCCCGGGTCGGCCGCCGGCCACGCCTTCCGCGCCGGGGCGGCGGCACGGCCGCTCGCCTGCAGCATGAAATCGCGCCAGATGCGCGCCGGGAGGCCGCCGCCCGCGGCGCCGTGGAGCGGGCTATTGTCGTCGTTGCCGATCCAGACGCCGACGACCAGCCCATTGGCATAGCCGACGAACAGCGCGTCGCGGCTGTCCTGGGTGGTGCCGGTCTTGCCGAAATTCGCCTGCGGCAGCCGCGCGGCGCGGCCGGTGCCGCGATTGACCGCGGCGCGCAGCATCTGCTCCATATCGTCGTGGACGCGCGACGAGAAATGGTCGGGTCCCCACACCCAGCGCGCGAACCAGCCCGGCTCCTCTTCCGTAAAGGCGTGCGGGACGACCGGATAGCTGTTCGCGGCAACCGCGGCATAAGCGGCGGTGAGTTCGAGCAAGGTCATGCTCGACGTGCCGAGCGCAAGGCTGGGGTCGCCCTTCGCGAGCGGCGCGGTGACGCCGAGGTCGCGCGCCATGCGGATCACCTTGTCGTCGCCGACCTCGCGGAACAACCGCACCGCGGCGACATTGCTCGAGGCCGCAAAGGCATCTTCGAGGGTGATCGTGTCCGAATAGGCGCCGCCGGCGTTCTTGGGCTGATAGGCGCCGGTGTCGATCGGGCGGTTGTCGATCGTATCGTCCGGCGTCTTCCCATCCTCCAGCGCGGCGAGATAGACGAACAATTTGAAGGTCGATCCCGGCTGGCGCCGCGCCTGCGTCACGCGGTTGAAAGGCGAGGCGGCATAGTCGCGGCCGCCGACCATCGCCACGACCTCTCCGTTCGGGCGCATCGCGACCATCGCGACCTGTGCCTTGCCAAGCCCGGCGCGCGCGGTGACGCGGCGCGCGATCCCCTGCAGCCGCGCGTCGAGCGTGGTGCGGATCGTCTGGCGCGAATAGCCGACGTCGCTGAGCTGGCGCGCCTCGGGCAGCGCCCAGTCGGCGAAATAGGTGCCGGTGGGCAGCGTGTTGCGGCTGCGCACGTCGATGCGCGGAGCGCGGAGCGCCCTGGCCTCGGCGGCGGTCAGATAGCCCGTGTCGGCCATCGCGGCGACAACCAGTTTCATCCGCTTTTCCGCCAGATCGGGATTCTTCGTCGGCGCAAGGCGCGAGGGCGCCTGGACCAGCCCCGCGAGCATCGCCGCCTGCGCCGGGGTCAATTCCTCGGGCTGGCGCGAGAAATAATGGAGCGAGGCGGCGCGCAGGCCATAAGTGTTGTCGCCGAAATAGGCGTTGGAAAGATAGCGTTCGAGAATCTCGTCCTTGGTCAGCCACGCTTCGAGCCAGAAGGCGATCAGCGCCTCGCGCGCCTTGCGCCCGAGAGTTTTCTTCGGGGTCAGGAAGGTGAATTTGGCGAGCTGCTGGGTGATCGTGCTGCCGCCCTGCTTGCGGCCGCCGGTCAGATTCGCCCAGACGGCGCGCGCGACGCTGCGCGGGTCGACGCCCCAATGGCTGTAGAAGCGGCGGTCCTCGATCGCGATGAAGGCGCCGGGGACATGCTTCGGCAGCTTCGCGACATCGACCGGCGCATCGACGATCGCCCCCATGCGCGCGATCGGGGTGCCGTCGGCGGCGAGCAGGGTGATCTCCGGCGGCGCGATCGGTTGCAGCGATTTGGACAGGGGCGCGGTGAGCGCGAGCCAGCCGACGAGGAGGATGAAGGCGACGGCAAAGATGGCGAAACCGCGCGAGAGGCGGCGCGTCCATTTGCGAAAGCGGCTTTCGGGCGCGGGCGGCGGCGGGGCGACCGGCGCAAAGGCGTCGGGATACGGACCACCCGGCATTTCGGGTGGCGGTGGCGGAACGGAGGCTCTGGATTTCAGGAAATCGAACATGCGCGCGGGTCCGTATTACACGGGCAATACGGCTATGGCAAATGGGTTGATGAGGATTTGCTTGAGGTGAAAGTCGACATTCCCCCTCTTCGTCATTCCCGCGAAAGCGGGAATGACGAGGGTAAGGGATGAAGGCTGTCGTTCACCTGCCGCTTGCAACTCTCGTCATCCCGGACTTGATCCGGGATCCATTCATCCGGCGCTGAGAGAAT
>NZ_JAOZVW010000091.1 GCF_025869345.1 Sphingopyxis sp.
ATCGCTACCCGCAAGGCCGCACGGACCCGAGATCGAAGCCATTTCGGCGTCCCTGCGGGATTTGATCGATTTTGCCCAGGACTTCGTCGGCAAGTCTTGAAATATCGACATATTCCTTCGCCTTGCCTCCTCGCCCTGAGCAAAATCGCTTCAAACCTCGGACCCGAAAAGTGCGGGGCCAGACCCTAGGCCGCGTCGCGCGTTTCGGCGTCGACGAGCATCGCATAGAGCGCCTCGTCGCTTTTCGCGCCGCGCAGCCGTTCGGCGATGCTGTCGTTGCGGAGCATCCGCGAAACGCCGGCGAGCGCCTTCAGATGATCGGCGCCCGCGTCGAGCGGCGACAGCAGCACGAACAGCAGGTCGACCGGCAGGCCGTCGACCGCCTGGAAATCGATCGGGCGGGCCAGTTGCAGGAACAGGCCGCGCACCCCGGTGAGGTCCGCCATCTTCGCGTGCGGAAGCGCGATACCGCGGCCGAAGCCGGTCGAGCCGAGGCGCTCGCGCTCGAGCAAGGCTTCGCTGACTTCGCCGGCGTCGAGGCCGAGCGAGCGCGCGGCAAGATCACCGACGAGCGGGAACAGCGCCTTTTTCGAATCGAGCTGGACATGCGCGCGCACGGTCGCGGGGTAGAGAAGGGAAGATAGGTTCATCGCTTTGGTCAAATCATATCCGCCGGGCGCCGCCCGGTTCATCCTGTTGGCAAACGATCGTGGGATCGGTCGTGTGGCAGGCCCCGCCATCCGGGTATCAATGGGCGCGGCCCTTAGGCCGGATGGCGGAGAAAATCCAGTCCTATTGTCCGGAGCTTCTATCCCTGGCGCGGCTCGACCCAGCCGATCGTACCATCGTCGCGGCGATAGACCATATTGTGCGACCCGGTCTTGCTGTTGACGAACAAGAGCGCGTTGGTGTTGCGAAGGTCGAGCATCATCACCGCGTCGGACACGCTGCTGGTCGGGATATCGACGCGCGTTTCGGCGATGATCGCCGGGGCGTCGCCGGCCTCATCCTCCTCGGCGCCGCCGTCGAACACGACATAGCTCGCATTTTCCACGAAATCGTCGATCGACGCGGCGGATTGGCCGTTGAGGTTCCCGCGGTCCTTCAATCGTCGCATATAGCGTCGAAGCTGTTTTTCGATACGCTCGGCGGCGGCTTCGAAAGCGACGTGTGCGTCCTGCGCCTGACCATGCCCCTTGAGCACGAGCCCCTGCATCACATGCGCGACGATGTCGCACTGAAAACTGTCGTGCGGCCCTTTGCCGAAGGTTGCGTGTGCGCCGAGCGCGCGGGAGAAATATTTGTCGGCAATCGCGTTCATCCGGTCCGACACGCGCGCCTGCAGCGCTTCGCCGGTTTCGATCTGGTGTCCAGAGACGCGGATTTCCATTTTTCTTCTCCTTCCAGAATCGCGGCGGCGGCCGGGGCCACCGTCACGGACTATCGTGCCACAGCGGTCCAGTGAGCTTGGCGACGAATTCGGCATGGCGCGCCAGTTCGGCCGCGCTGGCAGCATGGGCGCGCGGTTCGCGAAAGGCGCGCGGCGGCGCGGCGGCGCGAACGGGATCGGCGGCGGCGTGCCCGGCCGGCGCGGCTTCCGCCGCAAGACCAAGGCCGATCTGCCGCCCGCCGGTCATTTCGATATAGAGATGCGCGAGCAGTTCGGCATCGAGCAGCGCGCCATGCTTGACGCGGTGGCTGCGGTCGATGCCGTAGCGCGTGCAGAGCGCGTCGAGGCTGTGCTTGGCGCCCGGATGGAGCTTGCGCGCCATCTGCACGGTGCAGCACATGCGGCCCATGTCGAGCGCGGGACGTCCGGCGCGCGCGAGCTCGGCATTGATGAAGCCGAAGTCGAAGGCGGCATTGTGCGCGACCATCGGCGCGTCGCCGAGAAAGTCGATCAGATCGTCGACGCGGGTCGCAAACAGCGGCTTGTCGGACAGGAACTGGATCGACAGGCCATGCACCGCCTCGGCCTCGGCCGGCATGTCGCGTTCGGGATGAAAATAGGCGTGAAAGGTCCGGCCCGATTCGCGGCGGTCGATCAGTTCGATGCAGCCGATTTCGACCAACCTGTGCCCCGCTCTGGGGTCGAGTCCCGTAGTTTCCGTATCGAAGATTATCTCACGCATCTTCGAATCAATATTGCCCCTATCGGGCGCGGAAACAAGAGGCGATGGCGCGGATCTGACGGTGCGTCTCGCTTTTGGGGCGGCCCGTTTCGATCACGAAATCGGCGCGCGCGCGCTTGACGCGGTCGGGCACCTGAAGGCGCCGGATCGCCTTCAGCTTGGCGGCGGTCATTCCGGGGCGGCGCATCACGCGCTTTCGCTGCATCCACGCCGGCGCGGAGACGACGGCGATCGCGCCGACGCGGCGCCAGCCGCCCTTTTCGAAGAGCAGCGGAATGTCGAGAACGATCAGGTCGCGGGCGCGGTGACGCGCGAGAAAGCGTTTCTGCGCCTTGCCGACCGCCGGATGAATGATCGCCTCGAGCGCGGCGAGTTCGTGGGTGTTGCCGAGCACCCGCGCGCCGAGTTTCTGCCGGTCGACGCCGGCCGACCCGGTGGTGCCGGGAAAGCGCGCCTCGATCGCGGCGACCAGGGCGCCGCCGGCTCCTTGCAGCCGATGCACTTCGGCATCGGCGTCGAAGACGGGAATGCCTTCGCGCTCGAACATCGTCGCCGCAGTCGACTTGCCCATGCCGATCGAGCCAGTGAGGCCGAGGATGAACGGACGGCGGAGCCGCGAGGCGGGGCGCGGGTGATGCGTCATGCGGTCAGCAGCGCGCGCAATTCCTCGTCGCGGCCCTCGGGGGGCGGCGCACCGAAGAACAGTTCGAAGGCGAGCGCGGCCTGACCGATCAGCATGTCGAGCCCATCGACGGTGTCGAGCCCGCGCGCCGCGGCGGCCTTCAACAGGCGGGTCTGGAGCGGCGCATAAACGAGGTCGTAGACGATGGCGTCTTCGGGAAGCGGCGCCAGGTCGAGGTCGAGCGGCGGCTGGCCGGTCATGCCGAGGCTGCTACTGTTGACGAGCAGCGACACCGGCGGCAGCGCGGCGTCGAGCGGAGCAACCTCGCCCTTCAGCCCGAAGGTCGCGAGCAGCCCCATCGCTTTCAGCGGCGAGCGGTTCAGGATCGTCACGGGCCCCACGCCCGCGCGGGCGAGCGCGAACAGCACCGCCCGCGCGGCGCCGCCCGCGCCGACGACGGCGACAGGCGCGCCTTCGAGGTCGAGCTCGGCGAGCGGCGCATAAAAGCCCGCGGCGTCGGTGTTGGTGCCGATCAGCGCGCCGTCGGGCTGGCGCACGATCGTGTTCATCGCGCCGATGGTGCCGCGGATATTGCCGGGATCGTCGACGAGATCCATCACCGCGACCTTGTGCGGGATGGTCACGTTGCAGCCGCGCCAGCCGGCGTCGGCACGGCGCTCGGCGATATAGGCGGCCAGATCGTCGGGGGTTACATGCCGGCGGCGGTAATCGCCGGGAAGCCCGAGCGCCTTCAGCCAGAAGCCGTGGATCAGCGGCGATTTCGATTGCGCGATCGGGTCGCCGATCACTTCCGCATAGGGCGCGCTCATGCCGGGGCCAGCCCGGTCGCGCGCAGCCACGCCATCAGCGGCAGCATCGGCATACCGATGATCGTCCAGGGATCGCCCTCGACCCGGTCGAATAGTTGCACGCCCGCCCCCTCTATCTCGTAGCAGCCGACGGTCCAGCGGATGCTGTCCCAGTGGCGCGCGACATAGTCGGCGATGAAGGCGTCCGGCAAGGGGCGCATCCACAGCCTTGCCTCGCCCACCGCGCGCCACACCGGCGCGCCGGCGCGCGCGGCGACCGCGGCGCTGAACAGGCGGTGCCGCGTTCCGGCCATGCGCCGGAGATGATCGGCCGCCTCTTCGGGGTCCACGGGTTTCGTCAGCATCGACCCGTCGTCGAGCGCCAGCGTGGTATCGGCGCCGATCACCGTAACGCCGGGAAGGCGCGACGAAATCTTGACCGCCTTCGCTTCGGCGAGCGCGTCCGCGATGTTGCGCGCGGTCTGTCCCGCCGCGACGAGCGAAGCGGTCAGCGCTTCCTCGTCGACATGCGCCGCCGTCGTCTCGAAACTCAGCCCGGCGGCGCGGAGCATCGCGGCGCGGCCGCTGCTCTGCGAGGCGAGAAGAAGCTGGGTCATGCCGTGCCGCGATCCTCGACCAGCTTGATCACCGCGGCGGCGGTCTCCTCGATCGAGCGGCGCGTCACGTCGATCACCGGCCAGCCGTTGTCGGCGAACATGCGCCGGGCATAGGCGATCTCGGCCTTGACCCTTTCGTCGTCGACATAGGCGGTTTCGGGCGCCTGATTGAGCGAGAGGAGGCGGTTGCGCCGCACCTGCACCAGCCGGTCGAGCCCGGTCGTCAGCCCGACGACGAGCGGGCGTTTCAGATTGTAGAGCGCGTCGGGCGGCGGCGATTCGGGAACGATCGGGATGTTCGCGGTCTTGTAGCCGCGATTGGCGAGATAGATGCTCGTCGGGGTTTTCGAGGTGCGCGATACGCCCGCGAGCAAGATGTCGGCCTGCTCCCAATTCTCCCACCCGATGCCGTCGTCGTGCGCGACGGTGAATTGAATCGCCTCGACCCGCGCGAAATAGGCGGCATCGAGCACATGCTGGCGGCCGGGGCGCGCCTTCGCTTCCTGTCCCAGCATCCGCGACAGTGCGTCGGTGACCGCGTCGAGCGCGGGGACGAGCGGCAGGCCCTGCGCCTGCGCGCGCCGCTCGAGGCTGGCGCGCAGCTCGCCGTTGACCAGGGTGAACAGGATCATGCCGGGGCTGGCCTGCACTTCGGCGATGATCCGGTCGAGATGCGATTCGGATCGCACCATCGGCCAGAAATGGCGCACGACCTCGACATCGTCGAACTGCGCGATCGCCGCCTTGGCGATATTTTCGAGCGTTTCGCCGGTGGAATCGGATATGAGGTGCAGGTGGAGCCGGTCCATGGCCCATATTTCGCAGCGGCGAAGGAAAAGGCAAGCCGGGCTTTGCTCGCATCGCTCCCCAAACGGCCCTGTGGATAAGCCTCGGCATAACCGCCGGGACAAGATCGGCACACGGGATTCATCCCCGACGCTGCCGATTCCGCTCCACCCCTTGTCCACAAGGGATGGAATTTATCCACAGGCTGTGAATTAGGAGGAAAGCCGCTGGCGACTCCGTGACGTTACCCGTGACGCGCAGAGTCAATATGTTGGCAAAAGAGGCGCCCGCGCCTAAAGCCCCGCAATCCGCCGACCAACAAACCACCACAATCATCTTTAAATATATATGAAGAGAGAAAGAGGGACCGCGTGAAGGCGTCGTCGAAGAGCTTGCTGGCAACGCTGCGCGGGGTGCGGCAGGAGCGGCCCGCGCTGTGGCTGATGCGCCAGGCCGGGCGCTATCTCCCCGAATATCGTGCGCTCCGGGAAACCAAGGGCGGCTTCCTCGAACTCTGCTACGACAGCGAAGCCGCCGCCGAGGTCACTTTGCAGCCGATCCGCCGCTTCGGCTTCGACGGCGCGATCCTCTTTTCCGACATTCTCGTCGTCCCGCACGCGCTCGGGCAGGACCTATGGTTCGAGGCGGGTGAGGGACCGCGGCTCGCGCCGCCGCTCGTCGATACCACGCTGGCGTCGCTCGCGGCGATGCCGCAGCGGCTCGATCCGGTGTATCGCACCGTCGCGCGTGTGGCGGGGGCGCTGCCCCCCGGAACGACCTTCCTCGGCTTTGCCGGCAGCCCGTGGACCGTCGCGACCTATATGGTGGCGGGGCAGGGGTCGAAGGACCAGGCCGCGGCGCGGCGGATGGCGTTCGGCGATCCGGCGGCGTTCGGCGCGATCGTCGAGGCGATCGTCGATTTGAGCGTCACCTATCTGTCCGGCCAGATCGAACAGGGCGTCGAGGCGGTCCAGCTTTTCGACAGTTGGGCGGGCAGCCTTTCGCCTTCGCAGTTCGAGCGCTGGGTTATCGCGCCCAATGCCGAGATCGTGCGCCGGCTGAAGGCGCTCCATCCCGACACGCCGATCATCGGCTTTCCGAAGGGCGCGGGCGGCAAGCTCGCCTCCTATGCGAACGAGACCGGCGTCGATGCGATCGGTCTCGACGAGACGGTCGATCCGGCCTGGGCCGACGCGACGCTGCCCGCGCATCTGCCGGTGCAGGGCAATCTCGACCCGCTCGCGCTCGTCGCGGGGGGTGATGTGCTCGACGCCGCGATCGACCGCATCCTTGCGGCTTTCCCCGATCGCCCCCATATCTTCAATCTCGGCCATGGCATCGTGCCCGACACGCCCATAGCCCATGTCGAACATCTGATCCGGCGCGTCCGTGGGTAGGCGGGACTTATGGCAGGTTTTCTGGGGGTAACGATGCTTTGGGTCAAAGCCGCGCACGTGATTTTCGTCATCTTCCTGATGGCGGGGCTGTTCATGATGCCGCGTTTCTTCGTCTATCACCACCAGTGCGCGGTCGGATCGGACGAGGATAAAAAGTGGATCGAGCGCGAGGATCGTCTGCGCAAGATCATCCTCAATCCATCGCTCATCCTCGTCTGGGTGTTCGGGCTGATGCTCGCCTTCAACGGCGATGTTTGGCGCGAGGGCTGGTTCCACGGCAAATTGCTGCTCGTCATCCTGCTCTCGGCCTATCACGGCTGGCTGATCGGCTATTTCAAGAAATTGCGCCGTGGCGAGCGCCCGCTGACCGAGAAAAAACTGCGCCTCCTCAACGAGGTGCCGGGGATCGCCGCGGCGATCATCGTCGTTCTGGTGATCGTGCGGCCGTTCTGAGCCGCCGCCCCGGCGCAGCCGCGATTGACTTGCGCAAAAGCGGGTTATAGGGGCCGATCAACCCCGCTTCCCGCGCGGGCGGCGCTTCCCGCGCCGATACTATCGCGAACGGCCGTCCCCCGGCCGGATAGGCATCCCTGCGGATGCACTGAAAACAAAGATTATTTCTCCTGAATCTCATCTTGGAATCCATCCATGCATCTTAAAGAACTCAAGACCAAATCGCCCGCCCAGCTCGTCGAAATGGCCGAGGAACTGGGCGTCGAGGGCGCCTCGACGCTGCGCAAGCA
Organism: Sphingopyxis sp.; assembly: GCF_025869345.1. Lineage (GTDB taxonomy): Bacteria > Pseudomonadota > Alphaproteobacteria > Sphingomonadales > Sphingomonadaceae > Sphingopyxis. The sequence goes on from NZ_JAOZVW010000091.1 coordinate 7,107, forward strand.
GGATCTGATGTTCTCGATCCTCAAGGAACTCGCCGAAGAGGGCGAGGAAATCATCGGGTCGGGGACGATCGAAGTCCTGCCCGACAGCTTCGGCTTCCTCCGCTCGTCTGAAGCCAATTATCTCGCGGGGCCCGACGACATCTATGTCTCGCCGAACCAGGTCCGCAAATATGGCTTGCGCACCGGCGACACCGTCGAGGGCGAAATTCGCGCCCCGCGCGACGGCGAACGCTATTTCGCGCTGACCAAGCTGATCAGCGTCAATTTCGACGATCCCGAGGCGGTGCGCCACCGCGTCAATTTCGACAACCTCACCCCGCTCTATCCGAACCAGAAGCTGTCGCTCGACACCGTCGACCCGACCGTGAAGGACAAGTCGGCGCGAGTCATCGACCTCGTCAGCCCGCAGGGCAAGGGCCAGCGCGCGCTGATCGTCGCGCCGCCGCGCACCGGCAAGACCGTGCTGCTCCAGAATATCGCCAAGGCGATCACCGACAATCACCCCGAGGTCTACCTCATCGTCCTTCTCGTCGACGAACGTCCGGAGGAAGTCACCGACATGCAGCGCAGCGTGAAGGGCGAGGTCGTTTCCTCGACCTTCG
>NZ_JAOZVW010000092.1 GCF_025869345.1 Sphingopyxis sp.
AGCGGGACCCCGGATCAAGTCCGGGGTGACGAGGAGGGGAGGAGGGGAGCGTCATGCGAGCCGCGTTCCTTTCGGAATCGCCCGCCCGCGCAGCAGTTCGGCGGCATCCATCGCGGGTTTGCCTGCGCGTTGCACCCGTGTCGCGCGGATCGCGCCGGGGTTGCAGGCGATCGTCAGCGCGTCGTCGAGCGTCACTCCCGGCGCCGCCCCCGCGACCGTCTCCGCCGGGTGGACGACCTCGGCAGCCAATATCTTGTAGCGCTCGCCGTCCAGCTCGAAGAAGGCGCCCGGCATCGGGTCGAAGGCGCGGATCTGGCGTTCGACCTGCACCGCGCTGGTCAGGAAATCGAGCCGCGCCTCGCTCTTGTCGATCTTCGCGGCATAAGTGACGCCCGCGTCCGGCTGCGGCACGGGCGCGAAGGCGGAAAGGTCGCTCAGCACCGTCACCATCATCCGCGCGCCCATTTCGGCGAGTTCGCCGGTGAGCGCGCCCGCGCTCTTGCCCGCGACCGGGGTCGTCTCGACCAGCCGCATCGCGCCGGTGTCGAGCCCGGCGTCCATCTGCATGATCGTCACGCCGGTCTCGGAATCACCCGCCAGGATCGCGCGCTGCACCGGCGCCGCGCCGCGCCAGCGCGGCAGGATCGAGCCATGGACGTTGAGACACCCCGTGCGCGGCGCATCGAGCACCGCCTGCGGCAGGATCAGGCCGTAGGCCGCGACCACGGCGACATCGAGGTTCAGCGCGGCGAACTCCGCCTGCTCCTCGGCGGATTTCAGGCTCTTCGGGGTGCGGGCGGGCAGGGCGTGCGCGTCGGCCCAAATATGCACCGCGCTTTGCTGCACTTTCTTGCCGCGCTGCGCCGGGCGCGGCGGCTGGGTGTAGACGGCGGCGATCTCGTGCCCCGCCGCGTGAAGCGCGGCGAGCGTCGGCACCGCAAAGGGCGGCGTTCCCATGAAGGCGATGCGCATGGGGAGGCGCTTTGGCGGAGGTTGCAGCGCGGTGCAAGACTCACGCTTCTTTGTTTCGTCACCCCGGACTTGATCCGGGGTCCCGCTTTCCACCGTCGCTGAGCGGGAC
>NZ_JAOZVW010000093.1 GCF_025869345.1 Sphingopyxis sp.
CACCCCCCCCCCCCCGCCCCCCCCCGCGGGGTGTCCCCCCCCCCCCCCCCCCACGAACGGAATCAGGATTTGGGCGTCGCCGGAATAGTCTCGACGGGGGCCGTTACGGGCACCGCCGGGGGCGGCACCGGCGAGGGCTTGCCTTCATAGGTCGCCAGCCGCCGTAGCGCGTCGGCGCGGACGTTCGCCCAGAAAAGGGTGATGTCGTAGACGTGGTAATTATTGCCCGGCAGGACATAGCCCGCGACGACGTAATTCTTCGCCGCGTCGGCGTCGCCGATCAGCAGGAAGCCGCGGTCGGCGTCGCACTGGGCGCCGACCTTGCCCGCGATCAGCGTTCCCGCCTTGAAGCCCGCGCTCGGCTTCAGCGTGCCGATATTGGCGTCGGGACCGGCGGCGGTGTCGGGAATGCCGGTGAGCGGATTGGTGCAGAGCATCCGCGTCCCCGCGCGCGGGCGGCCGTCGAAGCCGATCGTGCCGTCATAGGCGCCGGTGACCATCGAGGTGTCGGCGGGCTCGGCAAAGGTCGCCCAGCTCAGGATGCAGCCCTTCTGTTCGGGCGTCTGACAGGCGGGAAGGCCGAGCGCCTCCATGTCGGTGTCGAGGCTGATCGGCCAGCCGATCACATAGGCCGCGACGATCCGTTTCGCGAGCGGGGTGCCTGCGATCCGGTTCTTGATCAGCATCTCGATATGCAGCGCGCCCTGGCTGTGCCCCGCGAGGATGATCGGCTTGTTCTTCGGGACCGCGGCGACGAAGGCGTCGAACGCCTGCTCGACGTCGCGATAGGCGGCGTCGATCGCCTTGCCCGCGGTGACGCGATCCTCGGCCAGGAAGGCGCCGAGGGTCGCCTGGCGGTAGCGCGGCGCCCAGACTTCACCTGCGTCGCCGAAGGCGCTCGCCATGCCCTGCATGAACAATTTGGCGCGGTAATTGGCGTCGGCATCGTCGAGCGGGGCGTTCCAGCTCGCCTTGCTGTAATAGCTCGTCGGGTGGACGAAGAAGACCGCGGCGTCGCCCTTGG
>NZ_JAOZVW010000094.1 GCF_025869345.1 Sphingopyxis sp.
GGTGACAAGCGGGACCCCGGAGCAAGTCCGGGGTGACGAGGAAGATAGTCGAACCAAGTCGCCCCTAAAACTGCTTCGCCACCCGCTCGGCGAAATCGGGCGCGACGCCCGCGCTGTTGAACACTTCGTGCGCCAGCCCCGGCCCCAGCGGCAGGTCGGCCTGCTCGCGGTAGAGCCGCTTGTAGGCGAAGACGCTGTGCCGCGACTGGGCGGCGATCGCTTCGGCCAGTGCCCGCGCCGTCCCATCGAGCTCGGCGTCGGCGACGCACTGATTGGCGAGCCCGATCCGCGCCGCCTCGCGCCCGTCGACGGGCAGGCCGGTGAAGCTGATCTCGCGCGCCTTCCACTCGCCGACGCGGCGCGGCAGCCGCTGGCTCATGCCCCAGATCGGCACCAGCCCGAACTTGCCGTGGGTATCGGCGAAGCGCGCGCTTTCGCCTGCGACGATGATGTCGCCCGCCAGCGCCAGCTCCAGCCCGCCGGTGAAGCAGCCGCCCTGCACCGCAACGATCAGCGGTTGCGGCAGCTCGGCGAGCTTGGTCACGATCGACGCCTGATAATGCGGCCGCGGCGCTTCGAGCCCGCGTTCCTTGAGGTCGTTGCCGGCGCAGAAGACCGGCCCCGCCGCGCGCAGGATCACCGCGCCGATCCGCTCGCCCGCCGCGGCGATCGCGTCGGCGTGCGCGTCGAGTTCGCTCCACAGCGCAAGGTTCAGCGCGTTGCGCTTGTCGGGGCGGTTCAGCGTCAGCGTCGCGATGCCGTCGGCATCGTCGCGCAGCACCAGTTGGTTCATCTCGCTCTCCCTTTTTCGGTTCCTTGCCGTCCAAGCAGGAAAGGCGGGGCCTGCCAAGAGCATTGACTTTGCGATATTTTGACATAATGAGTGCCATAAGTTTTCGCGGGGGGAAAGGCGATGACAATGCGCGGACATACCGGCTGGGGGGCCGGCCGCCTTGTCCGGGGTGGTGGGGCCCTGGTCGCGCTCACCCTGCTTGCGGCGGCGCCGGCCAAAGCCAGCCCGGCGCCGCCGCACCATCCCAATATCGTCATTCTGCTCGCCGACGACTGGGGGTTCAGCGACGTGGGGTCGTTCGGCAGCGAGATCGCGACTCCGAACATCGACGCGCTCGCGGCGGCGGGGATGCGCTTTTCCAATTTCCACGTCGCGGGCTCCTGCTCGCCGACGCGCGCGATGCTGCAGAGCGGGGTGATGAACCACCGCGCCGGGCTCGGCAACATGCCCGAGACGATCCCCGACGCGCATCGCGGCAAGCCCGGATACGACACGGTGATGAACCTGCGCGTCGTGACGATCGCGCAGCTTTTGAAGGCGGCGGGCTATCGCACCTATCTGACCGGCAAATGGCATCTCGGCAGCGACGCGAAGCGGCTGCCCGGCGCGCGCGGCTACGACCGCGCCTTCAGCCTCGCCGACGCCGGTGCCGACAATTTCGAGCAGCGGCCGATCGAGGGCATGTACGACACCGCCGCCTGGACCGAGAATGGCAAGCCCGCGACGCTGCCCAACGATTATTATTCGTCGCGCTTCGTCGTCCAGAAGATGATCGACTATATCGAGGCCGACCGCGCGAGCGGGAAGCCCTTCCTCGCGTCGGTCAATTTCCTTGCCAACCATATTCCGGTGCAGGCGCCCGACAGCGACATCGCGCGCTATTCGGCGATGTATCGCGAGGGCTGGACCAAGCTGCGCGAAGCGCGGGCGAAGCGCGCGGTCGCGCTCGGCATCATGCCCGCGAGCACCGCGCTGGTGACGATGAAGACGACCCCCGACTGGGCGAAGCTCGATGCCGAGGAGCGCGCGGCGGCGATCCGCGTGATGCAGGCCTATGGCGCGATGGCGACCGCGATGGACCGCGAGGTTGGGCGGCTCGTCGCGCATCTCAAGGCGACCGGCGATTACGACAACACCATCTTCGTCTTCCTCTCGGACAATGGCGCCGAGCCGACCGATCCCTACAACCGGCTGCGCAACCGGCTGTTCCTCGGGATGGAATATGACACCTCGACCGCGAACATCGGCCGTCGCGGCAGTTTCAGCGCGATCGGCCCCGGCTGGGCGAGCGCCGCCTCGTCGCCGCTGTCGGGCTACAAGTTCAGCGCGACCGAGGGCGGGCTGCGCGCGCCGCTGATCATCGCCTGGCCGGGGCATCCGCAAGTCCGCGCGGGCGCGATCAACGGCGGCCTTGCGCATGTTACCGACATATTGCCGACATTGCTCGACCTTGCGGGGGTGGCGGGGCAGGACGGCACCTGGAACGGCCGCCCGGTCGAGCGGCTCGCCGGGCGCAGCCTCGTCCCCATGCTCGCGGGCGGCGTGGGCAGCGTCCATGGCGACACGCCGATCGGTTACGAACTGTCGGGCAATGCGGCGCTGTTCCGGGGCGATTACAAGCTCGTTCGTAACCTTCCGCCGACCGGCGACGGCCAGTGGCGGCTCTACGATATCGCGACCGATCCGGGCGAGACGAAGGATCTCGCGACCGCGATGCCCGACCGTTTCGCGGCGATGCGCGCCGACTATGCGGCCTTTGCCAAGGACAATGGCGTGCTTGAAATGCCCGCCGGCTATACCGCCGACGAGCAGATCAATCTCTATGCCTGGCGCCAGCAGGGGAAGAAACGGGCGATCCAGGCGGGGCTGGTGCTCGGTGGGATTTTGGTGGGGTTGGTTGCGCTGTTGTGGATTTGGCGGCGGTCAAAGGCTCGCAGATAGGAGCATGTGTCCCAGCGAAGGCGGGGACCCAGAGGATCACTGCTCGAACTTTGGCCTCATGCGCTCTGGACCCCCGCCTTCGCGGGGGAGCAGCCGCTCTATCCGTGGATAGTGCCGATCAGCGCCTCGACCATATGCAGGGCGACCCCGGCAGCATCCTCGACCGACAGCCCCTGGTCCTGCCGGATCGCGCGCCAGTTCTGGAACGACAGCGCCGCGCACAGCGCCTCGACCTGATAGCGATCGCTGCGCACTCCGGCAGGAAGCAGCCGTAGCACGAGGTCGCGTTCCATCGTCACGACCTGCGCATATTGGCCCATCAGAAAGGGCGACTGATAGCGTTTGATGTTGGCGGCGAGGCGGAAGGGCAGCATCGTCTCGAACACCCGCGCGCGGCGGCGGGTGAGGTCGCGGACATTGGCGCGCCAGTCAGGGTCGGCATAGGGCGCGGTGATCACCGGCCAGATGCGGTCGGCGACGATCCGCGAAATCTCGCGATAGAGCGAGTCCATATCGTCAAAATGGCGGAATACGGTGCGCAGGCCGACGCCCGCCTCCTCGGCGACGCGCGCCGCGCTCGGCATCAGGTCGCCGCCCTCGATCAGGTCCATCATCGCCGCGACGATGCGCTTGTGGCTCGACCGGCCGCGCTCGCGCCGCCCGTCGATCCGCGTGCCTTCCTCGGCCGGTCCGGCTGCCACTTTCCCCTCCATGCTCCTCCGCTGGCCCAGCTTGCGCCGCGCGTCAATGGCCGTGTCGAACCATCTTGCGCCGCAATCGATATAATGACACATATAGTGTCATAAGTTTATTGGCAACGGTCCGGCAGGTGGGGCAATGGACGGGCAGGCAGCGACCTTGGGAGTTATATGGGGCGGCGCGCTGCTGCTCTGGCTCGGCTTCCTCCTTTTCTACGACGGGGTTCGCCGGCCGTTGCGCCGCGAAGAGGTCGACGATTTTCTTGCGACGCTCGGCCCGCGCCTGACCGAGACGGGGAACGACGTCGACCGGCTGCGCGCCTTTCTGGAGGCCGACGACGGGCGCGAGTTCGTGATGGTCAATCTCGTCCGCACGCGCCCCGGCCCGGTCACCGACCCGGCGAGCGGTGAGACGCGCGCGGGACACGAATGGCTGCGCCGTTATTCGGAGCCTTTCGTGCGCGGGCTGATCGCGCGCGGCGGCCATCCTCTGTTCGTCGGGCGCAAGGTCGGCGGTTATATCGATGCGTGGAACACGCCCGCCGACCCCGGCTGGTCGCTCGCCGGGACGATGCGCTACCGCAGCCGCCGCGACCTCGTCCGCATGGCGGCGGACCCGCGTTTCCGCGCCGCGCATCTCAATAAGACGCTGGGGATCGAGGCGACCTTCTCCTTTCCGACGCAGCGCCAGATCGCCTTTTACGCGAGCCCGCGCGCCACGGTCGGCCTGACGCTCGCGCTCGCCGCGGCGCTCGCTCACATCATGATACTGACTTTCGCAGGGGGGACGGCATGAAGAAGAGATGGGTGGCGCTAGGCGTCCTCGCGCTGCTCGGCGCGGGCGGCTATTGGGGTTTTCAGGCGAATAAATACCGGCTTCCCGGCCTGCTTCAGGACTGGCGCGATCCGGTGCAGCCGAATCGCCCGGTCGCCTGGCAACAGGGGCCCGCGACGGCGGCCGCCAATCCGCCCGGGGCCAAGCGGCCGCCGAACATCATCCTGATCGTCGCCGACGACATGGGCTGGAACGACATCAGCCTCAACGGCGGCGGGGTTGCGGGCGGCATCGTCCAGACGCCTAATATCGATGCGATCGCGCATCAGGGGCTGAACTTCACCACCGCCTATGCCGCCAACGCGACCTGCTCGCCCTCGCGCGCGGCGATGATGACAGGGCGCTATCCGACCCGGTTCGGCTTCGAATATACCGCGGTGCCGGTGGCGTTCGCGGAGAATCTGACCCACGGCAGCGGCATCGGGCCGCTGAAACCGATCTTCCACAAGGAACTTATCACCGACGACATCCCCGATTATCCCGACATGGGCGTGCCTGCGAGCGAGGTGACGATCGCCGAGGCGGTGAAAGCGGCGGGCTATCACACGCTGCACATCGGCAAATGGCATCTTGGCGAGGCGCCGAAGCTGCAGCCGCAGCGCCAGGGCTTCGACGAAAGCCTCGCGGTGCTCGCGGGCGGCGCCAAATATCTGGACGACGACGATCCCGACGGGGTCAACGCGAAACTGCCGTGGGACCCGATCGACCGCTTCATCTGGGCCAATCTGCGCCCGGCGGTGACGTTCAACGGCAGCAAGCGTTTTCACGTCAAGGGGCATATGACCGACTATTTCGCCGACGAGGCGATCAAGGCGATCGACGCGAACCGGAATCGGCCCTTCTTTATGTATCTCGCCTTCAACGCGCCGCACACGCCGCTGCAGGCGACGAAGGAAGACTATGCGAAATTCCCGCAGATCAAAGACCGCAAGACGCGCGTCTATGGTGCGATGATCGCGCAACTCGATCGGCGGATCGGCGACGTCATGGCGGAACTCAAGCGTGCCGGGATCGACGACAATACGCTCGTCATCTTCACCAGCGACAATGGCGGCGCCTGGTATAACGGGATAGCGGACCTCAACGCGCCCTATCGCGGGTGGAAAGCGACCTTCTTCGAGGGCGGCATCCGCACCCCGCTGTTCATGCGCTGGCCGGGGCATATCGCGCCCGGATCGATCCGTGCCGACCTGACCGGCCATCTCGACATCTTCGCAACGATCGCCGCCGCGGCGGGGGCGAAGCTGCCGACCGACCGCGTCATGGACAGCGAGAATATCCTCGCCGGCCCCGCAAAGCGGACCGCGATGTATTGGCGCTCGGGCGATTATCGCGCGGTGCGGATGGGCGACTGGAAATTGCAGGTGACGAAGCGCCCCGAAAAGGCGCGTCTCTACGACCTCGACACCGATCCGACCGAGCGGCACGATGTGTCGGCACAGCAGCCGCAGCGCGTCGCCCAGCTTCGCGCGATGATCGAGGCGCAGAACAAGGGCATGGCGAAACCGATCTGGCCGGGGCTGATCGAGGGGCCGATCCGCATCGATGTGCCGCTGAACGCGCCGTGGAAGGACGGGCAGGACTATATCTACTGGACGAACTGATCGAACAGCTCGACCGCGATAACGGGTCCGGCGAGCGATAGCGAAATGCTGGCAGGTGCCTCAATCAGCAGCGCGTCGAGCGCCGAGAGGTCGAACCGGCGCCCATCGACCGTGACCCCGGCGGTGCCGGTGGCAAGTAGTAGCAAATAGTCCGCCGAGGTCGGCCGTGCGGCCTGCCATCGATCGAGCTTGGCCGAAAAGGCCCCGCGCCGTGCCATGATGTTCAGGACGGTGCAGGCCTCGCCGACCGGAGCGGCGCTCACCATCTCTTCACCGGTAAAATGCAGCGCGGCGGAGCCGGGGCGCAAGCGCTGCGCTACATCGCCGATCTTGATGACCAATTCGCCATCCAGCAGCATCAACGTGCGGTCGATCTCCGGAAACTGCGAAAAAGGCCCTGCCGCCGCAATCGTCGCAACGCTCGCGCGCCACAAGAAGCTCTTGTCGTCCGCACCCTCTGCAAAGACGGCGACGTCGCGCGTGACGCCGCCGCCATTCTTCCACGGCCGCGCGACCCGGTCCCGCGCGCGGAGCAGGCGGACGCCGTTCAACCCAATATGCCGGGCAGGTCGAGCCCCTTCTCGCGCGCGCACTCGATGGCGATGTCATAGCCCGCGTCGGCGTGGCGCATCACCCCGGTGCCGGGGTCGTTCCACAGCACGCGCTCGAGGCGCTTCGCGGCTTCGGGGGTGCCGTCGGCGACGATCACCATGCCGCTGTGCTGCGAATAGCCCATGCCGACCCCGCCGCCGTGGTGCAGCGAAACCCACGTCGCGCCGCTCGCGGTGTTGAGGAGAGCATTGAGCAACGGCCAGTCGCTCACCGCATCGGACCCGTCGCGCATCGCCTCGGTCTCGCGGTTCGGCGAGGCGACCGAGCCCGAATCGAGATGATCGCGCCCGATCACCACGGGGGCTTTCAACTCGCCCGATGCGACCATCTCGTTGAAGGCGATGCCGAGCCGGTGGCGGTCGCCGAGCCCGACCCAGCAGATGCGCGCGGGCAGGCCCTGAAAATGAATCTTCTCGCGCGCCATGTCGAGCCAGTGGTGAAGGTGCGCATTGTCGGGCAGCAGCTCCTTCACCTTGGCGTCGGTCCTGTAGATGTCCTCGGGATCGCCCGACAGTGCCGCCCAGCGGAACGGCCCGACACCCCGGCAAAAAAGCGGGCGGACATAGGCGGGAACGAAGCCGGGAAAGTCGAAGGCATTCTCGACGCCTTCGTCCTTCGCCATCTGGCGGATATTGTTTCCGTAATCGGTCGTCGGCACGCCCGCCGCCTGCAGATCGAGCATCGCCTGCACATGCACCGCCATCGACGCCTTCGCGGCTTTCGCGACCGCGGCGGGGTCGCTCTCGCGCTTTGCGAACCACTCGTCGAGGGTCCAGCCCGCGGGGAGATAGCCGTTGACCGGATCGTGCGCCGAGGTCTGGTCGGTGAGCAGGTCGGGGTGGATGCCGCGGCGCACCATCTCGGGCAATATCTCGGCGGCATTGCCGAGCAGGCCGACCGAGATCGGCGTCTTCGCGGCGCAGCTTTCCTCGATCAGCGCCATCGCCTCGTCGATGTTGTTCGCCGCCTTGTCGAGATAGCCGGTGCGCAGGCGCATTTCGATGCGGCTCGGCTGGCATTCGATCGCAAGGCACGACGCGCCCGCCATCACGCTCGCGAGTGGCTGCGCCCCGCCCATGCCGCCGAGCCCGGCGGTGAGCAGCCAGCGGCCCGACAGGTCGCCGTCATAATGCTGGCGCCCCATTTCGACGAAGGTTTCGTAAGTGCCCTGAACGATGCCCTGGCTGCCGATGTAGATCCAGCTTCCCGCCGTCATCTGGCCGTACATCATCAGGCCCTTTTTATCGAGCTCGTGGAAATGCTCCCAATTCGCCCATTCGGGGACGAGGTTGGAGTTGGCGAGCAGCACGCGCGGCGCATCCGCATGGGTGCGGAAGACGCCGACCGGCTTGCCCGACTGGATCAGCAAAGTTTCGTCGTCATTAAGCCGCTTCAGCGTCTCGACGATCCGGTCATAGCTTTCCCAGTCGCGCGCGGCGCGGCCAATGCCGCCATAGACGACGAGCTCCTCGGGCCGCTCGGCGACATCGGGGTGGAGGTTGTTCATCAGCATCCGCATCGGCGCTTCGGTGAGCCAGCTTTTCGCGCTGATTTCGGGGCCGGTCGCGGGGCGGATCACGCGGCTGTTGTCAAGACGGGTCATCACAGTCCTTTCGCAAAATCGAGGGTCGCGGCGATCACTTGCTCCAATACGGGTCGGATCGCGGGAGCGGGGTCGAGGGGGGAGGGCCAGTTGGCGTGGGTGATCCCGGCGGGCTCGGCCATATAGCCGCGCTGCGCGAGTTCCATCTGGATCGCATGGACGCTGTCGTCGGGGCGGCCATAGTGGCGCGTCGTCCAGCCGCCCTTGAAACGGCCGTTGACGACATGGCTTTCGCCGCTCGCGGCGCAGATGCCGGCGACGACGGTTTGGAGTTCGGGCGCGCAGGTGGCGCCGCTGTTGGTGCCGATGTTGAACTGCGGCAATTCGCCGTCGAACAGGCGCGGGACGTGGCTGCGGATCGAATGGGCGTCGTAGAGCACGACCTTGCCGTGCCTTGCCCTCAGCCGGTCGAGCTCGGCCGCCAGCGCTTCGTGATAGGGGCGGTGATAGAGGTGCAGTCGCCGCGTGATCTCCGCCTCGTCGAGCTCGCCGAAGCGATAGAGCGGGGCGCCGTCGAAGGTCGTGGTCGGACAAAGCTCGGTCGTCGCCTGCCCCGGATAGAGCGAGGCGCCCGAGGGATCGCGGTTCATGTCGATGACGCTGCGCGAAATATCGGTCGCGATCGTCGTCGCGCCGAGGCCGGCGGCGAAGGCATACAGCTCGGCGATCCACCAGTCGGTGTCGATCTGCGCGTGCCACGGCGAGACGAACTGCTCGTCGAGTCCCGCGAGGTCCGTCCCGCCGTGCGGAAAGGCGACGACGAGCGGCGCATCGCCGCGATGGATGCGCAGCCAGTCCATCAGCCGACCCCCGGCAACCGCGCGGGCACCGCGGCAACGAGGCTGCCCGAACGGATCAGCGCGGTCGCGGCCTCCATATCGGGATGGAAATGCCGGTCGTCTTCGAGCGCCGGCACGGCGGCACGAAGATGCTTGTGCGCGGTTTCGAGCGCATCGCTTGATGTCAGCGGCGCGTGGAAATCGATGCCCTGACACGCCGCGAGCAGCTCGATCCCGATCACCGCGCTGGCGTTGTCGGCCATGTCGAGCAGGCGGCGCGCGCCGTGTGCGGCCATCGAGACATGATCCTCCTGATTGGCGCTGGTCGGAATCGAGTCCACGCTGGCCGGATAAGCGCGCTGCTTGTTTTCGCTGACCAGCGCGGCGGCGGTGACCTGCGGGATCATGAAGCCCGAATTGAGGCCGGGGCGCGGAGTGAGGAAAGCGGGGAGCCCCGACAGCGCGGGATCGACCAGCATCGCGATGCGGCGCTCCGCGATCGAGCCGATTTCGCACAGTGCCATCGCGATCATATCGGCGGCGAAGGCGACGGGCTCGGCGTGGAAATTGCCGCCCGACAGCGCCTCGTCCGTATCCGCGAAGATCAGCGGATTGTCGGAGACGCCATTCGCTTCGATGCCCAGCGTCGTCCCCGCCTGCCGCAAAAGGTCGAGCGCGGCGCCCATCACCTGCGGCTGGCAGCGCAAACAATACGGGTCCTGCACGCGCGGATCGTCGACGGCGTGCGAGGCGCGGATCGCCGATCCCGCCATCAGGGCGCGCAGCGCATCGCCGACCTCGCGCTGTCCCGCATGGCCGCGCAGCGCATGGATGCGCGCATCGAACGGCGCGTCGGAGCCTTTGGCGGCCTCGGTCGATAGCGCCCCGGTGATCAGCGCCGAGCGGAACAGCGTTTCGGCGCGGAACAGCCCGGCCAGCGCATTGGCGGTCGAAAATTGCGTGCCGTTGAGCAACGCGAGCCCTTCCTTGGGGCCGAGGTCGAGCGGCGCGAGCCCCGCCGCCGCAAGCGCTTCGGCGGCGGGCAGCGTGTTGCCGCCGACCTCGATCGCGCCGACGCCGATCATTGCCGCGGCCATGTGCGACAGCGGCGCGAGGTCGCCGCTCGCGCCGACCGAGCCTTGCGACGGCACGATCGGGGTCAGCCCCTTTGCGAGCATAGCCTCGATCATCGCGACCGTAGCGCGCTGCACCCCCGAGGCCCCCATGCCGAAGCTCGCGAGCTTGAGCGCCATCATCAGCCGGACGATCGGCGTCGGCGACGGCGCGCCGGTGCCCGCGGCGTGGCTGAGCACGATGTTGCGCTGAAGCGTCGACAATTCGTCGTCGGCGATCCGCACGCTCGCGAGTTTTCCGAAGCCGGTGTTGATGCCATAGACGGGCGCGCCCTTTGCGACGATCCGCGCGACCGCGGCGGCGCTCCGGTCGATCGCTTCCCACGCGCCCGCATCGAGCGCCGCGCCCGCGCCTTCGTAGATCGCGTTCCAGTCGGCGAGCGTCATCGCGCCGGGGGTGATCGTCACCATGTGCCTTGTCCCATCCAGATTCGTTGGTGCAGCGGATTGAAGCCGATGCGGCCGACCAGGTCGGCGGGCCGCTCGATGTCCCAGATCGCGAGGTCGCAATGCTTGCCGACCTCCAGCGTCCCGGCCTCGGCCTGCATCCCGAGCGCCTTCGCGGCATGGCGGGTGACGCCGAGCAGGCATTCGTCGACGGTCAGGCCGAACTGCACCGCCGCCATATTCATCGCCAGCAGGATCGAGGTCAGCGGCGAGGTGCCGGGATTGCAGTCGGTCGCGAGCGCGATCGGCACCCCCGCAGCGCGCAGGCTCGCAACGGGCGGCAGCTTTGTCTCGCGCAGGAAATAATAGGCGCCGGGGAGCAGCATCGCGACGGTCCCGGCCTCGGCCATCGCGGCGATGTCGTCGTCGTCCAGATATTCGAGGTGATCGGCCGACAGCGCCTGATGCCGCGCCGCGAGCGCCGCGCCATGCTGGTTCGACAATTGCTCGGCGTGGAGTTTGACCGGCAGGCCGTGCTTCGCGGCGGCGGCGAACACGCGGTCGGTCTGCGCGGGGGTGAAGCCGATATTCTCGCAAAAGGCGTCGACCGCATCGGCGAGTCCCGCCGCCGCGATTTCGGGCATCATCGTTTCGCAGACGAGGTCGATATAACTGTCCGCGTCGCCGGCATATTCGGGCGGCAACGCGTGGGCGCCGAGGAAGGTCGTGCGCACCGTCACCGGCCGCGCCTTGCCGAGCACGCGCGCGGCGCGCAGCATCTTCGCCTCGTCCGCCGCCGAGAGGCCATAGCCCGACTTGATCTCGACCGTCGTCACCCCCTCGGCGATCAGCGCGTCGAGGCGGGGGAGGGCGCTCGCGACCAGATCGGCCTCGCTTGCGGCGCGGGTCGCGTGGACGGTCGACACGATGCCGCCGCCGGCGCGCGCGATCTCTTCATAGGAGGCGCCCTTCTGGCGCAGCTCGAACTCGGCGATGCGGTCGCCGGCGAAGACCAGATGGGTGTGCGGGTCGATCAGCCCCGGCGTGATCCAGCGTCCTTCGCAATCGACCGTCTCGGTCGCGGGCGGCGCATCGACCATCGACCCGACATAGGTGATCGCGCCCGCCGCCATGGCGACCGCGCCATTCTCGACGATACCAAGGCCGGGTAGCCCATCCTGCATCGTGGCAAGGCGGGCGTTGGTCCACAGGCGGTCGCTATGCATCGGGCCCTCTCCTGCTTGCTGGCCGACTCAATTATGTATATACATTAATGGCAGACGGATAAAGATGTCCAGATGGGAGGTGGCGACATAGTTTGAAACGCGAGGCGCGATCTGCCTCCCCCGTCACCCCGGATCAAGTCCGGGATGACGAGGAGGGTAGTCGAACCTTTCAAAATCTAACTAGGTTGTCGCCAGATGGGATGATCGATGGCGCTTTGGTGTGAGCAGGCATGGCTTCCGGAAGGGTGGCGCAGCAATGTGCGCCTGACCCTTGAAAAGGGGAGGATTTCCGCAATCGAAACGGGTGCCGAAGCTGCGTCCGGCGACGAACGGCACGCGATTTTTCTGCCCGCCATGCCCAATCTGCACAGCCATGCCTTCCAGCGCGGCATGGCGGGACTCGCCGAGCGCGCGGGGACGGGCGATGACAGTTTCTGGACGTGGCGCGAGGTCATGTATCGCTTCGTCGATCGCCTCGATCCCGAGGGGATGGCGGCGATCGCCGCGCTCGCCTTTGCCGAGATGCTCGAAAGCGGCTTCGCGCGCGTCGGCGAATTTCATTATCTTCATCATGATGTTGACGGGCGACCCTATGACGATGTCGGGGCGATGGCGCAGGCGATCGCCGCGGCGGCGGGCGAGACCGGCATCGCGCTGACCCTGCTCCCCGTCTTTTACGCCCATTCGGGGTTTGGCGGCGCTGCGCCGACGCAGGGCCAGCGGCGCTTCATCAACGACGTCGACCGCTATGCGCGGCTGCTCGAAGCGGCGCGCGGTGCGGTCGCGGGTCTCGACGACGCGGTCGTCGGCGTCGCGCCGCACAGCCTGCGCGCGGCGACCGCGGACGAGCTGGCGGCGGTGACCGCGCTGGCGCCGGGCGCGCCGGTCCATATCCATATCGCCGAGCAGCTGCCCGAGGTCGAAGCCTGTCTCGCGTGGAGCGGCGCGCGGCCGGTCGAATGGCTGATGGATCACGCCGACGTCGGCGCCGGCTGGTGCCTCGTCCACGCGACGCACATCACCGACGCCGAGCGCGCTGCGATCGTGCGCAGCGGCGCGGTCGCGGGTCTCTGCCCGATCACCGAGGCGAACCTCGGCGACGGCCTGTTCCCCGCGCGCGCCTTCCTCGCCGAGGGCGGGCGCTTCGGGGTCGGTTCGGACTCGAATGTCGAGATCGACGCCGGGGCCGAACTGCGCCTGCTCGAATATGGCCAGCGGCTCGCGCATCGCGGCCGCAACCTGCTGGCGGACGGCGCGGGGCAGTCGACCGGGGCGAGCCTCTGGCGCGGCGCGCTCGCGGGCGGCGGACAGGCGCTCGGGCGGTCCACGGACGGCCTCGCGGCGGGTGCGGCCGCCGACATCGTCAGCCTGAAAGCCGACGACCCCGCTTTCGCCGGACGCAGCGGCGACGCCATCCTCGATAGCTGGATTTTCGGCGGCGGCGCGCGCCGCGTCGATTGCGTCTGGCGCGGCGGCGTCAAGCGGGTCGAGGGCGGGCGCCATGTCGCGCGCGATGCGATCGACGCGCGCTATCGCGCCGCGATGGCGAAGCTGCTCGGATGACGCAAAGCAGCGCCATCCACGCCCAGATCCGCCGCGATATCGAGGCGCGGATCATGTCGGGCGAATGGGCGCCCGGGACGCGCATCCCCTATGAGCATCAACTGATGGCGAGCTATGGCTGCTCGCGGATGACGGTGAACCGGGCGCTGCGCGCGCTGATCGAGGCGGGGTTGCTCGAAAGCCGGCGGCGCGCGGGCACCTTCGTCTCGCACCCGCGCATCCACCGCGCCGCACTCGAAATCCCCGACATCCGCGACGAGATCGCCGCGCAGGGCGAGGCCTATCGCCTCGACCTCGACCGCCGCGAGCTTCGCGCCGCGAGCGAGGAGGACAAGCGCCTGCTCCAGATCGAGGGCGGCGAGGTGCTCGCGCTCGAATGCCGCCACCATGCCGGCGGCCGCGCCTATGCGCTCGAACGCCGCCTGATCAACCTGTCGGCGGTGCCCGAGGCGGCCGAGATCGATTTTGCCGCCGAGCCGCCCGGTTCATGGCTGCTCGCGCACGTCCCCTGGACCGAGGCCGAGCACCGCATCACCGCTTTCAACGCCGGCGCCAAGGAACTGGTCGCGCTCGGCATTTCGGCGGGCGCGGCGTGCATGGCGCTCGAACGCTGGACGTGGCGCGGCGCGGAGCGCATCACCTATGCGCGGCAGGTCTATCCCGGCGACCGCTACGCCCTCGTCGCCCATTTTCGCCCCTGAAGGATAAGAGTCATGGATTTCTCGCGCCTCGAAACCAGCAGCAAGATCGGCGACGGCTGGACCTATCCACCGACCGTGGCGCGGAGGAGCGGCTGGCTCGACGTCGATGCCGAGGCCGGGCATCGCATTTATTGGGAAGAATATGGCCCAGCGGACGGCGAGCCCGTGATGTTCCTCCACGGCGGCCCCGGCGGTGCCTGTTCGCCTGAGATGGCGCGCTTCTTCGACCCTGCGCGCTACCGCGTCATCCTGTTCGACCAGCGCGGCTGCGGCAAGAGCGAGCCTAATGTCGCGGCGGCGGGTCCGGCGGCGGCGCTGCGCAACAACACCACCGCCGACCTGATCGGCGATATCGAGAAGCTGCGCGATGCGCTCGGCATCAGCGGCCGGATGCACGTCTTCGGCGGTAGCTGGGGCAGCACGCTCGCCATGGCCTATGCCATCGCTTTCCCGCAGCATTGCGCCAGCCTGATCCTGCGCGGTATCTTTCTGGGCGCGGCGGAGGACCTTCTCTATCTCTATCAGGGCAACGCCGCGACGTGGCACGAAGCGCCCCATGCGCTGACCGCACCCGGCGCCTATATCTCCTACCCCGGCGAATGGGGCGAATTGCTGTCGGTGCTGACCGTCGCGGAGCGCGGCGACGTCATGGCGTCGTACAAGGCGATCTTCGACATGGCGCCCGCGAACGAGGAAGAGCGCGCGAAGCAGCTTCACGCTGCCCTGACATGGTCGCTGTGGGAGGGAGTTATTTCGAACATGATCCCCGAGACCGCATCGACGGGCAAGTTCGGCGACGCCGATTTCGCGCTCTGCTTCGCGCAGATCGAGGCGCATTATTTCGCGAACGATCTGTTCATCGAACCGGGCCATCTGCTCGGCCATGCCGATGTCCTCGCGTCGATCCCGGTGCATATCGTCCACGGCCGCTTCGATCAGGTCTGCCCGCTGACGCAGGCGTCGCGGCTGGTCGACGCGCTGCGCGGCGCAGGCGCCGAGCCCGCGACCTATGTGATCACCAACGCCGGGCATAGCGCGATGGAGCGTGAGAATGCGCTGGCGCTCACCGCGATCATGGACGGACTGCCGCGCCCCGGCGCCTGACGGAGCGATCCGCGACGCGGCGCGTTTCCCTTTCCGGTTTGCCGGACAGGAGAGGGAGAGCCATGCAGCATCTGTTCACGCGGATCGCCTCGCGCGCCGCGCATGTCATGGGTCAGCCCGCGACCTTCATCGTGGCGGCCGGGTTCATCGTCGTCTGGGCCGCGAGCGGGCCGCTGCTGCAATATTCGGACACCTGGCAGCTCATCGTGAACACCGCGACGACGGTGATGACCTTCCTCGCGGTTTTCCTGATCCAGAACAGCCAGAACCGCGACGGCGCCGCGATGCAGGCCAAGCTCGACGAGATTTTGCGCGTGCTCGAAAAAGCGCGCAACGAATTCGTCGGCATCGAGCATCTGACCGACGCCGAGATCGAGAAGATCCGCGACGCGCTCGAAGCCGACGTCACCGGCAAGGAGGGCAATGGCGACGCCGTCGGCACCACGGTCGAACGCCTGCTCAAGCGGCTTTAGGGCGGCGTGCGCTTAATTTGCAACGCCCCCACCGTTCGTGTCGAGCGAAGTCGAGACACCCATCAGTATGGCGCAAGGGGATGGATGTCTCGACTTCGCTCGACACGAACGGAACGGTGGGTCAGATTTAGGGCTCGATACCTCTTGGGCGATCCGTTCGTCATTGCGAGCGACGAAGCCGCGCGGCAATCCAGAGCAGGCGTAAACCGCTCTGGGTTGCTTCCCCCGGCTTTCGCCGGGGTCGCAATGACGATCTTCTAAAGCCCCGCGCCGCCGAGCTTATAGGTGAGTTGCAGGAACACGCTCCGCCCGATGCTGTCGAACCAGCTCGTGTTGTAATAGGGATAGCTCGACCAGGTCGGGTCCTTCACCGGCATCTTGTCGAACAGGTTGCGCACCGTCAGCGACCCGCGCAGATGATCGGTGAAGTCGTACTGCATCGTCGCGTTGAAGAGGTAGCTCGCCTTGATATAGGCGTCCTCGTCATAGTTGGGCAGCTTGCCGAGGCGGGTGCCCGACAGGGTGAGCTGGAACCCGCGATCCTCCCAGGTGATGCTGCCGTTCGACTTGTCGCGCGGCAGATAATAGCTGCTGTCGGCCGCCAGCTTGTTGATGAACGGATCGCCCGGATATTGCTGGAACGTATGCTTGAACACATGGCTGTGCGCGAGCGACAAAGTGAAGGTGCCGATCCCGGTCGGCACGCTGCCGCGGAAGGCGAGGTCGATGCCGCTCGTCTTCTCGCGCGCGATGTTGATCGGGTTGACGCGGATCGACGCAATCTGACCGTTTTGAACGGTATCGGGGAAGCGCGTGATGCGCTCGAAGGCGTCGATGCAGGTCGGCGAGTTCGGGTCGAGTTCCGTCGGCCCTCCGGGCGTGACCGGGCTCCAGCGCGCTTCGGCGCGCGCCAACGTGTCGAGGCTGAGGTCGTCGACCTGATTGTCGAGCGTGACGCGGAAATAATCGACTGACACATGCAGGTTGCGCGACGGGGAGAAGACCAGGCCTGCGGTCAGCGTGCGGCCGGTTTCGGGCTTCAGGTCGCGGTTGCCGGTGCGGTTCACGACCACGCCGATGTCGGCATAGTCGCACTCCTCGATGTCTTGCCCGGCGCACAGGCGATAATCGTTGACGCCGCCTTCGACATTGCCCGGCCCGGTGAACAGATAGTGCAGGTCGGGCGCGCGGAAGGCGGTGCCATAGGCGGCGCGCAGCAGCAGGCTGTTCGTTGGCCGCACCTCGATCCCGCCGTTATAGGTGAACTTACCGACATTGCGGCCCGCGAAGCCGAAGCGGTCGTAGCGGCCCGCGCCGTTCAGCGTCACGAATTCGAGCACCGGCACGCGGATTTCGCCGCCGATCGCCGCGTGGCTGCGCTTGCCGGCGCCATCGCTGTCCTTCCAGCTGAAATAATAGTCGGTAAGCGCGAGCGGGTCGGGGCGGAGGTTATAGCCCTGCTTGCCATATTCGGCGACCGCCGCGAAGCCGACCGGCCCGGCGGGAAGCTGGAACAGCTCGCCGTTGGTCAGCGTGGCCTGCAGGTTGTTCGTCCAGCTATAGGGGCGATAGACGGTGTCGGCGGAGATGCTTTCATATTCGGCCCGCGTCAGCGCGGTATAGAGCCGCGCGGTATCGGGATTGAAGATCGGATAGCCGCTGTCCTCGTCGAACCCGTCCTGCTCGCCCAGGAACAGCGCCTTCGCCTTGCTGTTGATGATCTGCGGCCAGCGCACCGTCGACTGATAGCGGCTGTAGTTGAACGACAGTTCGTAATTCCAGGCATTGCCGAAATTGCCGCGGATGCCGGGCGTGATGCTGTAGGTCGTCTGCTTGCTGCGCTGCATCTCCAGCCCGCCGGTTTCCTCGGGCGTGAACTGGCGGCCCCAATCCTCGAGCTGGCCGGTGGTGCCGTTGAAGAAATAATTGTCGGAACTGCTCGACGACTGCTCGAACGACCAGCTCGTCACGTCGTACATCAACCGCACTTTGCTGATCCCGAGCTGGAAATCGGCGAACAGCTTGGCGTTGTCCGACAGCTCGTAGGAGAGGGTGCCGAAGCTGTTGAAGCCCTTGCGGCCCGAGATGATCGTGCCATAGCCGATGGAGGTCTTGCTGCCGCAATAGTCACCGTAGCGCGGCCGGTTCGCGAGGAAGATCGATCCGCCGTTGAGGCCGGAAAGCGCGTCGCACGCGCCGTCGGGCGGCGTGATATAATCGACATCCTCGTCGGCGCGGTAGAAGGTGCGCCGCGCGATCGCGGTCGAGGCGACCGGGCTGTCGTCGGTGCTGTCCTGGATCGCGCGATCATAGCCCCACAGCGGGCGCTGATCGAGATATTCGATGCCGCCGACGATGTTGAAGCGTCCCGACGACCAGCCGCCGGTCGCGGTGAAGCGGTGCGACATGCCCCCGCCATGCTCAGTGCGGCCGTGGCGATAGTCGAGCGTCAGCCCGTCGAGCTTTTCCTTCATCTTGAAGTTGACGACGCCCGCGATCGCGTCGGAGCCATAGATGGCCGATCCCGCGCCGCTCAATATCTCGACCTTGTCGATCAGGCTGACCGGGATGTTAGAGATGTCGGTGAAGTTGCTGCGGCCGATATAGGGCAGCGGGAAATCGGCGATGCGGCGGCCGTTGACCAGCACCAGCGTGTGGTTGGGGCCGAGCCCGCGCAGGTCGACCTGCTGCGCGCCGGGGGTGAAGTCGGCGCTGCTGCCCGACTGCGGGCTTTGCGTTTCGCCGCTGTTCTGCGTCATCGCCGCGAGCAATTCGGGAACGCTGGTATAGCCGTTGGCGCGGATCGTGTCCGATGTGATCGTCGTGACCGGCGACGGGCCCTGATCCTTGATCGTCGGGATGCGCGATCCGGTGACGACGATCTCCTCGCCGCCCGTATCGGACGCCTCCTGCGCATAGGCCGGCGCCGCAAGCGCTGGCAGCGACGCGCCGATGCCGAGCAAGATGCGAAAAGTCTTTTTGCCGAAAACCGTCATCCCATACACCCCTGGTTGCTCCGCCGCAGCGATTCCGCGGTCGGATATTTCATCCCTTGGATCAGAAACCGTCGAAAATTTCAACCAATATGACGCATATCGAAATCATATTGTCTAATGGTGCGATCATTATGTAACATCGCCCTATCACCGGAGGCGAGGAAAGGGATGAGAATGCCGCGCAGGATCGGGCTCAACTGGCTTTTGACTTTACTGGCGCTGCTTGCGGCGCTGCCGCTCGTCCCCGCCGCCGCGAAGGAGGCGAAAGTGCAGCCGGTCGAACATTATGTCTTCGGCAAGCTCGGCACCCCGACGCCGGGGCCGGTGTCGGGCGGCCTGCTGCTGATGGGCGGCGGCGACCGCAATATCGACGCGATGAAATGGTTCTTCGCCAAGGCCGGGAACGGCCATATCGTCGTGATCAGCGCCTCTTATGGCAAGGAGATGGGGCAGGAGTTTTTCCATGATGTCGGCGGCATCCAGTCGGCCGAAATCTTTGTCTTCCACGACCGCTCGCAATCGACCGATCCGAAAATCCTCGACCGGCTGCGCAAGGCCGACGGCATCTTCATCGCGGGCGGCGACCAAGCACGCTACGTCCGCTTCTGGCGCGGCACGCCGGTGAACGAAATTCTCGACGCGCATGTCGCGGCGGGCAAGCCGCTCGCGGGCACCAGCGCCGGGCTCGCGATGCAGGGCGAAAAGCTCTATGGCGCGATGGACGGCGGCAGCATTACCAGCGCCGAAGCGCTCGCCGACCCGTTCGGACCCGCGAACACGATCGAGGGCGACTTTCTGCACCTCGCGCTGCTCAAGGGGATCGTCACCGACACCCATTTCAAGGAGCGCGACCGCCTCGGCCGCCTCTTCGCTTTCCTCGCCAAGGCCGAGGCCGATCGCCCGGCCGATGCGCCCGCGATGATCGGGCTCGGGGTCGACGAAAGCGCGGCGCTCGCGGTCGAACCCGACGGGACCGGGCGCATCTATGCCACCGCGCCCGACGGCTATGCCTGGGTGGTCGACGGCGCCGGACTGCGCGGCGTGACCGGGCGCGGCCCGCTCGACGCGCCGCGGATCAAGGTCACCGGCGTCGGGCCGGACTCGCTCGTCCATCTGCCCTCGGGGCAGGTCGATCGTCCCGTCTTCATCCGCAATTACGCCGCGCGCGCGGGCGCGATCGCCGAAGTGCCGCGCTGGTCGCTCGCGATCCACGGCGGCGCCGGGGTGATCGAGCGCGGATCGCTGAGTCCGGAGAAGGAGAAAGCCTATCGTGCCGGGCTCGACGAGGCGTTGCGGGCGGGCGCCGCCGTGCTCGACAAAGGCGGCCCCGCGCTCGATGCGGTTGCCGCCGCGGTGCGGGTGCTCGAGGACAACCCGCTGTTCAACGCCGGGCGCGGCGCGGTGTTCACCGCCGACGGCCGCAACGAGCTCGACTCCGCGATCATGGACGGCAAGACGCAAAAGGCGGGCGCGGTCGCGGGCGTCACGCGCACGCGGCATCCCGTCGACCTTGCGCGCGCGGTGATGGACAAGAGTCCGCATGTGATGCTCGCGGGCGCGGGCGCCGACAAATTTTCGGTCGAGCAGGGACTCGAACAGGTCGAGCCCGGCTGGTTCCGTACCGAGGAGCGCTGGCAGCAACTGCTCGCCTGGCGCAAACGCCAGCAGGCGGCGGTCGATCCGACCCATTTGTTCGGCACCGTCGGGGCGGTCGCGCTCGACGCCGACGGCAATCTCGCCGCCGCGACCTCGACCGGCGGCATGACCGGCAAGCGCTGGGGCCGCATCGGCGATTCGCCGATCATCGGCGCGGGCACCTATGCCAAGAACGGCCAATGCGCGGTGTCGGCGACGGGGTCGGGTGAATATTTCATCCGCGAAAGCGCCGCGCGGCAGGTCTGCGACCGCGTCGCGTGGAAGAGCGAAAGCCTGAAGGACGCGGCCGAGGGCACGATTATGGCGGTCGGCGCGATCGGCGGCGACGGCGGGCTGATCGCGATGGGTCCCGACGGACACCCCGCCTTTGCCATCAACGACCTCGGCATGTATCGTGGGCGGATGAGCGCCGGGGGGTCTCCTGAAACAGCGGTCTTTGCCGACGAGAAGCTGGCCGATTGATGGCGAGCGGCAGCGTCAGCCTCGACGAGATCGACGAGCGGCTGCTTACCCTGCTGCGCGACGATGCCCGCCAGACGATCGCGCAGCTCGCCAAGGAACTCGGCACTTCGCGCGGGCAGATATATTCGCGCCTCGCGCGGCTGGAGGAGGACAAGGTCGTCGCGGGCTACACCGTCCGCCTCGGCCACGCCTTCGCCGCCAGCCGCGTCCGCGCGCACATGATGATCAAGACGCTGCCGCGCTATCACCGCGAGGTCGAACAGGCGCTCGCCGCGCTGCCGCAGGTGCAGGCGATCCACGCGATCAGCGGCGAATATGACATCATCGCGATGCTCGAGGCCGAGGACGGGGGCCAGCTCAACGAGCTGATCGACGACGTCGGGCTCCTCGACGGGGTCGAGCGGACCACGACCTCGGTCATATTGGCGACGAAGATCGAGCGATAATCTGGAATAGATGTTGGTTTCAGCCGGGCTCTTCGTGGCCCGGTTGCCGCGCCTTGTCGCACGCTTCCAGGGGATGCCCGACCAGTTGTGCCTCGCGCCCAGCCATCGGCCCCGACCCTCCATCGACGCAGCTCAGCGCGGATACTCGCATGGCCCGCGCGCGGCCTCCCGCTTCGCTTTGAGCACCCCGGTGAATTGCCCCTTGCGCAGGCCACACAATCATGTTAGAAAAATTACATAAGAAAATACAAGTTCAATTATTATCATATAGGGAGAGGTCGATGTGGACGAAAGCGGTCTTGTGCGCCTTGCCCTTGATCCTGGTTGCGGGCCCCGCTTCGGCGCGTGAGCGCCCAGGCACGCTCATCGCCGATGTCTCGATCGTCGATGGGACGGGCGCGCCGGCGCGCTCTGGCGCCGTCCGCATCGTCGACGGGCGGATCGATTGCGTCGGCCCTTGTCATGCCGCACCCGGCGACGCGCGTGTCGATGGGCATGGCGCGACGCTGGCGCCCGGCTTCATCGATACGCACAGCCATCATGACGAGGGCCTGGCCGAGGCGCGGCAGGCGTCCCCGCTGGTGCGGGAGGGCGTCACGACGATCGTCGTCGGGCAGGACGGCTTCAGCGCGCTGCCGGTCACGCGATTGTTCGACGCGTTCGGCGCCAGCCCGGCGGCGGTCAATATCGCATCCTATGTCGGCCATGGCAGCGTTCGTGAGGCGGTGATGGGCGCCGACGCCAAGCGCGCCGCCCGCCCCGACGAGATCGAGCGGATGAAGGCGCTCGTCGCCCGCGCGATGGACGATGGCGCGATCGGCCTGTCGACAGGCCTGGAATATGAACCCGCAATCTATTCGACCCATGCGGAGGTGCTGGCGCTGGCGCAGGTCGCGGCGGATCATCACGGGCGGTATATCAGCCACATGCGCAGCGAAGATGTCGGCATCGACGCCGCGATCGACGAACTGCTGACCATCGGCCGGGTGACCGGGATGCCGGTTCAGATTTCCCATTTGAAGATCGCAACGGTCGACCGGTGGGGCGATGCGCCCGCGTTGCTCCGGCGCCTCGACGCGGCGCGCGCCGAGGGTATCGACGTGACCGCCGACGTCTACCCCTATGACCGCTGGCAATCGAGCCTCGACGTGCTGCTGCCGGCGCGCGACTTCACCGATCTGAAGGCGGCGCAGTTCGCACTCGATCATCTGGCGAAGCCCGCGGACCTCATGCTCTCGGGCTTTCCGCCCGATCCGTCGCTCGTCGGCAAGACGGTCGCCGATGTCGCCCGGATGCGCGGCGTCGCCCCGGCGGAGGCGTTTCTGGCGCTCAACCGCGAGGCGGCCGCCAAGGGTGAGGGCAGCAGCGTGATCGCCCGTTCGATGTCGGAGGATGACGTCGCCGCGCTGATCGGTTGGGAGCACAGCAATATCTGCTCGGACGGACAGCTTACCGATCTCCATCCCCGGGGCGCCGGTGCGTTTCCGCGCATCTATTCCTGGCTGGTGCGCGGCCGCAAGACGCTGACCCTGGAGCAGGCCGTCCACAAGATGACGGGTCTGGCCGCAAGCCATATGGGGTTCGCCGATCGCGGACGCATCGCACCCGGAATGGCCGCCGATCTCGTCCTGTTCGACCCGGCGACGATCGCCGACGGGGCGAGTTTCGCCGATCCGTCGGCACCGCCCGTCGGCATCCATGCGGTCTGGGTCAATGGGATCGCGGTGCTTCGCAACGGGGCGCCGACGGGGGCTTTGCCCGGCCAGGTCCTTCGCCGCCAGACCCCATCCATCACTAACTGACAGAGGGCCGAATGATCCCACCCCTTCTCCTTTTCCTTGGCGACGCGCCCGATATCGGCTGGGCGAAGACCGCATCGGGGCTGGCGCAATGGCGGCCGGAAGACTGCGCGGGGCAGGTCCGGCTCGACGGATGCGGCGTCGATCTGGGGCTTCCCGATATGGACATCGCCGCCGCCAGGGCCGCGGGCGTGCGCACGATGGTGGTCGGGATCGCCAATGACGGCGGTTTCATCGCCGACGCCTGGGTGCCGCATCTGGTCGCGGCGCTCCGCGCCGGGCTGGATCTTGCCGCGGGGCTGCACGAGAGGCTGGCCGATCATCCCGCGATCGCGGCGGCGGCGCGCGAGACGGGGCGATCGCTGCATGATCTGCGCCGCCCGGACCGCGTCTTTCGCCCCGGGACCGGGAAAAAGCGCACCGGCAAGCGGCTGCTCACCGTCGGCACCGATTGCGCGGTGGGCAAGAAATACACGGCGCTCAGCCTCGAGCGCGAGATGACGCGCCGCGGCATGGCCGCGACCTTCTGCCCGACCGGCCAGACCGGCATCATGATCACCGGCCGCGGCATCGCCATCGATTCGGTGGTCGCGGACTTTATTTCGGGCGCGGCCGAATGGCTGTCGCCGGCGGCAGAGCCGGACCATTGGCACATTATCGAAGGACAGGGCGCGCTGCTGCACCCCGCCTATGCCGGCGTGACGCTGGGGCTGGTCCACGGCAGTCAGCCCGATGCCCTGGTGATCTGTCACGAAGCCGGTCGCGCGGAATTGCAAGGCTATGAAGGCGACTTTGCCTGCCCGTCGCTGCGCGAGGCGCTCGATGTCCATCTGGCGGCCGCCCGCCTCACCAACCCGGCGGTGCGGGGCGCGGGTGTCGGCCTGAACACGTCGCTGCTGGACGAGGCCGCGGCGCGCGATGCCCTGAAACGCGCCGAGGACGAGACGGGTCTGCCTGCCTGCGATCCCCTTCGCTGGGGGGCAAGCGCGATCGTCGATCAACTGGCGGGGGACCATTGGGGATGATTTGACCGTGGCCCCCAAGCGAGGGAGCGGCGGCAGAGGAAACAAGAAAATATCGGGAGGGTTTATGAACGGTCCGAATAGAATCCTTTGCTCATCGGTCGCCGCGATGTTGGCAACGACCAGCCTATGCACCTCGGGAACCGCGCTGGCGCAGGAGGCGGGTGCCAGGAGCACGGACAACGAGATCATCGTCACCGCGCAGAAGCGCGAACAGAATCTCCAGGACGTGCCGATCAGCGTTCAGGCGTTGGGCGAAACGCGACTGGAAAATGCCCAGGTCGCGAGCTTCGACGATTATCAGAAGCTTTTGCCCAGCGTCAGTTCGCAATCCTATGGCCCCAGCCAGTCGCAGATCATCTTTCGCGGCGTCACCAGCGGCAGCGATGGTTTGCAGACCGGGTCGCTGCCGACGAGCGGCCTGTATATCGACGAAATCCCCGTCACGACCATCTACGGCTCGGTCGATTTCCACGTCTACGATATCGCCCGCATCGAAGCGCTGTCGGGGCCGCAGGGGACGCTGTTCGGCGCCAGTTCGCTGTCGGGCACGCTGCGGATCATCACCAACAAGCCCGATCCGTCCGGCTTTTCGGGGTCGGTCGATGCGCAGGTGAACAAGTTCGGCAAGGGCGATTTCGGCGGCTCGCTGGAGGGTTATCTGAACCTGCCGCTTTCGCCGTTCGCTGCCGTGCGCGTGGTCGGCTTCTACCAGAAGGACGGCGGCTATATCGATAATATTCCGGGCACCCGCACTTTCACGCTCGACGATGCCGACCCCGACACCAATCTGACCGTCGACAACCACGATCTCGTCAAGCAGGATTATAACGACGTCGAAACCTATGGCGGCCGGATCGCGCTGGGAATCGACCTGAACGAGGATTGGACGGTCACGCCGCAACTCCTCTATCAGCATCAGCTCAGCCATGGCGGGTTTCTGTTCGACCCGCGCAAGGGCGATCTGAACGTCACCGACTATTTCCCGTCGCGCAACCTCGATCGCTGGTATCAGGCCGCGCTGACGATTCAGGGCAAGATCAGCAATTGGGATCTGGTCTATTCGGGGGGCTATTTCGAACGCAAGATCGACAGCACGTCCGACTATTCCTATTATACCGTCGCCTATGATACCTATGGCTATTACGCCAATTACTTCCCCGACGGGAACGGCGGCTTTCTGGACCCGCAGCAATCCTTCTACGGGTCCGACCATTATACGAAGCAGACGCACGAGCTGCGCCTCTCTTCGCCGTCGCAAAATCGGTTCAGGCTGACCGCCGGGCTTTTCTATCAGCGCCAGACCGATACGGCGCGCACCAATTACGACATCGCCGGGATCGGCAGCATCCCCACGCCGATCTGGGCGACGCCGTTTCCCGCCAGCACCGGCGACCCGGACTCGATCTTCATGACCCGGGTTTTCCGGGTCGACAAGGATTATGCGGTTTTTGCGCAGGGCGAATATGATATCCGGCCCAACCTTACCCTGTCGGCGGGCATTCGCGGGTTCCGGGCGAAGAATTCGATCGTCGGCTTTTCGGGCATCGCCACCGGCAGCGCGATCGACAGCTGTGTGCGGCCGTCGCCGACGCCCGACAAGCTCTGTATCAACATCGACAAGAATACCCGGCAGGACAGCTATACCTACAAGTTCAACCTGAGCTGGAAACCGACGCCCGACCTGCTCCTTTATGCGACGCTGTCGAGCGGGTTCCGGCCCGGCGGCAACAACCGCCGCCCCAACGTCGATCCGTTCAAGGCCGATAAGCTCTATAATCACGAGATCGGCTGGAAAGCCGAACTCGGACGCTTCACCTTCAACGGCGCCGCCTTTTACCAGAAATGGAAGGACATGCAGTTCGGGCTGGTGCCGCTGAACAACAACGGCATCACCAACATCTACAATGCCGGGGACGCGAATATCTATGGCGTCGAAAGCGATCTGTCCTACCGCGCGAACGGCCTCAGCCTGGTCGCGGCGATCGCCTATATCGACGCGCGGCTGGCGACCAATTTCTGCCAGATCGACCCCGTCACGCAGAATATCGTCTGCCTGCCGGGGATTCCCGCGGCGGCGCCCAAGGGAACCCGGCTGCCCGTGCAGCCGAAGGTGAAGGGCAATGTGACCGCGCGCTATGAATTCTCGGCGGGCGCGAACAAGACCGCGTTCGTTCAGGCGTCGATGTTCTTTCAGGACGGCACCCGATCTTTCCTGACCGACGAGGATTTCGCCGCGATCGGATCGACGAAGGGCTTCGCGACCTTCGACCTGTCGGCGGGGATGACGATCGGCGACTGGAAGGTGGAGGCGTTCGTCCAGAATCTGTTCGACCGGCGCGGCCAACTCAGCCTCAACACTTATTGCGCGACCACTTTCTGCGGGCCGTACCGGCGCATCTATCCGACCAAGCCGCAATTCTTCGGGCTGAAGATCGGCACCGAATTCTGAACCGAACCGGCGGCCCGCCTCGATCGACGGGGCGGGACGCGCGCCTTTCGGACGCCGCCGCGCGGCGTTCGCCGACCAGCCGCGTCGATCGTCGATGACGGCTTTGAGGGATATCGAGCATGGCACAGACTCTTGTCGATACCGGCGACGAACCGACGCTGCGCCCGCATCTGGGCCTGTGGCACCTGATCGCGGCGGGCGTCGGGTCCACGATCGGTTCGGGGATTTTCGTCATCACCGGCACCGCGGCGGCACAATATGCGGGGCCCGCCATTTCGCTCTCCTTCCTTCTCGCCGCGGCGGTCTGTCTGTGCACCGCTTATTGCTATGGCGAACTGGCGGGGCTGCTGCCCAAATCGGGCGGGGCCTACAGCTATGCGCTCGCCAGTTCGGGGCCGCTGATCGGCTGGACCGTCGGCTGGTGCCTGGTGCTCGAATATCTGGTCGCCTGCTCGACGGTCGCGGTCGGCTGGTCGAGCTATTTCGTCGATCTGGTGGCCAGCGTCGGTGTGCCCATTCCCCAATGGATCGCGGCTGCTCCGATCAATTTCGATGCGGCGGGGCATCCGGTGGCGACCGGCGCGCTGTTCAACCTGCCCGCGGCGCTGATCGTCGGGCTGGTCACCGCGCTGCTGGTCGTCGGGATCAAGGAAACCAACCGCGCCAACATCGCGATGGTGGTCATCAAGGTGGGGGTGATCCTGCTGGTCGTCGCGTTCGGCGCCGCCTATGTCCGCACCGCGCATTTCACCCCCTATATTCCCGAAAACACCGGCCATTATGGCGAATTTGGGTGGAGCGGGGTGCTGCGCGGGTCGGCGGTGATCTTCTATGCCTTCCTCGGCTTCGACGGCGTCTCGACCAGCGCGCAGGAAAGCCGCAATCCGCAACGCGACATCGGCTGGGGGATCATCGGGGCGCTGGCGGTGTGCACGATCCTCTATGTGGCGATGGCGCTGGTGATGACCGGCATGGCCGATTATCGCACGCTGAACGTCGCCAACCCGGTGTCGGTTGCACTGGCGGCCGCGGGCGGCGATCTCGACTGGCTGCGCTCGCTGGTGAATATCGGCGTCGTGATCGGCCTCGCCTCGGCGATCCTGATGGGACTCTACGGCCAGAGCCGCATCCTCTATGTGATGGCGCAGGACCGGATGGTGCCGCCCGTCTTTGCCCGCATCTCGCCGCGATTCCGCACC
Source organism: Sphingopyxis sp. (assembly GCF_025869345.1). Taxonomy (GTDB): domain Bacteria; phylum Pseudomonadota; class Alphaproteobacteria; order Sphingomonadales; family Sphingomonadaceae; genus Sphingopyxis. Next base: position 27,485 of record NZ_JAOZVW010000094.1, read on the forward strand.
CCGGTGCACGGCACGGTGATCGTCGGCGTCGCCTGCGCGCTGATCGCCGGGCTGTTCCCGATCGACATATTGGGCGAACTGGTGTCGATCGGCTCGCTGCTCGCCTTTGCCTTCGTGTGCTGGAGCGTCATCGTGCTGCGCCGGAGGCTTCCCGACGCCCCGCGCCCGTTCCGCGTTCCGCTGTCGCCGCTGCTGCCGGTCATCGGCATATTCAGCACGCTCTATCTGATGGTCAGCCTGCCCGAGGATACGTGGATCCGGCTGCTGCTGTGGATGGCGCTGGGAACCGCCTTTTACCTTGCCTATTCGCGGCCCCGGCGGCGGGCGGAAGGCCTGTCGGCCTGATCGGCGGACAGGAAAGGGAGCCTGTCCGCCGAGGGAGGATCAGGCGGCCTGTTTCGCCCAGCGCCCGGCCGCCAGTTCCAGCGTCGCCGCAAAGCGCGTCACCGCTTCATCGGCTTCGGCCTCGCTGAGGTTCAGCGACGGCAGCAGCCGCACGCAATTGTCGCCCCCGCCGGCGACCAGCAGCAATTTCTCGCGCGCCATCGCCATGAATTCGCGGTTGTTGCCGGTCAGCTTGACGCCGATCAGCATCCCCTTGCCGCGCACATCGACCACCAGCTCTGGGTGACGCGCCGCCAATTCCTCGAGCCCCGCGCGCAGCCGGGCCGCGGTCGCCACCGTCCGGTCGAGGAAGCCGGGGGCGCTGATCAGGTCGAAGGCCTCGTTCGCCACCGCCATGGCGAGCGGATTGCCGCCGAAGGTCGATCCGTGCGCGCCCGCGGTCATGCCGCTGGCGGCCTCTTCGGTCGCGGCGCAGGCGCCGACGGGAAAGCCGCCGCCCAGCGCCTTGGCAATCGCCATGATGTCGGGCGCGGCATCGTCGAACCATTGATGCGCGAACAGGCGGCCGGTCCGGCCCATGCCTGATTGCACCTCGTCATGGATCAGCAGCACGCCGGCGTCGGTGCAGGCGCGGCGGACCGTCTGCAACCATTCGCCGGACAGCGCGCGGGCGCCGCCTTCGCCCTGAACCGGCTCGATGATGACGGCGGCGGTCGTGGGCGCGGCGATCGCCGCGAGCAGCGCGGGCATGTCGTCGACCGGCAGCTGGACATAGCCGGGCAGGCGGGGGCCGAAGCCGTCGAGATAGGTGGCATTCCCCGACGCGTTCACCGCCGCATAGCTGCGTCCGTGGAAGGATCCGGCAAAACCGATGACGTCGATGCGGTCGGGACGGCCCTTCGCCGCATGATATTTGCGCGCCATCTTCAGCGCGCATTCGATGGCCTCGGTCCCGCTGTTGGCGAAGAAGACGGTGTCGGCAAAGGTCGCGGCGGTCAGCTTCTGCGCCAGTTCTTCCTGACCGGGGACGCGAAAGACGTTCGAAACGTGCCACAATTTTCCGGCCTGCCGCGTCAGCGCATCGACCAGCCGGGGATGGGCGTGGCCCAGCGCGTTGGTCGCGATGCCCGCCACGCAGTCGAGAAAGCGGCGTCCGTCGTCGGCGACGATCCACGCTCCCTCGCCATGGGTGAAGACCGGCTCGGCGCGATTATAGACGGGCAGCAATGGGGATATGGACATGGCTATCATCCTTGTTTGAAAGTTGCATTGGCGGCGGAAAATTGTTCGACGATCCGGGCCGAAAGCCGCTGGGTCGCGGCGGGGGTCAGCCGGCGATAATGATCGATATTGCGCGGGCCGACGCCGTGCTCGGCGCTGAAGCTGCCGCCGTAATGGCGGACGACGATGTCGAAGACGCAGGTGCGCACCGCTTCGGCCAGGCCCGGCGGGATGCTCCCCAGCCGATGCGGCCAGACCAGATTGAAGTGCAGCCCGCCGTCGCCGACATGGCCGAAATCATGGACCGCGAGGTCGGGCCAGCGCGCGGCGGCCTCGGTCGACAGATGCGCGCGGCAGGTCATGATGTCGCCGCGCCGCACGGCGATGTCGCACGCGATGACGCTTCCCCGATGGCGAATGCCCTCGGGAATGGCGTGACGGATGGCCCAGTGCCGCCCGCCGCTGTCGACCACCGCGTCGAGAACGGGCCCCTCCGCCTGCATGAAGGGCGCGCACCATTCCGCCAGCGCATTTTCGAGCGTCGCCGTATCGCAGACCGCGTTTCCGGACAGTTCGAGCATCGCGATATAGCCGGGCTGGGCGTGCGGGAAGGGGGGCGTAAGGCCGGGGACATGATCGAGCGCCGCCTCGACCGCGCTCATCGACAGACCCTCGAAGGCGGTCAGCAGCGTTCCGAACTGGCGTTCCGCCGACAGGAGCAGATCGACCGCGGATCGTGCGTCGGCCAGGGCCAGCATCGCGGTCACCTGATGCCGGGGCAAGGGGGTGAGCGAAATCGTCGCGCCGGTGACGATCCCCGTGGCTCCTCCGGCGCCGATGAACATCTGCTTGAGATCGAGCGCGCTGTTATCCTTCCACAGCGGGCTTCCCAGTTGCACGATGTCGCTGTCGCCCAACACCACTTCGATCGCGCGAACATGCCGCCGCATGTCGCCGTGGAGCAGCAAGCGCGCGCCGCCCGTATTGGTCGCGATCATGCCGCCGATCGACGGGTCCGCCCCCAGGTCGATGGGCAGGAACAGGCCGTGGTCGCGCGCCGCTGCGTTGAGCGCCGACAGGCGCACGCCCGCACCGATGGTCGCGGTCCGGTTCGCCGCATTGATCGCGATCGCGCCGCCGAGCCCGTCGGTCAGGATGACGATCTGCGATCCGCTGTCGTCGGCGCAGCCTCCGCCGGACAGGCCCGTGCCCGCGCCGCGCGGCACCGCGACCGCGCCGAAGTCCCGGCACAATTGCAGCACACACGCGACAAGTGCGGCGGTGGCCGGACGAACGGCGCACAAGGGCCGACCGAACGCGCCGCGGCCATCGCGGGCGAGGCCGGCCAGATCGTGCGGATCGACGATCACATGCTTCGGACCGAGAAGGGCGGTCAGCGCGGTGATCAAGGGTTCCATGCGGGTCAGGCCGCCGCCCGCGTCACCGCGAAGATGCCGGTGGCGTTGCCGCTGTCGAACGCCAGATCGATCCGGCCGGTGGCGGGATCGACGTCGCGGGTGATGAATTCATAGAAGGATCCGGGCACCACGCGCTCGACGATCGATCCATGGTCGTCCCGAAAGCGCCGCGATACCGGATCGGCCCGGAACGCCGTTTGATGGATGCGCCCGGACGCCGAGTGTTCCACCGCATCCTTGACCGGATAGCCCTGCTGTCGGAGCTGCCTCGCAAGCGCCTCGACATCGGCGACGCGGCTCGTCGCGTGATTGAAGGCGTTGCCCTCCGTCGCGATCCACGCCGCCTCGGCCGAACTGGCGCGCAGGACATCATAGTCCGCCAGGCGCGGAATATCGTGAGTACGGGAAAAGGCCGCGACGATGGCGGGGAGCAGCTCCCCGGCCTGCTCGCGCGTCAGCCAGCCGCGCTGTTCCAGCAGGTCGAGCAACGCGCGGGAGGACTCGGACAGCGGATCGCGGCTCGACCCGAACACCCGGTCCGCCGCATCGGCGAAGGCGTCATCGAACCGATCGACGTGCAATTCGCTGACGAAGAACTGCGGGATCGTGTCGGGAAGGTCGCGATGCCGAAAGGCGCGGCCGGTCATCCCGAGCCGGGGCAGGGGATAATCGGCGGCGACCGCATAGCCCAGCGGGATAAGAATACGGGCAAAGGCGTCGATGCCGCCGGGCAGCGCGCCGGTTCCGCGGCCGGGAAAACGGATCGTCCGAAGCGCGCCATGATCGAGTTGCTGCGCCGACCCCGCCCCGGCCTCTGCCTCGATCCAGCGGCGCGCCGTCGGAACCCGCTCATAAAGGTCGGAAAACAGAAGGACATTGAGCGTCATCGCCAGCATCGCGGCCGATATGCCATCGGCCGGGGACCAGTCCACTGCCGCCGGGACGGCGATCCGGTCGAGGGCGTGCGCCGCCCGAGCGGGCCCGACGATGCCGGTCAGCATCTCTTGCAAATATTGCGGCCTGATCCGGTTCGTCATGAGCGCCTCGCCGATTGTGTGGCTTCTCCGATGCGCCGCAATCGGGCGAAATTCCATCAATCGATCCGCAGCTATTCATTCGCGGCCGGAATGTAGGATTCCTGGCGGTCCCGTGGAGGCGGCGGCGAGCGCGCGCCTGCCTGCCGCTATTCGCTCCCTCGCATCAGGACGGGGCGCCGCGGTTGCGCCCGGGGCGGACGAAGCCGGTGAATTCATCATAGAGTGTGCTGACCTGTTCCAGCCGCCGTTCGACGTCATGTCCGCCGCTTTTGCCCACCACATCGTTGATCAGCAGGTTGAGCAGCGCCACCATCGGCACCGACGAATGCCAGAACAGCGCGCCGTCGGCGTCGGCGGTCAATACATGGGTGGTCAGCCGCGGCGCCCAGTCGCACAGCGTGTCGGTGATGATGATCAGCGGAATACCGGCCTCGGCCGCCTTTTCGGCCAGCTGCCGCGACTGGTTCGAATAACGGCGTATGTCGATGATGATCAGGCAGCGGCCCTTGGGCCGTTCGAGCAGCAGATTGGCGAAATGGCCCGACGATCCGTCGATCAGTTCGATGCCGGGGCGGACATATTGCAGATTATGCGCCAGCAGCGCCGCGATCCCCCGCTCGGTCTGGAAACCGACGATCTGGACGCGTTCGGCGCCGGCGATCAGCGCCACCGTGTCCTTCCACACCTTGTTCTGGGACCGCTCATACACCGCGACCATCAGTTCGATTTCGCGCTCCAGCGTCTTGCGGCGCTTGTCGCTGTCGCTGAAGTCGGACAGAAATTCCTGAAATTCATGGCCTTGCAGCCAGGGCAGGTTGGCGGAACCGCGCAGCTGCTCCTTCAGGTCCCGGAAATGCTGAAAGCCCAGCATCCGGCAAAAGCGCCCGACGGTCACGGCGCTGACGCCGAGGCGGCTGGCGATCGAGGCGGCGGTCTCGAAGGGGATGAGGTCGCGATTGTTGAGCAGAAAGAGCGCAATCTGGCGCTCCGCCGCGGTATAGGTCTCGTTTTCCGCTTCCAGGCGCTCGAAAATATCCGGCATTCGGCTCTCGATTTGAAACATTGCTATCCTGATTTCATAAATCTGACGTCAAGAAGAAGCAAGTTACCCGGCCGGCGGATGGAGCAGGGCTAGGGCGTCGGGCCGGATTCCAGAAACCGCGAAAGATCGGGCTCCCCCGGCTGGAGCGACGGGGCTTCGGCGCTGGCCACCGGATAGGCGCAATAGTCGGCGGCATACCAAGCGCTGGGGCGATGGTTGCCCGACGCACCGCAGCCGCCGAAGGGCAGGTTCGACGCGGCGCCGTTCGTCGGCCGGTTGCGGTTCACCACCCCGGCGCGCGAGCGGGCGAGGAAGCGATCCCACAGACGGTCGTCGGCGCTGAGCAGCGAGGCCGACAGGCCATAAGCGGTATCGTTCGCCGCCGCGATCGCGGCATCGAAATCGGGCACGCGCAGCACTTGCAGGACGGGACCGAAAATCTCCTCATCGTCGCGCCGGGCGGCGCTCATGTCGACGATCGCCGGTGCCCGGAACGCGCCCCCCGGCAGGGTGTCGCGCGCGCCAGTCAGCATCACGCCGCCCTGCGCGGCGAGCCGGTCGATTGCCCGATCGACCGCGGCCGCGGCTTCAGCCGAGATCAGCGAGCCCATGAAGGGCTGCGGGTCGGCATCCCAGCGGCCGATCCGCAGCCGCGCGGCGAATGCGACGGCGGCATCGACGATCGCGCGGCCATCGTCATTGTCGGGCACGATCAGCCGCCGCGCGCACGAACAGCGCTGCCCGGCGGTCAGGAAAGCGGACTGGGCGATGATCCCCGCCGCGGCCTCGGCATCGCCGTCCCAGGCGATCAGCGGATTGTTTCCGCCCAGTTCGAGCGCGAGCAGAAAGCCCGCGCGCGCGGCGAAATGCTGCTGGAAATACAGGCCCGCGCGCGCGGAGCCGGTGAACAGCAACCCGTCGATCGCGCAATCGATCAGCGCCGCGCCGGTCGCGCGTCCGCCCTGCACCAGTTCGAGGACGCCGGGCGGCAGGCCGGCATCGCGCCACAGCCGGGCCAGCATCTCGCCCACCGCGGGCGTCAGTTCGGAGGGCTTGAAGACGATGGCGTTGCCGGCGAGCAGGGCGGGGATGATATGCCCGCTGGGCAAATGCGCCGGAAAATTGAACGGCCCCAATACAGCGAGCACGCCATGCGGACGATGGCGGAGTGCGCTTTGCCCATAGGGGGTGGGCGACAGCCGTTCGCCCGCGCGTTCGGCCTGTGCGGCGATCGAGAGGTCCACCTTGCCGGCGATGCCGGCCGCCTCGATCTTCGTTTCCCACAAGGGCTTGCCGGTTTCCCGGGCGATCAGCGCGGCGATTTCGTCGGCGCGTTCGCGCGCCAGGGCGGCAAAGCGCCGCGCCACGGCAATCCGCGCGTCGAGCGGGGTTTCCGCCCAGCCGGGCTGCGCCGCGCGGCAGCGGTCAACGGCGGCGGCGCAGGCGGCGGCATCGTCGGCCGGGCCTTCCCACACCAGGCTGTCGTCGGCCGGGCAGATGGATTTGAACGGAACGCCCATGATTGCACTCCTTATCGATATCTGTCACATTTCTTACGTAGATGCCGCGCGGCCTTCCAACGAGATTGCGGCAATTGCTTATGAGGAAATGGAATGAACGACCTGCGCCGCCGCCTGCTGCCGCCCGTCGGCGTGCTGCAGAGCTTCGTGATCGCCGCGCGGCACGAAAGCGTGTCGCTGGCGGCCCGCGAAACCGGGCTGACGCAGAGCGCCGTCAGCCGCCAGATCGCGCAGTTGGAGGAGATTGTCGGGCAGGCGCTGTTCCACCGGGCGGGGCGGCGCATCGTGCTGACCGAAGCGGGCGCCGCCTATGCCGAAGCGATCGGCCCCGCGATCGACGCGATCCGCCGCGCGACCGGCGAGGCGATGGCGAAACGCCGCGACGGCGAGTTCACCATCGCCACGCTACCCAGCTTCGGAATGCGCTGGCTGGCGCCGCGCCTGCCGCAACTGACCAGCGCCCATCCCGAAATGGTAGTGAACATGGCCGCGCGGTCGGAGCCGTTCGAACTGGCGGCGAGCGGATTCGACGCCGCCATCCATTACGGCCGGCCCGATTGGGAAAATGTCGCGCACGACCTGCTGTTCCCCGAGGAATCGGTGCCGGTCTGCGCGCCGGCCTTTCTGGCCGACCATGATATCGCCGGGGCGGCTGACCTGATCGGCTGTCCCCTGCTCGGCCAGTCGCTGCGCCAGAGCGCCTGGGAGGACTGGTTTGCGCTCAACGGCGTGACGGGGCCGGTGAAATTGTCGGGCCGGTTCGATCATTTCATGATGCTGGCGCAGGCCGCGGTGTCGGGCGGCGGCGTGGCGATGATGCCGCGCTTCCTCGTCGCGCAGGAACTGGCGAGCGGCGCGCTGGTCATCCCGGTCGACCGGCCGTTGCAGAGCCGCCTGGCCTATTATCTCGTCTATCCGCACGACCGGCTGGGCTATCCGCGCTTTCGCCTGCTGCGTGACTGGATCGTGGCGGAGGCGGCCGGGATGCGGCCGGGGTCGGCCTGACCGCGCGCGGCCGCCCCGGAACGATAGCGCGAATCCGGTAAATCCGGCGCCGTTACGTTGCCGGGATATTCTTCGGAAGGTCGGCCGATCAGTCCCGATATTCCAGGTGGATAAGCGGATAGGGCCTGCCCTGTTCGTCGGTCGGCGAGCGGCCCGTCCGTTTGAATCCCATCCGTTCATAGAAGCGAACGGCTTGATCGTTCTGCTCGTTGACATCGGTCGTCATGGCCGGGTGAAGCGTCAGTCCGTGCCGGACAAGCGCGGCACCGATGCCGGTTCCGCGCCGGGCGGGATCGACGAATAGCGCCTCCATATGTCCGCCGTCGATCAGCATGAAGGCCAGCGGATAGTCATTCTCCCCGACCGCGAGCCAGAGAGGCGCGTGCGGCAGAAAGCCGCACACCATTTCGTCGATGGCGAGACGATCCTCGGGCGTCAGAAAATCATGCGTGGCGTCAACGGCACCCCGCCAGATTTCGATGATACGGTCGCCCTCATCGGGGCGGGAAGGTCGGATCATGATCATGGCCCGCGGATACGCCAGTTTGATCGCGTGCGTAAGCCCGTTGCTGACAAGACGGATGATCCGCCGCCAATGCGGCTTTGGCTCCGCGCTTAAATGCGTCCCCAATCTGCATGTAATATAATTTACATTGACAAATAAATGAACATTTGATGTCGTAGGCGACCGGCTCGACAACAGCTTCAAGGATCGCCGATGATGTCCCGCTCCGGCCCGCCGACCGCGCCCTCGCTGCATGTGTTCGCGGAGAATATTCCGCTGCGCGAACCGTTCCGGATCTCGCGGATGGAATTTCGCCACAGCCAGGTGATGGTCGCGGAGATCGCCGCCGACGGCCATGTCGGGCGCGGCGAATGCGAACCGCACGAAAGCGACCCGGCGCTGCGCGACCGGGCGATGGCGGATGCGTGGGCGCTGTCGGATCATGTCGCCCAGGGGCTGGACCGCGCCGGCCTTGCCGCGTTGCCGCTCACCCGTCCGATCCGCAACGCGCTCGACTGCGCCTTGTGGGATCTCGAGGCGAAACGGCGCGGCACCAGCGTCGCGGCGCTGGCGGGGTGCCCGGCGCCGGCGGCGCTGCCGACCGTGTTCACGCTGGGGATCGATGCGCCCGCCGCCATGGCCGAAAAGGCGGCGCGCATGGCCGCGTGGACGCGCCTGAAAATCAAGCTCGGCGGCGAGGAGGCGGCGCTCGATCTGCGGCGCGTCGCCGCGGTGCGCGGCGCGCGCGCCGATGCCGAACTGATCGTCGACGCCAATGGCGGATGGACGATGGATGGTCTGCGCCATATGGCTCCGGCGCTGGCCGAACTCGGCGTGGCGCTGATCGAACAGCCGCTGCCGCCCGGCGGCGACGCGCCGCTCGCCGATTATGCCAGCCCGGTTCCCCTGTGCGCCGACGAGAGCTGCCTCGACCGCCAGTCCTTGCCGGCGGTGATCGGGCGCTATGCCTATATCAACATCAAGCTCGACAAGACCGGCGGGCTGAGCGAGGCTCTGGCGCTCGCCGACGCGGCCGAGGCGGCGGGGCTCGGCATCATGGTCGGCTGCATGACGGGCACGTCGCTGGCGATGGCGCCCGCCCACCTCGTCGCCCAGCGTGCGCGTTTCGTCGACCTCGACGGCCCCCTGTTGCTGGCCTGGGACCGGACCCCCGCGATGTGCTATGAACAGGGCCTCATCCACCCGGCCGAGCCCGCGCTGTGGGGGTGAGCCGGCGGCTGCCGCCGACGGCTGGCCCTAAAAGCGCATCGTAACCGCGACGCCGCCGCCCTTGGTGTCGCCCCAGGGAAAGACCTGAACCCTGTCGTTCGCGCGGCGCGTGATCAGAAAGCCCGACGCCTCGCCGATCGCGGCCCCGACGAGAACATCGTGGACATGGTGCTTCCGGGCCTCGACGCGGCTCAATCCGACGAAGGCGGCGACGATCTGCGCCGGGACGCCGACCTTCCAGCCATAGCGATTCTGGAGCGTCGCTGCGGCGGCGAAGGACATGGAGGTGTGGCCCGACGGGAAACTCTTGGTATCGCTGCCGTCGGGGCGCCGTTCGGGAAAGGCTTGCTTGAGGCCATAGGTGGCACCGGCTGCGACGCCGATGCTGCCGCCCGCCTGCAATACGCCGTCCCAGTCGCCCTGGACCGCGGGCACGCCGAAGGCTGCGACGACCAGCGCATCGCGCGCGATCGACCCCGCGTCGTTCCACCCCTTTTCGCTGGCATGGGCGGGCACGGCGCCCGACAGGCCGATCGCGGTGGCTGCGACGATCCATATTTTACGCATGGCAAACTCCCCTCGTCGAAGAGGGCCGGATGGGCCCCGAAGCGGCAAGCCCCATTTGCCGGGCGCCAGCATATCCCACGCGGACCGCGAAGCAAAGCGGCGCGTGCCGCCGCGTGCCGGCGATAATCGCGGCAGCAGGCGAGGTTCATCTCGTCTGGGCCGGCAAGCGATTCCGGGCGTAGCAGGCGACGCCGCCGGGTGGGTTCGCCGCTCGCCGGTGCGTTGCTGCCAAAGTCGTTCCAAGATGCTTGTTTTCGTTTCGCCACGCTGATAGAGGCGCGCCTCGTTGCCGCTTTAGCTCAGTTGGTAGAGCACATCATTCGTAATGATGGGGCCACAGGTTCGAGTCCTGTAAGCGGCACCACTCTCTTTCCCGGGTCCTTGCGAGATGGAGGCTGAAAGGCCTTTCGCGCGCCGATCGGCATCCGCGCGGCGAGCGGCAAAATCATGCGCTTCAGGCTTCTCTTGCGAAAGGGCGGGGGACGTGCCTAAGCAGACAGCGGTGGTCAGCAGGGGAGCCGGGATGCCATATTGCCACACGGGTGCGGAGCGTATGCGCGCATGACCCGGGCGACGATCAAGGACGTCTCGCGCGTCGCGGGCGTGTCGATCAAGACCGTGTCGCGCGTGCTCAACAAGGAACGCTATGTCAGCGACGACATGCGGCAAAAGGTCGAGGAAGCCGTCGCGCGCCTCAACTATCATCCCAGCCTCGCCGCGCGCACGCTTGCCGGCAGGCGCTCGTTCCAGATCGGGCTGATCCACGACAATCCCAGCCCTTATTATATCTTCAACATGCAGGCCGGGGTCGGACAGCGCTGTCGCGAAGCCGATTTCCGCATGATCGTCCAGCCGTGCGACATCAACTCGCCGGGGCTGGTCGACGACATCGGCGCGCTGATCGATCAGGCGCAGCTCGACGGCATCATCATGACGCCGCCGGTCACCGACGTCGGCACGGCGCTCGCCGAGCTGTTCCGCCGCAAGCTTCCCGTCGTGCGCGTCCAGCCGGGGACCGATCTCACCGCGACCTCGGCGGTCTATATCGACAATGTCCAGGCGGCCGACGACATGACCGCTTATCTGATCGCGCTGGGCCACCGCCGTATCGGACTGGTTACCGGCCATGCCAATTATTTCGCCAGCGGCCAGCGGCTGACCGGCTATCGGCAGGCGCTTCAGCGTGCGGGGATCGGCTTCGATGCGGCGCTCGTCTTTCCCGGCCAGTTCGATTTTCAGTCGGGCGCCGCGGCGGCCGAGGCGCTGCTCGTCCTCGACGAGCCGCCGACCGCGATCTTCGCGAGCAGCGACGAAATGGCCGCGGGCGTCCTCGCCGCCGCGCATCGCCGGGGCATATCGGTGCCCGGGCAATTGTCGGTCGCGGGCTTCGACGACACCGACCTCGCGCAGGTCGTCTGGCCGGCGCTGACGACGATCCGCCAGCCGATCCGCGATCTGGGCTATGCCGCCGCCGACCTGCTACTCGAATTCGGCGAGCGGATCGAGCGGCGGCAGTTACCGCACGAACTGATCGTCCGCGGATCGACGGCGGTGCCGAAAGGCTGAAAACGACCGGAAGCCGACCTATCCTTCATCGTCATCCCGGACTTGATCCGGGATCCATTCTCTC
>NZ_JAOZVW010000095.1 GCF_025869345.1 Sphingopyxis sp.
CCCCGCGCCCCCGCGGGCTTGTTCCCCCGGGGTGGCTGCCCCGTTTCTTCAACCCCCCCTCCGCCGCGGGGCGCGGCGGTGGGCTCCCCCCTCCCCCCCCGACACGAACGGGAAGATGGGAGGATTCGGAGCAATGCTCCGCGAAAGGACAGGTGATGGCAGGTGACATCGGCGAAACGCTGACCGCACTCGAAGCGGTGGTGCACGACCGCCTCGCCGCGGGCGACGGCGCCGCTTCCTATGTCGCGAGCCTCGCGGCGAAAGGACGCGGCAAGATCGCGCAAAAGCTCGGCGAGGAAGCGACGGAGACGATCATCGCCGCGCTGACCGAAGACGATGCGGCGCTGACCGGCGAGGCCGCCGACCTCGTCTTTCACCTCACCGTGCTGCTCGCCGAGCGCGGCCTCGGCTGGGACGCCGTCGCCGCCGAACTCGCGCGCCGCCACGGCACCTCGGGCCACGCCGAAAAAGCCAGCCGCACCCAATAGGAGCCACCCATGCCGATCGACGCGACGCTTCCCTATGACGACAGCAATATCTTCGCGCGCATCCTGCGCGGCGAACTGCCGTCGAAGACCGTCTATGAGGACGACCATGCCCTCGCTTTCCACGACATCAATCCGCAGGCGCCGCTGCACATCCTCGTGATCCCCAAGGGCGCCTATGTGAGCTGGGACGATTTTTCGGAGCGCGGCAGCGACGCCGAAATCACGGGCTTCGTCCGCGCGGTGGGCCGGGTCGCGCGCGACGCGGGCCTCGTCGCGCCGGGCTATCGCCTGCTCGCCAACGTCGGCCCCAACAGCCACCAGGAAGTGCCGCACCTCCACGTTCACATCTTCGCGGGGCAGCCGCTGGGACCGATGCTCGTCCGCTAAGCCGGCGGCAACATCCCCTCTTTCGTCACCCCGGACTTGATCCGGGGTCCCGCTTTCACCGTCGCTGAGCGGGACCCCGGATCAAGTCCGGGGTGACGATGTGGATATAGCGCTGCGCAATAATTCCGATCTGTCTATGATCCGCATCACAGCCTTTTCGCGCGCTGCGGTTAACCGTGCGCGCTGTGCGGCGACGGGTGGACAGACGCCCCTGTTTCCAGCAGGATAGGTCTGGGCTCACCGGGGAGACGACGCAATGGCAATCGGATGGCGCGCATCGGCGAAGGCATTTGCCGGCAAGGCGCGGCTTGCCTTGATGATTCCCCTCGCCGCCGCGCTCGTCGCGGCGGGCGGCGACACCGTCCCGCAGGTCACGCTCGCGACTCCCGGCTCGGCGGGCACCGGCGACGGCACGATCAGCCGCTTCACGCTGCGCTTTTCGGAGGACATGGTGCCGCTCGGCGATCCCCGCGCCAGGCCCCCCGCGACCCACGACTGCAAGGTGCCCGCCGACGGCCGCTGGGTTGACACGCGCACTTGGGTGCTCGAATTCGAAAAATCGCTTCCCGGCGGCATGAGTTGCAACGTCGATCTGCGCGATGACCTCACCACCGCGCGCGGCGTCAATGTCGTCGGCAACAGCCGGTTCGAGATCGACACCGGCGGCCCCTCGGCGCGCGCGGTGCTTGCAGGCAATGGTTATGGCGACATCGAGGAGGAGCAGGTCTTTCTCGTCGCCACCAATGTCGCCGCCGACCGCGCCTCGGTCGGCCGCTTCGCCTATTGCGCGGTCGACGGCATCGGCGAGAAGATTCCGGTCGACGTGCTGAAACCCGAGACCGCCGCCACGATCCTCGACGGCATCGGCGACCAATGGTCGGCGCAGTCGTTCACCCAGGACGCCGGCCTGCCGCTGCGCCTGCCCGCCGCGGGCGCCGACCGCGAGGCTGCGCTGGCGCGCGTCGTCCCGGTCAAGTGCCGCCGTCCGCTGCCCCCCGGACGCGAGATGGCGCTCGTCTGGGACGCGCGCATTGCGCAGGCCGGGGTGCCCGGCCGCACCGCCGGCCGCGACCAGCGCTTCGACTATGACGTCCGCCCCGCCTTCACCGCGAAAATGTCGTGCAGCCGCGTCAATCCGCAGGCGGGCTGCAACCCGCTGAAGCCGGTCAACGTCAGCTTCGCCGCGCCGGTCGCGCGCGACGTCGCGCTCGCCGCGACGCTCCGCACCGCCGACGGCAAGACCATCGCCGCGAAGATCGACGACGACGACAAGAACGACGCCTTCCTCGAACGCGTCCATTTCGACGGCCCACTGCCGCAGAATGTCGACGCGACGCTGATCCTTCCCGCCGACATCGCCGACCAGAGCGGCCGCCGCTTGCAGAACCAGTCGAACTTCCCGCTGAAATTCCACATCGACAGCGCCCCGCCGATCGTCAAATTCGCCGCCGAATTCGGCATTCTCGAAGCGTCCGAGGGCGGCATTCTGCCCGTCACCGTGCGCGGGGTCGAGGCGTCGCTGGTGCAGGCGAACCTCAAGATGCCCGCGACCGCGCTCCGCGTCGGCGACGACGATGCCGCGATCGCGCGCTGGCTGAAGCGCGTCGCCGACGCCGACGACACCGACTATCGCGAGGAAAAGGACCGCAGCGGCAAGGACGTCACCGTCAACTACACCGGCACGAAATCGGTGTTCGAAGATGCCCCCGCGGGCGGCGACCGCCGCAATCTGACGCTCGCTCCGCCCGCCGGCGGCAAGGAGTTCGAGGTCGTCGGCATTCCGCTCACCGAAAAGGGCTTCCACGTCGTCGAGATCGCCAGCCCCGAGCTCGGCGCCAAATTGCTCGGCCGCAAGGCGACGCGCTACGTCGCGACCGCCGCGCTCGTCACCAACATGGCGGTGCATTTCAAATGGGGCCGCGAAAGCTCGCTCGCCTGGGTGACGTCGCTCGACACCGGCCTCCCCGTCGCGGGCGCCGAGGTCCGCGTCACCGACAGCTGCACCGGCCGCCTGCTCGCGCGCGGCACCGCCGACAAGGCCGGCCGCCTCGCTTTCCCCAGCGGCCTGCCGCAGCCCGAAACCTATGCGAGCTGCGAGGCCGATCCCGCCCCCGCGAACAGCGAGGGCCATGCGCTGATGGTCAGCGCCCGCTCGGGCGACGATTTCAGCTTCACCCTGACCGACTGGGGCGACGGCATTCGCCCCTATGACTTCGACCTTCCCTATGGCTGGTCGGAGCGCACCGACATTCTCCACACGCTGTTCGACCGTGCGCTCGTCAAGGCGGGCGAGACGGTCCATATGAAGCATATCCTGCGCCGCCCCGTCGGCACCGGCTTCACCACCCCTCAGCCGATGGCGGGCAAGCTCCGCCTCGTCCACCGCGGATCGGACACCGAGTTCGAGATGCCGTTCAGCATCGACGCGGGCGGCAGCGGCGAGACGACATGGAATGTCCCCGCCTCCGCCCCGATGGGCGATTACGAGCTCGTCTTCGTGACCAAAGACAAGGACGGCAAGGACAAGAGCATCTGGTCGAACCAGTCGGTGCGCGTCGACGAATATCGCCTGCCGACGATGAAGGCGACCGTCACCGGTCCCAAGGAATCGCTCGTGCGGCCCGCGCAGGTGCCGC
Source organism: Sphingopyxis sp. (assembly GCF_025869345.1). Taxonomy (GTDB): domain Bacteria; phylum Pseudomonadota; class Alphaproteobacteria; order Sphingomonadales; family Sphingomonadaceae; genus Sphingopyxis. The sequence continues at coordinate 3,512 of NZ_JAOZVW010000095.1, forward strand.
TGTCGCTGTTCGTCGGCTATCTGTCGGGCGGCCCCGCGCCGAATCTGCCGGTCGAACTCCGCTCGACCTTCCGCGCCGCCTGGACCGCGCCCGAAGATTATCGCGACTGGGATTTCGACGGCCAGCCGGTCAAGGAAGGCGTGATCCAGCTCGACGACAGCGGCGAGGAGCCCGAGGCCGACATGCCGCTCGCGCGCTCGGTGCCGCTCACGCTCGGCACCGACGGCACCGCGACGACCAATATCACCGTCGATCAGCCGATCGTCGAGCCGACCCAGATGGCGGTCGAGATGGATTATGAGGATGCGAACGGCGAGACTTTGACCTCCAGCCGCCGCATCACCCTCTACCCTTCGGCGGTCCGCCTCGGGCTCAAGACCGACGGCTGGCTGATGCGCGACAACGACCTGCGCCTCAAATTCGTCGCGCTCGACCTCGACGGAAAGCCGATCGCCGGCCAGCGCGTCCAGGTCGCGCTCTACAACCGCGAGATCATCACCGCGCGGCGGCGCCTGATCGGCGGCTTCTACGCCTATGATAACCAGATGCGCACGACGAAGCTCGCGACGGCTTGCAGCGCGACGACCGACAAGCTCGGTCGCGCGAGCTGCGCGATGGCGCCCGGCGTTTCGGGCGAGGTCACCGTCGTCGCGACCACGCAGGATGCCGACGGCAACGAGGCGCGCGCGGTGCGCTCGGTCTGGCTCGCGGGCGATACCGACTGGTGGTTCGGCGGAGACAATGGCGACCGCATGGACGTCATCCCCGAACAGCCGCGCTACAAGGCGGGCGACACCGCGAACTTCCAGGTCCGCATGCCCTTCCGCGAAGCGACCGCGCTCGTCACCGTCGAGCGCGAGGGCGTGCTCTCCAGCTTCGTCGTGCCGCTGAAGGGCACCGACCCGGTCGTGAAGGTCAAGCTGCCCGCGACTTACGCGCCCGACGTCTATGTCTCGGTGATGGCGGTGCGCGGCCGCGTCACCGGCGAGGAAAGCTGGTTCCGCAAGATGAAACGCGCGGTCGGCTTCCAGATCGAGAATAGCGAAGGCGCGCCCCCAACCGCGCTCGTCGACCTCGCCAAGCCGAGCTACCGCCTCGGCATCGCGCGGATCAAGGTCGGCTGGGAAGGCCATCAGCTCGGCGTCAAGGTCAAGGCCGACAAGGAAAAATACGCGATCCGCGAGACCGCCAAAGTGGGCGTCGAGGTCAAGACCCCCGGCGGCAAGCCCGCCAGCGGCGCCGATGTCGCTTTCGTCGCGGTCGACGAAGCCTTGCTTCAGCTCGCCCCCAACGAAAGCTGGAAGCTGATCGACGCGATGATGGGTGAACGCACGCTCGACGTCCTCACCTCGACCGCGCAGATGCAGGTCGTCGGCAAGCGGCACTACGGCCGCAAGGCGCTCGAACCCGGCGGCGGGGGCGGCGGCGACCTCTCGGGCCTCACGCGCGAGGATTTCAAGCCCGTGCTGCTCTGGCAGGGTCATGTCGCCCTCGATTCCAAGGGCCGCGCGAGCGTCGATGTGCCGATGTCCGACAATCTCTCCGCCTTCCGCCTCGTCGCGATCGCCACCGACGGATCGCAATATTTCGGGACCGGCGAAACGAGCGTGCGCACCGTGCAGGATCTCGGCGTCTTCGCGAGCCTGCCCGATCTCGTCCGCACCGGCGATGCCTATGACGCGCGCTTCACGCTCCGCAACGGCACCGACAAGGAGATGACGGTGACCGCGACGGCAACGCTGTCGCCCGCGGTCGCGACCGCGCCGCCGCTCACCGTGACGATCCCGGCGGGCGGCGCGGTGCCGGTGAGTTGGCAGATGACCGCGCCCGACGCCACCGGCCCGATCCAGTGGACGATCGACGCGGCGTCGAAGGACGGCAAGGCGCGCGACCGCCTGGTCTTCGACCAGAGCGTCGAGCCCGCGGTGCCGGTCGAGACCTGGGCCGCGAGCCTGTTCCGCGTCGGCCCCAACACGACGCTGCCGATCGCGATCCCGGCGGGCGCGCTGCCCGGCGGTTACGTCGACGTCGCGCTCGCGGGTACGCTCGCGCCGCCGCTGGCGGGGGTGCGCGACTATATGGCGATCTACCCCTACAACTGCTTCGAGCAGTCGACCTCGCGCGCCGTCGCGCTCGGCGACGTCGGGCGGTGGCAGGCGCTCGTCGGCGCGATGCCGACCTATCTCGATGACGACGGGCTGCTCCGCTACTGGCCGAACGACCGGATGGAGGGCTCGCCCGAGCTCACCGCCTATGTCCTCGCGATCACCGCGGCGAATGGCTTCGCGATCCCGGAGGCACCCAAGGCGAAGATGGTCAAGGCGCTGCAGGCGGTGATCGAGGGACGGCTGACCCGCAAGGGCTACGGCCCCTACGACATCCGCCCGGTCCGCATCGCGGCGCTCGCGGCGCTCGCGCGCAACAATGCGGCGAGCCCGCAGCTCGTCGCGGCGATCGACATGGCGCCGGCCGACATGGCGACCGGCACCCTCGCCGACTGGCTCGTCGCGATCGAGCGCACGCCGGGCGTGCGGGGCGCCGTCGCGCTGCGCACCGCGGCCGAGGCCGAACTGCGCAAGCGCCTCGTCTACGAAGGCACGCGCCTCGATCTCGTCGACGATGCCAGGGCGCCGTGGTGGATGATGACCAGCGGCGACGAGATGGCGATCAAGGCGCTCGAAGCCGTGCTCGGCCGCAAGGGCTGGGAGGATGACGCGGGCAAGCTGATGGTCGGCGTCGCGCAGCGCCAGCGCAAGGGCCATTGGGACACCACCCCCGCCAATGCGTGGGGCGCGGTCACCGTCCGCCGCTTCGCCGAGCTTTATCCGGCAAGCGCGATCACGGGCGTGACGAACATCAGCCTCGCGGGCGCCACCGCCTCGCAGAGCTGGCCGCTCCCGGCCGAAACGCCCTCACCGCTGCGCGTCGCGCTCGCCGCGGCAACGATGAGCCTCAGCCACGAGGGCACCGGCGCCCCATGGGCAACCGTCAGCGTCAAGGCAGCGGTCCCGCTCAAGGAACCGCTCAACGCCGGCTATCGCATCAAGCGCTCGGTCAGCGTCGTCAAGGCGGCCGACCCCGCCCACCTGACGCGCGGCGACGTGATCAAGGTGCGGATCGAGGTCACCGCCGCCGCCGGCCGCACCTGGGTCATCGTCAACGACCCGATCCCGCCGGGCGCGACGATCGTCGGCAACCTCGGCGGCCAGTCGGAAATGCTGGCCGAACAGGCGAGCGGATCGAACTGGCAACCAAGCTATGTCGAACGCGGCAAGGACAGCTGGCGCGGCTATTACGGCTGGATGCCCGCGGGCACCCACGCGGTCGAATATGTCGTGCGCCTGAACGGCTCGGGCCGCTTCACCCTGCCCCCGACGCGCGTCGAGGCGATGTATTCGCCCGCGATCCGCGGCCAGTGGCCCAACGCGCCGATGACGGTGGCGGCGGCGGCGCGGTGATGAAGCCGCGGCGCGCCATTCAGTCTCCGTCATTGCGAGCGGAGCGAAGCAATCCAGAGCGGCTTGTCACACGCTGGATTGCTTCGCTTCGCTCGCAATGACGAGGTGATTGGTGGCACGCGCCATAGACTCGCAGCCTGACGATGACTGAACACACACCCCGAAAACGCCGCTGGTTCGACGCGCTGGCGTGGGCCGCACTCGCCGCGCTCGTCCTCACCACCGCCGCGCATCTCCTCACCCGCCCGCCGGCGATGCCCGATTACGCCGCCGTCCGCGCCGACTGGAAATCCAGCGAGGCCTGGCTTTACGACCGCGACGGCCGCCTGCTCGACAGCGAGCGGGTCAATTTCGAGCGCCGCCGCCTCGCCTGGGTGCCGCTGAAGGATATCAGCCCCACGGTCCGCGATACCGTCGTCGCGGCCGAGGATCATCGCTTCTGGTCGCACGGCGGGGTCGACTGGCTCGCGATCGCCAGCGCGGTCCGTAACCGCTGGACCGGCGGCCGCTCGCGCGGCGCCTCGACGCTGCCGATGCAGCTCGCCGCCTTCCTCGCGCCCGACCTCGCGCAGCCGGGCCAGCGCGGCTGGTTCGCCAAAATCCGTCAGATGCGCGCGGCGCAGGCGCTCGCGTCGGGCTGGACGCACGAGCAGATGCTCGAAGCCTATTTCAACCTCCTCCCGCTGCGCGGCGAGGCGCAGGGGATCGGCGCCGGCGCGCAGAGCCTGTTCGGCAAGAAGCCCGCCGAGATGAACCGCACCGACGCCGCACTGTTCGCGGGCCTCCTCCCCAATCCCGCCGCGAAGGCCGACGCGCTCGGCCACCGCGCCTGCCGCATCGCCAAGGCGGCCGATTGCTCGGCGATCGACGCCGCCGCCGCGACGCTCGTCTCGGGCGAGCAGGCGGCGCGCTTCGATCCCGCGCTCGCGCCGCACCTCGCGACGCGGCTGCTCGACAAGCCGGGCAAGCGCGTCACGACCACCATCGACCGCCGCATCCAAACCGCCGCGATCGTCGCGATGCGCCGCCAGCTCGCGGGCCTGGGCTCGGACCGCGTGCGCGACGGCGCCGTCGTCGTGCTCGACAATGCCACCGGCGACGTCCTCGCCTATGTCGGCGGCGTCGGCCTCAAATCGACCGCCGCGCAGGTCGACGGCGCCAATGCGCGGCGGCAGGCAGGCTCGACGCTGAAACCGCACCTCTATGCGCAGGTGATCGAGCATGGCTGGCTCACCGCCGCCTCGATCCTCGACGACAGCCCGGTTCAGCTCGACACCGCCTCGGGCCTCTATGTGCCCAAGAATTACGACCATAATTTCCAGGGCCCCGTCAGCGTCCGCCACGCGCTCGCCAGTTCGCTCAACGTCCCGGCGGTGCGCACGCTTGTCATCAACGACGTCCAGCTCTTCCGCGACCGCCTGTGGACGCTCGGCTATCACGGCCTCGTCGAGGACGGCGAATATTATGGTTTCAGCCTCGCGCTCGGCTCGGCCGAGGTCAGTCTCGTCGAGCAGGCCAACGCCTTCCGCACCCTCGCCAACCAGGGCCGTTGGTCGCCGGTGCATTATCGCCTGGGCGAGACGGCCGAAGCGCCGCGCCAGATCGTCAATCCCGGCGCCGCCTTCATCGTCGGCGACATCCTCGCCGACGCCTCGGCGCGCGCCGACGCCTTCGGGGCCGACAGCGCGCTCCGCCTCCCCTTCTGGGCCGCGGCCAAGACCGGCACCTCGAAGGGGATGCGCGACAATTGGTGCGTCGGCTTCACCGACCGCTACACCGTCGCGGTATGGGTGGGGAATCTGGAGGGCGATTCGATGCGCGCCGTCTCGGGCACCTCGGGCGCCGCGCCGGTATGGCGCGACGTGATGATGGCGCTCCACGCCGGCAGCCCCGGCAAGCCCCCGAAGATGCCCGAAGGCGTCGAGGCGCGGCAGGTCGCGCTTCCCGGCACGCGCGAGCCGCCGCGCCGCGAATATTTCCTCCGCGGCACCGCACAGAGCGAAATCGCCGCCGCGCCGCAGGCCGCGCGCCGCCCGCGCATCACCAGCCCGGTCAGCGGCAGCGTCTATGCGCTCGACCCCGATATCCCGATCGACCGCCAGAGCCTCGCGGTGCTGGTCAGCGGCGACGTGACGGGATTTCGCCTGATCCTCGACAAGAAACCGCTCGGTGATGCCGATGCGGGCCCGCAGATCCTGCCGCGCCCCGGGATCCATATGCTCGCGCTCGTCGATCCCGGCGGGCGGATGATCGACCGGGTGCGATTCACGGTGCGGTGAACCGCTGTAACGCGCGTGAAATTAAGTTGCGCTGACGCGCGGAGCGGTTAGTCTGCGCCGCCAGGAGAGGGGGCCGTTCGGGCGCCCCAAAGGGGATATTTGATGATATTTGGCCGCGTCAAACCGCTCGACGCCATCCTGGCTACAGCCGAGAAAAAGGGGCTGCATCGCACCCTCGGCGCCTTCCAGCTCACCATGCTCGGCATCGGCGCCGTCATCGGCACCGGCATCTTCGTGCTGACGTCCGAAGCCGCGCAAAAGGCGGGCCCGGCGATGCTGCTGAGCTTCGTCGTCGCGGGCTTCGTCTGCGCGGTTGCGGCGCTCTGCTATTCCGAACTGGCGTCGATGGTGCCCGTCTCGGGCTCGGCCTATACCTACAGCTATGCCGTGGTCGGCGAAATCCTCGCCTGGATGGTCGGCTGGGCGCTGATCCTCGAATATGCGGTGGGCGCCAGCGCGGTCGCGGTCGGCTGGTCGAACCATGCGGTCGGGCTATTGAATTCGCTGGGGTGGCACATACCCGCGGCGATCAGCAACGCCGATGCGCTGATGGCGCATATGCAGCTCGCGCTCGGCGCGGCGCCCAGCGAGGATCTCGACAAGGCGCTCGCGGTCGGCGGCTGGATCAACGTTCCCGCGATCATCGTGATCGGCTTCGTGACCTGGCTGCTGGTGATCGGCACGACCGAAAGCGCGCGCGTCAACGCCGTGCTCGTGCTGATCAAGATCGCCGCGCTGACCGCCTTCATCGCGCTGACGCTGCCGGCCCTCAAATCGGACAATTTCAACCCGTTCATGCCGACCGGAATCGGCAATCCGCTCAGTTCCTCGGGGCTCGGCGTGCTCGGCGCCGCGGCCTCGATCTTCTTCGCCTATGTCGGCTTCGACGCCGTTTCGACCGCCGCCGAGGAAACCAAGAATCCGCAGCGCAACGTCCCGATCGGCCTGATCGGCTCGCTGGTGATCTGCACCATCTTCTATCTGCTCGTCGCATCGGGCGCGATCGGCGCGATCGGCGCGCAGCCGGTCGCCAACGCCGCCGGCCAGATATTGTCGCCGGGTTCGCCGGAGCTCGCGGGCCGCTGCGCAACGCTGGTCGCCAGCGGGTTCGTGGAGCCGCTCGTCTGCTCGAAGGAAGCGCTGGTCCATGTCCTCGAAGCGATCGACTGGCCGTTCGTCGGCCGGCTCGTCGGCCTTGCCGCCGTGCTCGCGCTGCCGTCGGTCGTGCTGATGATGATGTTCGGCCAGACCCGTATCTTCTTCACCATGGCGCGCGACGGCCTGCTGCCCGAAAAGCTCGCCTCGGTGCACAGCAAATATCGCACGCCGCACGTCGTCACCGTCGTGACCGGCGTCTGCGCCGCCTTCGCAGCGGCGGTGCTGCCGGTCGGCAAGCTCGCCGACTATTCCAATGCGGGCACCTTGTTCGCTTTCTTCATGGTCGCGATTTCGGTGATGGTGCTGCGCCGCACCGACCCGAATCGCCATCGGCCGTTCCGTACCCCGCTGGTCTTCGTCGTCGCACCGCTGGCGATCCTCGGCTGCGTCGTGCTCTATCTGTCGCTGCCGCTGACCGCGAAGCTGGTACTGCCGATCTGGGGCGCCATCGGCCTGCTCATCTATTTCGGCTACAGCCGTTCGCGCAGCCACGTCGGCCGCGGGCTGGTCGAGGTGCACGAGCTCGACTCCGACGCGCCGCCGCCGGCAGTGCCCCCGACGCCGTCGTTCGACTGACGGCCGGGACCGTCAAAAAGGGGGGAAAGGGGGCTTCGGCCCCCTTTCTTTTGGCGGGCTCAGGACTGGCTTATTTCAGCATCCATGGCCCGGCACTCCCCAGCCAGCACGGCGTCCGTTATTTTTCGCACAAAGGCACAAAGCCACGAAGATGTCGCGCCAGCCGCGAAGCGGTTTTCCTTTGCGGCCGCGCGGCCAGCCGCGCCGTTGATGGAGGAACGGGCCTGTCGGCCCGAGCCTTCTTCTTCGTGGCTTTGTGGCTTTGTGCGAAACTAAAAAGCGCGGCGTTGAAGGACAACACCAGACCATGGCCCCTGAAACAGGCCCGTCGAAGGGTTCAGAGTGAATAAGTCCGAACCCTCAATAGGGTGTGCGCGGCGCGGTGCCGGGGCGGGTGAACAGCTTGCCGCGCTCGGCCCAGAGGACCAGCGCCAGCCCGACCACTCCCGAAATCAGAAAGGCGTAGGCGAGCGGCAGCGTCGATCCGTCATAGAGCTGGCCGATCGCCGCGCCCATCGCGGCGGCGAGCAAGGTCTTGCAAAAGCTCTGATAGGAGGAGGCGACCCCGGCCATATGGCCGAAATCCTCCATCGCGATCGACCCGAAATTGCTGCCGATGAAGCCGATCAGCCCGACGTTGACCATCATCAGCAGGGTGAACATCCACAACGTCTCGGCGCCGCTCATCGCAACGGCGATCTGCGCGATCGACGTCGCCATGAAGGCAAAGGTCGCGCTCTGCGACACGCGCCGCGCGCCGAAGCGCTCGACGATCGCGGCGTTCGAGAAATTGGCGATCGCGATCCCCGCCGCGACGCAGGCGAAGACCAGCGGGAACCAGCTCTGCGCCCCGAACACCTCGGCGATGATCTGCTCGCTGCTGTTGAGATAGCCGTAGAGCGCGCCCTGCATCATCGCCGACGCGATCATATAGCCCGCGGCGCGGCGATGCCGCGTCACCGTCGCCCAGCCCGCGATCATCGTCCGCGCGTCGAGCGGGCGGATGTCCTCGCGCGCCAGCGTTTCGGGCAGGCGGCGCAGCCACAGCAGCATGACGCAGCCCATCACCGCGAGGACGATGAAGATCGCGCGCCAGTTCGCAAAAGCGGTGATCCCCGCCCCCATGGTGGGCGCAATCGCGGGAACGATCATGAAGACGAGGAAGATCATCGACAGCCGCTTCGCCATCGCATCGCCCGAGAACAGGTCGCGGATCACCGCGACGACGATCACGCCGAGCGCGGCGCTGATCAGCCCGTGCCCGAAGCGCAGCGCGAGCAGCATCGGAAAGCTCGTCGCGAGCCCGCAGCCGATCGAAAAGGCGACATAAGCGAACAGCGCCGGCACCAGCACGCCCTTGCGCCCGAAGCGGTCGGAGAGCGGGCCGTAGAAGAGCGACCCGGCACCGATGCCGAAAAGATAGGTCGAGATGACATATTGCCGGTCGTTGGCGACCGTGACCCCCAGCCCGTCGCCGATCGCGGGCAGCGCGGGCAGCATCGAATCGATGGCGAGCGCGTTCAGCGCCATGACCATCGCCATCATGAACACCATTTCGCGGCCGCCGGGCATATGGGACCGCTGCGGGGATTCGGTCATTTTGTGCATTGCGGCGGCCCTATGCGCCACCGCGCCCGCTTTGGATAGCCCCGGGAGGCCGAAAAGCTATGCAGGGGAGGCGGATAGGGTGTTTTCACGATAGCCACCGGCGGGTTTTGACCGGAAGGCGACATTCCGCATCTCATAATTTCGTCATTCCCGCGAAAGCGGGAACCCAGAGCGTGCGTCGGCTGACCCCACACTGGGTTCCCGCTTTCGCGGGAATGACGATGAAGGGGGCAAGCCGCCATCGGCATAAGCCCGCGCGATATGCGCCCACGAAAAAGGCCGCCCCCTTGCGAGAGCGGCCCTTTCCATTCCGAAACCCGAAAAATCAGGCCTGGCGCGTGCCGGTCATCGCCATCGAGCCGAACGGGCCGGCCTTGATCGTGCCGGTCAGCGTGTCGCCGTCGATCGTCGCTTCGGCCTCCAGCGTCATCGGCATCGGCACCTTCATGTTCATGGTCCAGGTCAGCTTGTTGCCGTCGACCTTGCCATTCTCGACATCGAGCGCCCCCATCGCCCCGGCGTTCTGGCCGGTGAAGCTGCCGCCGTCGCTCTTCACGGTGAAGACCGATTTCTGGTCCCCCATCGGCGACTTGGTGACGCAATCATAATTGCCGTCGACTCCAGACATAAACCTCTCCTACTGAAACCAATGTTAGTTAGCGGGTTTCGCTATTTCCACCGGCAGGCCCAGTCCGTCAAGCTGCGGTTTCACCACCGCGGCATCGCCGACCACGACATAGACGAGATCGCCGGTGCTGAGCGCCTTCCGCGCCGCGGCATCGACCTCGGCGGTCGTCATCGCCTCATAGGTCGCGGGCAGCGTCTCGTAATAATTGTCGGGGCGGCCGAACTTGACGATCTGGCGCATCCCGCCGAGGACATCGCCCGACGTCTCGAAGCTGCCCGGCAGTTCGCGGACGCTGCCGTTCACCGTCCGCTCCAGCTCTTCCTTGGTGACGCCCTTGTCGCCGAGGAATTCGGTGAGATCGGTCTGAAACGCCTTGATCGAATCGCCGGTGCGGTCGGCCTGGACCGGCGCCGAGACGATCCAGCTCACCCGGTCCTGGTCGGAGGTGATGCGCGAGCGCACACCATAGGACCAGCCCTTGGTCTCGCGCAGGTCCATGTTGAAGCGCGACAGGAAATCGCCGCCGAAGATGTCGTTCGCCGACCGCAGCACTTCGAGTTTGTCGCCGCCCTTCGCGCCCAGCACCTTGCCGGCGAGGATCACCGACTGCGGCGATTTCGGCCGGTCGACGAGCAGGATGCGCGGCTGCGGCTTTGGAATCGCGATCTCGAAATGCTTTTCGGGCTTGGCGCCCGCGGGCGCCTTCCAGTCGCCGAAGGCGGTATCGAGCGCCCTGGTGATCTCCTTCAGCGTCGTGTCGCCGACGACGAAGATACGCGCATTGTCGGGGCGGACCCATGCGTCGTGGAACGCCGCGAGCTGATCGCGCGTCGCCGCGGTCACCGCCGCGGCATCGCCCAGGCCCGACGGCGGGATGCCATAGGGATGATCGGCGCCATAAAGCACCGGCATCAGCACGCGGCCGGCGATCGCATTGGGGTTGTTGAGTTCGGCCTTCAGCCGGTTGAGCTGCTGCGCGCGCACGCGCTCGAGCTCCTTCGCCTCGAAGGCGGGGTTGCGGATATAGTCGGCGAGCAGGCCGAGCGACGGCGTCAGATTCGGCTTCAGCGCGAACAGGCTGAACACCGTATCATCGGCGCTCGCCGATCCGTCGATCTGCGCGCCGAGGCGCTCCTTGGCTTCGGCGAAGGCGATCGAATCCTTGCTTGTCGTGCCCTCGTCCATCAGGCTGAGCATCAGCGACTGGGTGCCGAGCGCATTGTGCGGATCGGCGGCATAGCCCGCGTCGAAGCTGACCGCGACCTGCACCGTCGGCACCGTCGTGCGGCGCGCGAAGACGACTTCGATGCCGTTCCGGAGCTTCGCCCGCTCGATCGCCGGGAAATCGAGCGCCTTCAGATCGGCGACCGCCGGCATCTGCGACCGGTCGGCGATCGAGGTCGCGCCCACGGCGCTGCTGTCGGGGCCGACATCGCCTAGCGCCGCGTTCCAGTAACGGTCGGGCGCGACGCCGATGGCTTTCGCGTCGGTCACCGCGCCGCCGCGGTTCTCGCCCCCCTCGGTGCGCTCGCCCGGCGTGTAGGTCAGCGAAAAGACCGGGCGCGACATCCATTTGTTGGCGACCGCCTTCACCTGCTCGGGGGTCGCTTTGGCGAGCCGATCGAGCTCGGTCTTGTAATAGGCCGGATCGTTCGAATAGAGCGCGCCCTCGGCCAGCGTCACCGCCTTGCCGCCGAAGCCCCCGACCGATTCGAGCCCCGCGATCGTGCCGCCGAGATAGCTCGCCGCCGCGCGCTGCAACTCGTCGGCGGTCGGGCCGGTCGCCAGAAAGTCGGCAATCTGGGCGTCGAGCTTGTCGGCGACGACCTTCGGATCGACCCCCGGCTTCACATCGGCCTGAACGATCAGGAACCCTGCATCCTCCAGCGTCTGCGTGCCCGCGGCGACGCTGACCGCGACCGGGTCCTTGCGCACCATCGCATTGTCGAGCCGCGACGAGGACAGCCCGCCGAGCACCGTGGCCGCCATCTGCAGCGCCACCGCATCGGCGTCGTTGAGCCCCGGGATCGCCCACATGCGATAGATGCGCGTCGTCGGGATCAGATCCTTGACCTCTTTCGCGAGCGGCGCGGGCAGCGTCGGGACCGAGGTTTCGGGCGCCTTCACCTGCGGCCCGCGCGGAATGTCGCCGAACCATTCGGTCACCTTCGTCTTGGCGGTCGCCAGGTCGACGTCGCCGGCGAGCACGAGCACCGCGTTGTTCGGGCCGTAATTGTCGGTGAACCACTTCTTCACGTCGGCGAGGCTCGCCGTGTTGAGGTCGGTCATCGAGCCGATCGTGCTGTGGTGATAGGGATGCCCCTTGGGGAAGAGATTCTCGAAAATCTCGTAGCGCAGCAGGCCATAGGGATTATTGTCGCCCTGGCGCTTTTCGTTCTGGACGACGCCGCGCTGGTTATCGAGCTTTTCCTGCGTGATGCCGCCGAGCAGATGCCCCATGCGGTCGCTTTCGAGGAACAAGGCGCGGTCGAGCGCACCGGTCGGCACCGTCTCGAAATAATTGGTGCGGTCGACATTGGTCGTGCCGTTGAAATCGGTCGCGCCGACCTGTTGCAGCGGCTCGAAGAAATCGCCGGGCGCATTTTCGGACCCGTTGAACATCAGATGCTCGAAGAGGTGCGCGAAGCCCGTCTTGCCCGCGGGCTCATTCTTCGATCCGACACGATACCAGACCGACACCGCGACGACCGGCGCCTTGTGATCCTCGTGAACGATGACGCGCAGGCCGTTGTCGAGCGTGAAGCTCTGATAGGGGATATCGACCGCCTTCACGAGTTCGGCGATCGGGGCGGGCTTCGCCTCCTTCGCCTTGGCGAGCGCCGGACCGGCGGCGACGAGCGAGGTCGACAGGGCAAGGGCGATGGCGAATCGATGAAAACGGGGCATGAACTTCCTCTCGGATGGCGAGCGCAGGCGCGGACGGCTTGCTAACGACCCGTGCCGAACGGCACTGTATCAGCGGTTTAGGACAGTCCTCCGCCGCATTCAAGGCCGATAGAAGCGCGCGCCGCTGGCCCTGAGCGCCGCCGGATCGAACAGCACCGGCTTCAACCGGTGCGCGACGAACAGAGGCGCCTGGTCGTTGTAATGCGGGCTGTCGGGCCGCGTCGTCGCAGCGCCGAAGGGCTGGATCGATTCCGAATGCACCTGCCCCGCCTTGTCCCAGGTCACGAACATGATGAAGCTGTCGCCGTGGCGGACCTTGAGCCGCCCGTCGGGCTCGACATCCCACAGGGTCGAAGCGCGCACCGTATCGTTGCCGCCGTCGAGCGGCAGGTCGACGCGGTGGGCGCCCTCGCCGTGACGCAGCCGCAGCACGGTCCCGAGCTTCGGGTCGAGCCCGGCGAAATATTGCTGCAGATGATTCACCGTCGCGCTCAGCACCTGGCGCGGGTCGGGGTCGGCCTTGCGCTGATAATGGCTGCCGTTCGCGGGGCGCAGCACCATCAGCGCCAGCGCATCGCCCTTGCCCTTGCCGTCGAGTTTCCAGTCCCATTTGCGCAGCAGGTCCTGCGCCTCGGCCAGCGCCGGGTCGCCCCTGGTATCGAGCGCGAGCAGCCGGTCGATCCACGCCTTGGCATAGCCGGTCTTCGCATAGGTGGTGTCATATTTGATCGCCTTCAGCCGCGCCTCGTCGATCTGCCCCGACGCCTCGAACAGCTCGATCAGCCGCGTCGCGCGGTTGGTCATGTCATCCTCGATGCCGAGCAAGGGCGAAAAGGCCGCGGGGTCGAGCTCGTCACCCGGCCCCGCCGCGACCCATGGCGTGTTGTTCGCGTTCATCACATAGCCCGAGCGCGGATTGACCAGCGCCGGCACTCGGTCAAACGGCAGCGTCTTCGTCCACACATCGGCCGAAGTGTCGCCCGGCAGGACGCCGCGCCAGTTGAAGCCCGCGGGCCGGTCGGGGAACATCGCGTTATAGAACATCCCGATATTGCCCTTGGCATCGGCATAGATGAAATTCGTCGCGGGCACCCCCTGCCCGGCCATCGCCGCGCGCCATTCGGCGAAATTGCGCGCCTTGTTGAGCCGGTAATATTGGGTGACCATCTTCGCCTGGTCCATGCCCGCGTAACGGATGGCAAAGGCGCCCTTGGCATTTTTGATCACCGGCCCTTGGACCGCGCGATAGATGGTGCGCGGCACCGGGATCACGAACGGCCCATATTTGACGCGCAGCCAGATGCGCTTTTCCTCGAGCGGCCGCCACTGGCCATCGAAGCGGTAATTCTTGCCGCTCTCGTCGAGCACCAGCTTGTAGATGTCGATCAGGTCGGGCCGGTTCACCGTGTTGGTCCAGCCGAGATATTTATTGTGGCCGAGGAAGGGGTAAGGCGAGCCGGGGAAATTCGCCCCCGCGAAATCCCATCCCTCGCCCGAATGCACGACCAGCTCGTACCAGGCGACGCCGCCGGTCCACGGCTGGTGCGAGTTGGAGACGAGCCGCGTCGCGCCGTCGGTCGAACGCGATGGCGCGACCGCGAAACCGTTCGACCCGTTGGCTTCGGGATCGCGCCCGACCGGGGTCAGTTCACGCGGCACCAGCTTGCCCTTGGCGTCGAGCGACGGTCCGCCCTCGCGCCCCAGCACCTTGTCCTCGGTCAGCCCGCCGAGCACCGAATCGAGCCCGAAGAAGAAGGGCGAGCGCAGCACGAAGCCCGCGACGACATCCTCGCCGGTCACCGGGAAAAGCCCCGACAGTCGCACCTCGCCCGGATGCTTGTCGGCATAATGGTTGAGCCCCGCCGCATAGGCGGTGAAGAGGTTCCGGACATCTGCGGGAAGCTGCGGCCAGTCGCGCGCGGTCGTCGCGCGAACGCCGAGCAGCGCCTCGGCATAGTCGACCTTCGCGCCATCCGCGCCGAGCATCGCCCCCGCCCGCCCGCGCGTCATCGCGAGCACTTCCTGCAGGGTCGAAAAATCATCCTCGGCATGGGCATAAGCGACGCCATAGGCGACGTCGGCGTCGGTGCGCCCAAAGATATGCGGCACCCCGAATTTGTCGCGCGCGATCTGCACATCGGCGGGCTTGAAAGCCGGCGCGGCGGGCGATTCAGCGGTCAGCGGTTCCCATATTGCGAGGCCGGTCAGGATGGCGGCGATCAGCAGGACCAGTCCCAGCAAGGCCCGTCGCAGCATATCGTCTTCCTTCCGTTCCTTCGGTCGCGCCTGTGTGGCGAGCCTGCGGGCGGAAGGCAAGCGGGGGAATCGGTTCACGCGGAGGCGCGGAGACGCGGAGAAGGAAAAGAGTGAGATTCGCGCAGAGACCGCAGAGGAAAGAAGAGGAAGTGGCCCCATCCTTTCGAGAGCGCACAGTCGTGATCGACATAGCCAGGATTCGTCATTGCGAGCGAAGCGAAGCAATCCAGAGCGGCTTGTCACACTCTGGATTGCTTCGCTTCGCTCGCAATGACACGCTAAAGATCATCATGCTTCGACAAAAGCCATCGGACAGCAATCATATGGTTTCCTCTGCGCTCTCTGCGAACTCTGCGCGAATTCTCTCCAACGCCGCCGCTCGCTATAGCTCCTATTCTCCGCGCCTCCGCGTCTCCGCGTGAATCTTCAAAACCACCCTTGTGTTGCAAAACGGCAACACTATCTCTGACGGCGAGAAAGGGGCTTATCCACATGAACCTCGAAAAATTCACCGACCGCGCCAAGGGTTTCCTCCAGTCGGCGCAGACGATTGCGATCCGCATGAACCATCAGCGGATCAGTCCCGAGCATATCGCGAAAGCGCTGCTCGAGGACAAGGAAGGCATGGCCGCGGGGCTGATCCGGCGCGCCGGCGGCGATGCCGCGCGTGCTACCTCGGCTATCGACGCGCTGCTCGCGAAAGTGCCCGCCGTCTCAGGCTCGGGCGCGCAGGCGACGCCCGGCCTCGACAATGACGCGGTGCGCCTGCTCGACCAGGCCGAACAGCTCGCCGAGAAGGCCGGCGACGGCTTCGTCACCGTCGAACGGCTGCTGCTCGCAATGGTGCTCGCTCCCTCGACTCCGGTCGGCAAGGCGTTCGCCGACGCAGGGCTGAAGGCCGACGCGCTGAATAATGTCATCAACGAACTGCGCCGAGGCCGCACCGCCGATACGGCAGGGGCGGAGGACAGTTTCGAAGCGCTGGGCAAATATGCCCGCGACCTCACCGAAGTCGCGCGCGACGGCAAGCTCGACCCGGTCATCGGCCGCGACGAGGAAATCCGCCGCACCGTGCAGATCCTCGCGCGCCGCACCAAGAACAACCCGGTCCTCATCGGCGAACCCGGCGTCGGCAAGACCGCGATCGCCGAGGGCCTTGCGCTGCGCATCGCCAACGGCGACGTCCCCGACAGTTTGAAGGACCGCCGTCTGCTCGCGCTCGACATGGGCGCGCTGATCGCGGGCGCCAAATATCGCGGCGAGTTCGAGGAGCGGCTGAAGGGCGTGCTCGACGAGGTGAAATCGGCCGAGGGCGAGATCATCCTGTTCATCGACGAGATGCACACGCTGGTCGGCGCGGGCAAGGGCGACGGCGCGATGGACGCCTCGAACCTGCTCAAGCCCGCGCTCGCGCGCGGCGAGCTCCACTGCATCGGCGCGACGACGCTCGACGAATATCGCAAATATGTCGAAAAGGACCCCGCGCTCCAGCGGCGCTTTCAGCCGGTCTTCGTCGGCGAGCCGACAGTCGAGGATTCGATCTCGATCCTGCGCGGGCTCAAGGAAAAATATGAGCTGCACCACGGCGTGCGGATCACCGACGGCGCGATCGTCGCCGCGGCGACGCTGTCGAACCGCTATATCTCCGACCGCTTCCTGCCCGACAAGGCGATCGACCTGATGGACGAGGCCGCGAGCCGCATCCGCATGGAGGTCGAATCGAAGCCCGAAGAGATCGAGAATCTCGACCGCCGCATCATCCAGATGAAGATCGAGGAAGCGGCGCTGACCAAGGAGACCGACGCCGCGTCGAAGGACCGGCTCGACAAGCTGCGCGCCGAGCTTGCGAACCTCGAACAGCAGTCGAGCGAGCTCACCCAGAAATGGCAGGCCGAAAAGGACAAGATCCACGCCGAGGCGAAGATCAAGGAACAGCTCGACGCCGCGCGCGGCCAGCTCGAACAGGCGCAGCGCGCCGGCGATCTCGGCAAGGCGGGCGAGCTCAGCTACGGCACCATCCCGGGCCTCGAAAAGCAGCTCGAGGAGGCGCAGGCCGCCTCGGGCAACGCGATGCTGCGCGAGGAGGTCACCGCCGACGACATCGCCGCGGTCGTCAGCCGCTGGACCGGCATCCCGGTCGACCGGATGATGGAGGGCGAGCGCGAGAAACTGCTCGGCATGGAAGATACGCTCGGCCAGCGCGTGATCGGTCAGGACGAAGCGGTGCGCGCCGTCTCGACCGCGGTCCGTCGCGCCCGCGCCGGGCTACAGGATCCGAACCGGCCCTTGGGCTCGTTCCTCTTCCTGGGCCCGACGGGCGTCGGCAAGACCGAGCTCACCAAGGCGCTCGCGCGCTTCCTGTTCGACGATGACAATGCGATGGTCCGCATCGACATGTCGGAGTTCATGGAGAAGCACGCCGTGTCGCGGCTGATCGGCGCGCCTCCGGGCTATGTCGGCTATGAGGAGGGCGGCGTGCTCACCGAAGCGGTGCGCCGCCGGCCCTATCAGGTCGTCCTCTTCGACGAGGTCGAAAAGGCGCATGGCGACGTGTTCAACATCCTGCTCCAGGTGCTCGACGACGGGCGGCTGACCGACGGGCAGGGCCGCACGGTCGACTTCACCAACACGCTGATCATCCTGACCTCGAACCTCGGCAGCCAGGCGATCGCCGCGCTTCCCGATGACGCGCCGGTCGAACAGGCCGAACCCGCCGTCATGGAGGTGGTGCGCGCGCATTTCCGGCCCGAGTTCCTGAACCGGCTCGACGAGATCGTGCTCTTTCACCGCCTCGCGCAGCAGCATATGGGCGGCATCGTCGATATTCAGGTCGCGCGGGTGCAGAAACTGCTGACCGATCGCAAGGTGACGCTCGACCTCACCGACGCGGCGCGCGCGTGGCTCGGCCGGGTCGGCTACGATCCCGTCTATGGCGCGCGGCCGCTCAAGCGCGCGGTGCAGAAATATTTGCAGGACCCGCTCGCCGACCTGATCCTCAAGGGCGAGGTCAAGGACGGCTCGACGATCAAGGTCAACGAAGGCGATGGCGCGCTGACGCTGACACCGGCATAGGAGGGCGTGCAAAAAGGGCGGCAGAAACGCCGCCCTTTTCCACTCCAGCCGGCGGGCCGGGATCAGTTGCTGCTGTTGCCCGCCTTGCTCTGCATCGCCTCGGCCGTTTCGCGGGCGTCGGTCGCGCCTTTCTCGAGCACGACCTTCCATTGCTCGTTGGTGTGGCAGACGCGGTTCTTCTTCACCAGCGAGCCGATCTCGAGCGTCTTGCGGCACTTGATATAATAGGGATGGGTCATCGCCAGTCCCTCGTTATACGCCTTGATCTCGGTCGGCGTCATCAGCGAGGGCGTCTTGGCCGGCGGCGCGCGGTCGGCCGGCGCGGCGGGTTCCGCCGCAAATGCGGCAGGCGCGGCCAGCAGGGCCGCGGCGATGATCGCGGGCAAAATCTTGGTCATGCAAATCCTCCTACCGCGGGCATACGCCCGCAGCCTCTGAGCGATATCATATGGGCGACGGGGGCTTTCGCAAAGCTGAATTTCGTCCATGACAGGCGCCTGCCGAACGGGCCCTGGTCAACGCGGAATCGCGAATCTCGACGCGTCGGCCGCGGCGAAATAGCGGCGCAAAAGCTCGCGCTCCCCGTCCGAAAGATGCGGGTTCCAGACGTCGAAGATCAGCACGGCGCGAAGCGCGTCGCTGTCGTTCCACGCTTCATGTTCGATCGTGTCGTCGAACACGAAGGCGCGCCCTTCCTCCCACACCCGCGTTTCGCCGCCGACCCGAAAGCCGCAGCCCGGCGGAACGATCAGCGGCAGGTGGACGATGGCGCGGGTATTGGTGACCCCGGTATGCGGGGGGATGCGCGTATGCGGACGCAACATCGAGAAAAAGGCGCTCGGCGTCCGTCCGGGAATAGGCTCGCCGGGGACCGCCGCCAGCGCGGCCGCCGTCACCGGGCAGCGGTCGAGGACCGGCTGGTTGGGTTCGCCATATTCCCACAGGAAACAGGCCCCCCAGTCGAGCTTGTTGTCGAGCGGCGACCAGAGCGAATCGGGCGTTCCGGCATCCATGCGGACATAGGGGCGGAGCGCATCGCCCGGATCGTCGAGCAAGGCGGTCAACTCAGCCCGGATCGCATCGCTCCGCGCCTCGATAGCCGTCAGCCAGGGGAAATGGCCGCGGTCGAAAAACTCGTCGGCGGGCAGAAACGGATATTGCACGCCCGCGCACTGATTCTGATAGATACGGCGGCGGCCGAGCGCCGCGGCGACGAAAGCGTCGCCGCGCCTGATCTCGGTTTCCGACAGGGCGTCGCGCATCGGCGCGATGGCAGCAGTCGCCGCATCGAACATCGCCCCCGTCGCGCCCGCGATGAACGCCGATCCGTGCGCGAGCAAAGGCGCAAGCGGCTCGGGCACGGGCTGGAGCTGGCTGCCCAGGCTGACCGCCGCGCTCCAGGCCGCAAGTGCCGCCCCCTTTTCATCGCGCGCTTCGTGACGTTCGGCCTTGCGAAGCCAGGCCATCAGATCGCGCTGGTCGATCGCGAGCGCGGCATCGAGTGCGGCAAGCTCGCGCTCATCATCGCCCAATGCACGCCAGGCCGATGCGAGATTGCGCTGCAGCGCCCCCGAATGCGGATCGTCCGCGACAGCCGCCGCGAAATGCTGCGACGCGGCGGCCGCATCTCCAGCCTGCAGGGCGGCAATACCAAGGCGATTGGCGGCGGCGGCGGGCGGCGGCGACGGGCTGGTCATGGCCGATGCTTGCCATCGCCCGGGACAATCGGCAAGGTCGATCGATGCAAGCCGCGCCTTCCGTGACCGCCATCGCCGCAGACGCCGAATGGCTCGCGCATCGCTATGATCCGGGCCACGACGCCTTCCATTTTCGCCGGGTCGTGCGCACGGCGCGCGCCGCGGTTCCCTTTCTGACCGACCAGCACCTCGGCACCGAAGCTGCGCCCGCCATATTGCGCCGAACCGACTGCCGGAGCG
Source organism: Sphingopyxis sp. (assembly GCF_025869345.1). Classification (GTDB taxonomy): domain Bacteria; phylum Pseudomonadota; class Alphaproteobacteria; order Sphingomonadales; family Sphingomonadaceae; genus Sphingopyxis. Next base: position 23,391 of record NZ_JAOZVW010000095.1, read on the forward strand.
CGACCGGCGGCGCAGGGGCGCCGATCCATTTTCTCTTTCACTCGGCCTATTGCGCCTCGACGATGCTTGCGCAGGCGTTCGACCAGCCGGGGATTGCGACCAGCCTGTCCGAGCCGGTGCTGCTGAACGATATGGTCGGCTGGCGCCGCCGCGGCGCCGATCCGCGCCAACATGGACGCGTCATGGACGATGCGCTGGCGATGCTGGGGCGCAGCTTCATCCCGGGCGAGGCGGTGATCGTCAAGCCGTCGAACGTCTTCAATCCGCTGGCGCGCGGCGCGCTGATGCTGCGCCCCGATGCCCGCGCGATCCTGCTTCACGCGCCGCTTCGCGACTTCCTGCTGTCGGTCGCACGCAAAGGCCTGTGGTGCCGCCTGTGGTGCCGCGAACTGCTGGAAAATTATCTGGCCGACGGCTTCGTGAAGCTCGGCTTCGAGCCGCGCGATTATTTCCGTCAGTCGGATTTACAGGTGGCCGCAGTCGGATGGCTGGCGCAGCAGCAGGATTTCGTGGCGCTCGCCCACGCGATGCCCGGCCGGATCGCGACGCTTGCCAGCGACCGTCTCACCGATGCCCCCATAGCGACGATCGCCGCCGCCATGGATCATTTCGGCCTTGCCGGCGACCGCGCCGCCCTTGCCGACCATCCCGCGATCGGCCGCAACAGCAAATCCGGCGCGGCCTTCGCCCCCGGCGAGCGGCAGCGCGATCTGGCCGCCGCCGAGGCGGCCCATGGCGACGAGATTGATCAAGTCGCCACCTGGGCCGAAGCCGTCGCCGGGCAGGCGAATATTCCGCTGACGCTGCCAGGGGCGCTGCGCACAGCCTGAGCGCCCGCGGCCTGGCGCCTCGATCCCATCCCCGCCGCTTGCGACCGGTCGGTGCCGTCAGGCCAAATGCCGGAAAAGAAGAGGGATTCGCACGGAGGACGCAGAGGCGTGGGTTCCATATTGCGAATGTCAGTCAGATTTGTTTCGCACAAAGGCACAAAGCCACGCAGATGTCGTGATTGCTGCGAAGCAATTTCTTCCTTTAACGCGGCGCGAAATCGCAATGGTGGGTCAAAAGACGGCCTTGCGGCCGCGAGCAAGCCTCTTCGTGGCTTTGTGGCTTTGTGCGAAACAAAAAATCCGAACCTGTCAGGTCAGTGCGATACTTCCGCCTCTGCGATCTCTGCGCGAATTTCTCAACATACCAGATTCCGACCGGAGGCGGGCCTATTCTTCATCGTCATCCCGGACTTGATCCGGGATCCATCCGGCGCTGAGAGAATGGATCCCGGATCAAGTCCGGGATGACGAGAGTTTATAGGCGGCAGGTGAGCGACAGTTTTATCTCGCTCTCCAGCCCAAAGCAGTCGTTAAGCCGGCCTCGTCATCCCCATAGAAAAAGGGGCGGACATTGCTGTCCGCCCCCAATTCCTGCCGAAGCGTGAAGCGATTAGAACTTCAGCTTCGCCGAGATCGCATAACGGCGGCCCAGCGCGTCGTAGGTCGACGGGAAGGTGTTGCCGCTGTTGTAGGTGGTCGAACCGATCGTGTTGCCGACGATCGGCGGCTTCTGGTTGAGCATGTTCTGGACCGTCGCGGTGAAGGTCAGATTCTCGCTCACGTTGAAGCGCGCGGTCAGGTCGAAATAGTTCTTCGCCTTGATGTGGCGGAACTGCGGATCGACGACGCAACCGCCCGGATCGGTGCCCGTCGGATCGGGGCAATCGGCGGGGGCGCCCAGAGCCGCGTCGATATCGGCCTGCAACTGCGCGGGTTCGAACGACACGCCGTCCTGCCAGCGCCACAGCAGCGACAGATCGACCTTGTCGAAGCCGAGCGTGAAGCGGTTCGAGAACTGGAACTCGGGCTGGATCGAACCCGTGAACGAGCAGTTCACGCTGTAGTAGCCGACGCATTCGCGGTTCAGCGAGTCGGGATCGGCCACGTTCGCGTTGAACTTCGAATGACGCGTCCAGTTGCCGACGAACGACCAGCTCAGATTGGCGAAGCCGAGGTCGGTGTTCCAGTTCATCAGCAGGTCGAAGCCGTCGGTGTACAACCGGCCCAGGTTGTTCGTCAGACCGAACAGCCCCGGAGTGGTCGACGCATCGCCGTCGAGACCGCCGGTGAGCGGGTTACGACGGATCGACGTACAAGCCGGATCGCTCGCACTCGCTGCGGAGATGTTGTTGAAGCAGGCACCGATGATGTCGCCCGGCAGCGGCGTGCCGAGCACGTCGTTGACCTTGATGTTGTAATAGTCGAGCGACAGGTTGAAGCGCGGCAGGAAGTCGGGCTGGAAGACCACCCCGAGCGTCCAGGTATCGGCCTTTTCGGGCTGCAGGTTCAAATTGCCGCCCGCTGTGATGTTAGCCTGCGCCGCGCTCGGGTTGGTGATGGTCCCGATCGTGCCGGCCGGAGCGCCCTGCGCAATACAAACCGCACGCAGGTCGGCATTGGTCGTCGGCGCCGCGCCCGCGCAGGGATCGATGCCGAGATTGGTCAGGCCAACCGTCGCCGGCGTGAACAGCTCGCCGATGTTCGGCGCGCGAACCGCACGGCTGTAGTTGCCGCGGAACTTGATGCCCGCGCCCGGAGCCCAGCTACCGCCGGCCTTCCAGGTCGTGGTGTTGTAGCCGCCGGCGCCCTTGATGCTGTAATCCGAATAACGGATGCCGGCTTCGAGAGTCAGACTCTCGAAAAAGGGCTTGTCCTCGATCAGCGGCGCCACGACTTCGGCATAGGCCTCGTAGACGTCATAGCCGCCGTCGATGTCCGGAGCCGCGCCGCCGGCGCCACCCAGTTCGCCCGCGGTCTTTGCCAGCAGGTCGGACGACTGCTGCGCCTTATACTTGCGATATTCGCCACCGATCGCGAAACCGATCGGCTGCGTCGCGCCGGGCGAAGCAAAGCCGAGGTCACCCGAGATGATGGCCCGAGCCTGCGCTAGCGAGGTGCGGTTGGTCGAGGTGCTCTGTTCCGACAGATAGCGTGCCATATCCGGCGTAATCGAGCCTTCGGGGCCGAAAAGATTGACCGGAACACAGTCTGCATTGCCGCTCTGGCAGGTCACGCCATCATCCGACAGCGATGCTTCGCGGAACCGCGACTGCAGCGTATAACCCTTGATCGTCTGGATATTCTCCGATTCGCCATAGGCGCCCTCGACACTCCAGTCGATCGAATCGGTGATGCCGCCGCGCAGACCCAAACGATAATCGAAGAAGGTCGTCTGATAGTTGCTGATGCGCGAACCGACTTCGGGCGTACGCCGATTCAAGGTAGCGGCCGGGTTATTCTGATAACCTTCGATTTGATTGCCTTGGTCGTCCGTCTTGATGATGCCGTCGCCATCGACGTCGAAGGGCACGAACTGGCTGTTCAGGCCGATCTCGCGATAGTTGGCATCACCACGGCCGGTCGCGGTAGCCGCCGCGTCGCATTCCGCCTGCGTAAAGCGCGGGGTGTAGACCGTTTCGCTCGGGTTGACATCGAAGCCGCAGAACTGGTTGCGAAGGTTGGCCGGCAGGAACGGATTGTTGAGGTTGATCGGCACCGAGCCGCCGAACGAACCCGACGGGGCGATAATCGTCGACACCGTGTTCTTCGAGAACATGCCGCGCGTATAGACTTCAACTGCATCCGAGACCTCGTAATTGGCCTGGCCATAGATGTTGAAGCGTTCGAACGGTGTCTGATAGATGTTGAACGGGTTGAAATTGTAGGTCGCGAAAGTCGGGACCGCCGTGCCGGTGGCCGGATCGATCTGGAACACGCCATTGTTCTTCACAGTGGGGTCGATGACCGGCACACCGTTGGCGTCGAGCGGACGCGTGCCCGAGAAGCGCGACGGAACGCCGGTGCCCGAACCCTGATAGGTGTTCGAATAGCTGTCGAGCGTGTCGAGCGAGTAGGAGCGCTGGCCCTGGTAGACCGGATCGGCCTGCTGGTAGCCGATGCTCAGCACCGCATTGCCGCGGCCATCGTCGAAGTTGGCACCGATGGTGGCATCGACGCGGAAGACGTTACCGTCACCCTTTTCGGTGAGCTGCTCCGAAGCCTGGACTTCGAGGCCCGCGAAATCGCGCTTGGTGATGAAGTTGACGACGCCGGTGATCGCGTCGGCGCCATAGGTGGTCACCGCCGCGCCGGTCAGCGCGTCGACGCGCTCGATCAGCGCGAGCGGGATGTTGTTGAGGTCGACGCGGCCGTTGACGTCCGAAGGTGCGACACGGTTGCCGTTCAGCAGCACGATGTTGCGGGTCGAACCGAGACCGCGAAGGTCGACGTAGGAAGCGCCGCCGTTGCCGTTGTTGACCGCCGAACCGATGTTCGCGACCACGCCGGGCATTTCGCGCAGCACTTCTTCGGCGACGTTCGACTGCTTGAGCTCGATCACGTCCGAGGTCGTGACGTTGACCGGCGTGGACTGTTCGAGGTTGGGGTTGCGGATCAGCGAGCCGGTGACGACGATCTCCGAGGTGTTGGCGGTCGCGCCTTCATCGGCCGCATCCTGCGCATAAGCAGGGGCAGAAATCAGGGCGACGCCCAGCACCAGCGGTGCGGCGCCCAATTTCAGCTTCGAATATTGGGTTTTCTTCACAGTGCAGTCCCTTGCTACTGATGGATCTAAAGATACCCGGGCCCCCACGCACGCGCCTCCCCGGCACACGCACGAAACACCCCGATAGCGTGCGGGATGGTCTTCCATTCATGTCGAGTAAAGGAAATTTGCCCCGTCCGCAGGCGTTTCGAACCGGATTGTGACGTATTTGCAACAGACCGGAATCACGGCGAAACAGAAGGTGCCCGGGCCGGGCCGATCCTGAAATATAATATCCGATGAAATTATCCGGCGACGCGGACGGGCGCAGCGTCAGCCGCCCATCGGCCCCGCGAGCTTGCCGGGATCGAGACGCGCGTCGCGCCACTTGAGTCCCCAGTGAAGATGCGGCCCCGTCGCGCGCCCGGTAGCGCCCACCGTGCCGAGCCTTTGCCCCTGCGTCACCCGGTCGCCGACCTTCACGTCGAGTCGCTGACAATGGAGGAAAGCGCTCGACAGCCTCATGCCGTGGTCGACGATCAGCAGATTGCCCTCGAGCGTGAAGGGCGCCGCTGCCGCGAGCGTCACCACCCCGTCGGCGGGCGCGTAGAAAGGCGTTCCCGCGGGCACCGCGACGTCGGTGCCGCTGTGATAGCTGCCGGGTTTGCCCTGATAGACGCGCTGCGAGCCGAAGAAGCCCGAGAAGCGCCCGGTCACCGGCCAGCGGAATCTTTGCCGCCAGCCGTCCGATTCGACCGGCGTCGCACGCGCCGCGGCAATCTGCGCCAGTTCGGCCGGACGGCGTCGCGCGAAATCAGCGTCGCTCGACGCGCTGCCGCGATAGGGCGCGTTGATATGCTCGATCCGCCAGCTTCCCGCGGCGACCGGCAGCGTCCGCTCGACCCGCTGCCCCGACGCCAGTGTCGCGACGAGCAACGCCGAAGGGCCGGCGTCGCGGTCGAAAGCGATCAGGAAGCTCTCGTCGCTCGCCAGCGGCACCGGCTGGCCGTCGAGCGTCAGCGTGCGCGTACCGCCCGGCGCCTGCCCCAGCATCGCCGCGCCCTGCTCGGGCGTCCCGCGCAGCAGGAAATCGGCGCGCACCGGTGGCGCGGCCGGCGGCGGCAGGGGCGATCCGGGGTCGGTGAAGGGCGAAGGCGCGGGTGACGGCGCGGGCTTCGCGGGCGCGTCCGAAGCCGGCACGCATCCGGCCGCGACGGTCAGCAGCACCGATGCGGCCAGCAGGTGCGGCGCCCGCATCGGGCGCGTCATGCCTTGCTGTCGAGCGCGGCCTGCACCGAAAGCGCGGCGGTCGCATAGGGCTCCTGCCGCGCGACCGACCAATAGCGAAGCTCGTCGAGCCCGATCGGCGCGCCGGTCACCGCGCACAGCACATGGTCGCCCGGCGACAACACGCGAAAACCGTTGGGGCCATAGTGGAGGCGGGCGAGGCGGTTGCGGCTGGCGATCAGCATGATTCAAAGTCCGTTGCGAGAGAGGTCATCGCGCCGGTTATAGCAGCGGGGCGGCGCGCGGCCACCCCCTGCTCGTCAGAACAGCTCGCCCTGCCCCCGGCCCGGCGTCGGCGGCGCCTTGCGCGCCGGACGCGGCACGGGCGGCGGCGCGTCGCCATCGGCGACTTCGGCGGGCACGTCGCCGTCGGCGAACTGCAGCCGGAGATGCCCCGCGGCGCGCGCCTTGGCCGCGCTCGTCACGATCGCGCCCCCGGCATCGCGCACCATCGCATAGCCGCGCGACAGCAGCGCGCGCGGGTCGAGCGACGCGAGCAATCGCTCCAGCCCTTCCAGCCGCGCGCGGTCGCGGTCGAGCCGCCGTTCGAGCAGCGACGGCCTGAGCGCGCCCGACCGCGACGCCAGCCGTTCGGCGACCACCGCGAGCCGGTGCCGCTGCGCGCGGTCGATCCGCCCCTCGGCATCGTCGAGCCGCTGGCGCTGCGGCGCATAGAGCGCCTCGCGCTTCGGCAGGTGCCGCGCCAGCGCCGTCAACCGCTCGCGCGCCAGCGCGGTATGGCGGCTCGCCGCGCCGATCATCCGCCCGCCGCGCGCCGCGAGTTCGGCGGCGAGGTCGGCGCGCACCGGCACCGCCAGCTCGGCGGCGGCGGTCGGGGTCGGCGCGCGCACGTCGGCGGCATAGTCAGCGAGCGTCACGTCGGTTTCGTGCCCCACCGCGCTGATCGTCGGGATGCGGCAATCGGCGATCGCGCGCACGACGACCTCTTCGTTGAACGCCCACAGATCCTCGATCGACCCGCCGCCGCGCGCGACGATGACGAGGTCGGGGCGCGGCACCGGCCCGCCGGGCACGAGCGCGTCGAAGCCGCGCACCGCCTTGGCGACCTGCGCCGCCGCGCCCTCGCCCTGCACCAGCACCGGCCAGACGATCACATGCGTCGGGAAGCGGTCGGCGAGGCGGTGGAGGATGTCGCGGATCACCGCCCCGGTCGGCGAGGTGACGACGCCGATGATCCGCGGCAGGCGCGGCAACGGCTGCTTGCGCTCGCGGTCGAACAGCCCTTCGCCGCCGAGCCGCGCCTTCAATTTCTCGAAGAGCAGCATCAGCGCGCCCTCGCCCGCGACCTCCAGGCTGTCGACGACGAGCTGATATTTGGAGCGCCCGGGGTAAGTGGTGAGCTTCCCGGTCGCGATCACCTCGATGCCGTCTTCCGGCCGGAAAGCGAGGCGGCCCGCCTGCCCCTTCCACATCACCATGTCGATCAGCGCATTATCGTCCTTCAGCGCCGCATAGAAATGCCCCGATGCCGCGCGTTTCGCGCCCGACAGCTCGCCGCGCACCCGGACGCGGGAAAAGCCGTCCTCGACTGTCCGCTTGATCGCCGACGACAATTGGCTGACAGACAAAGCAGGCGCATTGTCGCCTTGCCGCTCCTCGGCTAACAGCCGCGCTTCACTCTCGTCGCCGGACGCCATATCGGGAAAAGGGACTGCCATGAATATCCTGCTCATCGGGTCGGGGGGCCGCGAACATGCGCTGAGCTGGCAACTGGCACAATCGCCAAGCTGCGCCAAGCTCTATGCCGCTCCGGGCAACCCGGGGATCGAACTCCACGCCGAGTGCGTGCCGATTCCCGCCGACGATCTGGACGGCCTGATCGGCTTCGTCCGCGCCCATGCGATCGATTTCGTCGTCGTCGGGCCCGAGGCGCCGCTCGTCGCCGGGCTCGCCGACCGGCTGCGCGAGATCGGCGTGCCGGTCTTCGGGCCGGGCGCGGCCGCCGCACGGCTCGAAGGGTCGAAGGGCTTCACGAAAGATCTCTGCGCGCGCGCCGGCATTCCGACCGCCGCCTATGCCCGCGCGACCTCGGCCGAGGAGGCGCTGGCGCTACTCGACGGCTTTTCGATCCCCGTCGTCATCAAGGCCGACGGCCTCGCCGCGGGCAAGGGCGTGATTATCGCCGAAACGCGCGAGGACGCCGAAGCCGCAGTCGAGGAGATGTTCGCCGGCGCCTTCGGCGGCGCGGGCGCCGAGGTGGTGATCGAGGAGTTTATGACCGGCGAGGAGGCGAGCTTTTTCGCCCTCTCCGACGGCACGAACGTCCTCGCCTTCGGCAGCGCGCAGGATCACAAGCGCGTCGGCGAAGGCGACACCGGCCCCAACACCGGCGGCATGGGCGCCTACAGCCCCGCGCCGGTGCTCACCGCCGCGCTCGAAGCGGAGGTGATGGACCGCATCGTCCGCCCGACCGTGGCGACGCTCGCCGCCGAGGGCACGCCCTATGTCGGCGTCCTCTTCGCCGGGCTGATGCTCACCGATCGGGGGCCGAAACTGATCGAATATAATTGCCGCTTCGGCGACCCCGAATGCCAGGTGCTGATGATGCGCCTCAAGGGCGATTTCGCCGCGCTGCTCCACGCCGCCGCGACCGGCACGCTCGCCGATGCGGAGCCGCCCGTCTTTTCGCACGACTATGCGCTGACCGTCGTCATGGCGGCGAAGGGCTATCCCGGCACCCCCGAAAAGGGCGGCGCGATCCGCCGTATCGCCGATGCCGAGGCGGGCGGCGTCCGCGTCTTCCACGCCGGCACCGCCCGCGACGACCGCACGCTGGTCGCGGCGGGCGGGCGCGTCCTGAACGTCACCGCGACAGGCAAGAGCGTCACCGAGGCGCGCGCGCGCGTTTATGCCGCGGTCGACAAGCTCGATTTCCCCAGCGGCTTCTGCCGCCGCGACATCGGCTGGAGAGAAGTCGCGCGCGAAGCAAAGTAGAACCGCCCGTCATCCCGGCGAAGGCCCGGATCTCACCCTATCGCCATGACGCACCGGCGAGATCCCGGCCTTCGCCGGGATGACGAACGGGTAGACGCCGGCAAAACCCGCGAATAAGCTGATGCGAAATCAGGGAGAGCATCATGGCATGGCTTCAGGAAAATTGGATCATCGCGGTCGTCGGCCTCGTCGTCGCGGTCGTGCTTCTGTGGTGGCTGTTCGGCCGCAACCGGCCCGAGGAGATCGCTCCCCCCGTCGCGCCGCCCGCCGAACCGAAGAAGCCGCTCGAAGCGGTGAAGCCCGAGATCGTCGCGGCCGAACCCGCGCGCTTCAAGCCGAAGGAACCGGCGCCAGCCGCGCCGCCGCCGTCTGCGCCGGCGCCCGTCGCCGAAACGCCTCCTCCTCCCACGCCCGCCGCACCGGCAGCGGAGATTCCCCAAGAACCCACCGCCCCTGCCGAACCCGCGCCGGAACCGGCCGCTGAAGCGCCGCCTCCCGCGCCGGCGCCAACTCCCGCGGCGAAGGCCGACAATCTCCAGCTCCTGAAAGGCATCGGGCCCAAGCTTGCCGGCCTTCTGAACGGCCTCGGCGTCACCAGCTTCCAGCAGATCGCCGACTGGACCGAGGCCGATATCGCGGCGATCGATCCGCAGCTCGGTGCGTTCCAGGGCCGTATCGCCCGCGACAATATCGTCGACCAGGCCGCCTACCTCGCCCGGGGCGACAAGGACGGCTTCGAAGCGAAATATGGCGCGCTGGGCGGAGAGCTTTAGCGTCTGTCCATCGCCGGGGCGGGAATGCCGGATCGAGCCCGGCATGTCGAAATGAGGTGGCAACTCCGTTTGAGAGCAAGAGCGTGATTTTGCTTTCTTCGTCACCCCGGACTTGATCGGGGATTATCCCTTTCCAGCCCGTATGGTTTCTGACGAGAGTCTGGGGAAGCCAGTCGTGAAGCAGGCGATGCCGGCCGTTTCATAAGATTTGCGCAGAGATCGCAGAGATTTTGGTTCACGCGGAGCCGCGGAGAGGCAGGTTCGGGCCGGCAGGCCCCCTCTTTTCGTCGAGGATGCGGCAAGCCGCGGCGTTGCATGAAGAATGCCGCTTCGCGGCAAGCCCGATCTCCTCCGCGGCTCCGCGTGAACTTCGACTCTCCCTCTCTGCGATCTCTGCGCGAATCCCATCTACGCCAGCTTTCGCCGCCAAGCTGCCGCTTACATGTCTCGGGGGAGTAAAGGCCGACTTGATCCGGGGTGACGAGATAGGAAATCGCTCCTTCCAAATCCAAACCGAGTCACCAGCCGAAAGGACGGGAAATTGACTCCGCTCATGCGCAAGTGTATTATAAAGATAATGCACCAAGGAGATGCCCGAATGCGTTTCGCCTATCTGCTCCCCCCGATGATGCTTCTCGCTGCCTGCGGGCAGAGCGACAGGAAAGACCAGCCCGAGGTTTCGATCAACGCGGGCGGCGAAAAGGGCGGCGTCCACATCAGCGCCGGCAAGGACGGCGGCCGGATCAAGATCGGCGGCGAGGGCGCCGGGATCGACATGAAGCTCCCCGATTTCGCGAACCTCGACATCGAGGGCGATTTCGATATCGACGGAGTGAAGCTCTATCCCGGCAGCAAGGTGGCAGCGGTCGATGTCAATGCGAGTGACGCGGATGGGACGGATAAGGCGAAGGTGCGTCTCGACTTCACCTCGCCGGCGGCTCCCGCCAAGGCGGCCGACTGGATGGCGGCCGAATTTGCGAAGAAGGGGACGCAGGTCACGCGTACGGGCGACACGCTGGCCGGCCGGGACAAGGACGGTGCCGATTTCACGGTTCGATTCGAACCCGACGGCAATGCGAGCAAGGGGGAGGTGCGGATCGTCAAGAATTGACCCCTCGTCATCGCGAGGAGCGAAGCGACGCGGCAATCCAGAGTGCACGTAAGCCGCTCTGGATTGCTTCCCCCGGCTTTCGCCGGGGTCGCAATGACGGCGTTTGAGTCTACCCGCTGTTCCTGAGCGCCGTCGCGATCGCGTTGATCGTGAGCTGGATGCCTTCGGCGATGCGCGGGTCGGTTTCGCCCGCGCGGTGGCGCTTCATCAGCTCGATCTGGAGCAGGTTGAGCGGCTCGATATAGGGCAGTCGCAGCCGGATCGACGCCTCCAGCGCCGGATTCTTCTCCAGCAGCCGCGACTGGCCGGTGATCCGCAGCAACCCGTCATGCGCGCGATTCCAGCCATCGCGGACGCGCGCGAAGATCGCGTCGTGCCCGTCGACATGGGCGGCCAGTTCGGCATAACGCGCCGCGATTCCCATGTCCGATTTCGCGAGCACCATCTCCATATTGTCGAGCAGCGCGGCGAAGAAGGGCCAGCTTTGCGCCATGTCGGCGAGCAGCGACTGGTCGCCGAACGCCGCGAAGGCCTCGCCCGTCCCGTACCAGCCGGGCAGCATCGTGCGCGCCTGCGCCCAGCTGAACACCCAGGGAATCGCCCGCAAATCCTCGATCGCAGTCGATTTGGTGCGGCTCGATGGGCGCGATCCGATCTTGAGCCCCGCGATCTCGGCGATCGGGGTCATCGCGCGGAAGAAATCCTTGAACGCCGGCGTGTCATAGACGAGCGCGCGATACGCGCCGAACGCCGTGTCCGACAGCGCGTCCATCGCGGCGGTGAAGTGGCCGCTATTCGCGGCGTTCAGGCTTTCGGGCTCGAGGCTCGCGAGCAGGCTCGCCGACACCATCGCCTCCAGATTGGTCGCCGCGCTGTCGGCGGTGCCATATTTGGCGGCGATCACCTCGCCCTGCTCGGTAATGCGGATGCGCCCCTGCACGGTGCCCGCGGGCTGCGCGCGGATCGCCGCGAAGGCGCTGCCGCCGCCGCGTCCGACCGCGCCGCCGCGGCCGTGGAAAAGCTGCATCGCGCTGCCCGCGGCGTCGAACACCGGGGTCAGCGCGTCCGACGCCTGATGCAGCCCCCAAGTCGAGGTCAGATAGCCGCCGTCCTTGTTCGAATCCGAATAGCCGATCATCACTTCCTGATGCCCGCGCGCGGCGACCTGCGGCGCGATTTCGGGCAGCGCGAAATAGCGCGCCATGATCGCGGGCGCGTCGTTCAGGTCGGCGATCGTCTCGAACAAGGGGACGACCATCAGCGTGTCCTCGCCCTCGGCCGACCACAGCCCGGCCTCGCGCGCGAGGACATGGACCTCGAGCAGGTCGGACAGGCTTTCGGCCTTGCTGATGATCCATTGCACGATCGCGTCGGGGCCCAGCCTGGCACGGATCGTCGCGGCGGCGTGGACGATCGCGAGCTCGCCCGCACTCTCGTCGCTCCACTGGTGCCACGGCGCGGCGAGCGGGCGGTTGACGCCGAGCTCGCGGCGCAGCAGCGCGACGCGCGCCTCCTCGTCCAGCGCGAGATAGTCGGCCTCGACCCCCGACACCTTGAGGAGTTCGGCGAGCACGCGCTCGTGCACCGCGCTGTTCTGCCGCATGTCGAGCGTCGCGAGGTGAAAGCCGAACACCTCGACCGCGCGGATCAGCCGCCCGAGCGCGCCGATCCCCGCAAGCTGCCCCTCGCCGCTCGCCGACAGGCCGTCGGCGATGGTGACGAGGTCGCGGCGGAAATCGGCGGGGGTGCGATAGGCCTCGCCCGCCAGCGGCGACGGGCGCGGCGGCGCTTCGCCGACGATGCCGGCATAAGTGGCGCATATCCTCGCATAGATGCCCGACAGCGCGCGGCGATAGGGCTCGTCGCTCCGGCTCGGCGCGGTGTCGCCGCTTGCCTCGGCCAGCGCCTCGACCGCGGCGGGGACCGGCGCCAGCGCCGACGATACCGACAGTTCGGCGCCGAGCGCATGGACCGCATCGGCATAATGGCCGAGCACCGCCGCCGCGTTGCGGCTCGTCGCCATGTGCAGCGTCCCGGCGGTGACGAAGGGGTTGCCGTCGCGGTCGCCGCCGATCCAGCTCCCGACGCGCAGGAAGCTCGCCGGGCGCGTCCCCAGCTCCCTTTCCCAGCGCGCATAGAGTCGCGGCACCACGGGCAGGAAGACATCGCGCAAATAGGTCAGCGCATTGTCGATCTCGTCGGCGACGAACAACTTCTCGGTGCGCAGCGGCCGCGTCTGCCACAGCAGCACGATCTGGCGGCGGATCGCATCCTCGATCCCATCGCCTTCGGGCGTCTCCTCATGCCCCGCGTCGCGCAGCCGCATCAGGTCCGCGATGCGATTCTTGTGGTCGAGCACCGACTTGCGCCGCACTTCGGTCGGGTGCGCGGTCAGCACCGGCGCGACGAGCGCGGCGTCCAGCAGCGCCGCCACGGCGTCGCGGCCGATCCCGTCGCCCTTCAGTCTGTCGAGCGCCGCGGCGACCGTCGCCTCGGGCTCGGCGGCGATGCCTTGTCTGTCCTCGGCGAGGTTGGCGAGCATCGAAAAGAGCATGAAGCCGCGCACGAAGGCGATCGTATCGTCGAGGCTCAGCGCGTCGAGCCCCGGATCGATCGCTTCCGCCCCCGCGATGCCGCGATGCCGATCGACGCTCGACGAGCGGATATATTCGGTCTGCCGGAACAGTTTCTCGCCGCCATAGGCGCGGATGACGTCGCCGAGGATTCGCCCGAGATAACGGATGTCGGGGTTCTGGCTGATCTGGATCGGTGGGCCCATGGGCGCAAGTTGCTGCACCGCAGCAGACGCTACGTCAAGCGGCGCATAGCTATGCCTTGAAAGATCAGTTCGCCTTGACGAGGGTCAACATACCCATGTCGATCGCCGGACGGCCATCGAACGCAACGCTGTTGCGCGTGTCGGTGATGAACATCAGTCGCCCCGACGCATCGCTGATCCGCGCCGAGACGGCATAGCTGTGCCGCGGGTCGAGGCGGCGCTGGTCGACCGTCAGGCGGAAGGCGAAGGGCACCTGCCGCCCGTCGGCGGTGAAGCTCTGCTGCGCGATCGTCTTTGACGGCGCGTCGGCCAGGCTGACGTCGTCGAGCCGGATCTCGACCTGCGCGGTCGGCGGCAGCGCGATGCGCTCGCGATAGGCGATGCTGCCGGTGACCGCGACCGGCTCCTCCGACGGCATGATCGTCGCGCAGGCGGCAAGGGACAGACTCAAGGTCAAGGCGGCAGCAAAACGGAGCACGACATTCTCCTTTGACAACAATCCCCATCGCCCCTTCTTCGTCCCCCCACCTTAGCCGGAAGGACGGAGGTTTGGGAATAGCCTGCATCGCTCGGCTCTCGCCTGCGCGTCGATGAAAGCCACAAATGATATTTTGAAGGCGTCGATGCAGGGCTTTATGGTCTTAGGAACGAAAGGCCCCCGCCTCATTCGTCCTCTTCACCCTTCGGCTTCCGAAGCTCGCTGACCAGCAGCTTGTCGATCTTGCGCCCGTCCATATCGACGATCTCGAACTTCCAGCCGCGATCGGTGAAGCTCTCCCCCTCGGCGGGCAGATGCTTGAGGATCGCCAGCGCGTGGCCCGCCGCGGTCGCATAGTCGCGGTCGTCACCCAGCTCGATGCCAAGGCGCTCGGCCATCTGGTCGGCGGGCATCGACCCCGCGATCAGCAGGCTGCCATCGTCGCGCTCGGTGACGAAGGGTTCGCTGCCGATGTCCTGGTCCGACGCGAATTCGCCCGCGATCGCCGAGAGCAGGTCGGCGGGCGTCACCAGCCCCTCGAAATGCCCATATTCGTCGTGGACGAGCAGCATCGGCACCTCGGCGGCGCGCAGGCCTTCGAGCGCGTCCATCGCGTCGATCTGGTCGTGGATCACCTTCGCCGGGCGGATCAGCTTCTCGAGATCGAGCGTTTCGCCGCGGAACAATGCCCCCGCGATGTCGCGCGCCTGGACGATGCCGGCGATATCGTCGACCGAACCGCGCGCGACCGGCAGCCGCGTGTGCGGGCTTTCGAGCAGCTTGGCGCGCACCGCGTCGTCGTCCGACGCGATGTCGATCCAGTCGACGTCGATGCGCGGCGTCATCACCTCGCGCACCGGCCGGTCGGCGAGGCGCACGACGCCCGAGATGATCGCGCGCTCGCTTTCCTCGATCACGCCCGATTTCGACGCTTCCGCGACGATCAGGTGCAGTTCCTCGGCGGTCACCCGGTCCTCGGACTCGCGGTTGAGGCCGAGCAGGCGAAAAACCAGCGCCGAGCTGTTGTCGAGCAGCCAGACGAGCGGCGCCGCGACGCGCGACAGCCAGACCATCGGCGTCGCCATTGCGATCGCGATCGGTTCGGGCGCGCGCAACGCGAACTGCTTGGGCACCAGCTCGCCCACGATCAGCGAGAAATAGGTGGTGACGCCGATGACGACCGCAAAGCCCGCCGCCTGGGCATGATCGGCGTCGAGCCCGAACCACGCCGCGAGCCGGTCGGCGACCGGCTGCCCCAGGCTCGCGCCCGAATAGGCGCCCGCGAGGATGCCGATCAGCGTGATGCCGACCTGCACCGTCGACAGGAAGCGCCCCGGATCGGCGGCGAGCTGGCGCGCGATCTTCGCGCCGCGGCTGCCGCGCTTTTCGGCCGCCTGCAAGCGCGGCCCGCGCGCCGAGACGATCGCGAGCTCGGACAGGGCGAACAGGCCGTTGAGGAGGATCAGCACCGCGATGATCGCGACGTCGGACCAGGGGAAAGGGCTCATCGGGCGGTCATCGGGGGGCGGTCGTGCGGCGCACGGGCGCCCGGCCCCTGTCGGCTTGGGTCATGTCCGCCCTATAGGCGATAGCGGCGGCAAAGCACAATGACCCCGCTTGAAGGGCTCGATTACCCTTCTCGTCACCCCGGACTTGATCCGGGGTCCCGCTTTTCGCCGTCGCTGAGCGGGACC
>NZ_JAOZVW010000096.1 GCF_025869345.1 Sphingopyxis sp.
ACCCCAACCCCTCCCCTGAAGGGGAGGGGCTTGAGAAAAGAGTCTCGGCAATGACAACCATGACAAAATCCGACCTTTGGACCCGCGTGGGATCGGCGATCGTCCTGTTCGCGATCGCGGGCACCGCGCTGTGGTTCGGCGGAATCGCCTTTGGCCTGCTGCTGCTCGTCGGCGGCGCGCTGGTCGTCGTCGAATGGCTGGCGCTCGTCCGCGCGATGACGCTGGGCGGCGGCGCGAAGGGCGCGCTGATGCTGCTCGGGCCGCTCGCGATCCTTGGTGCGATGGCGGGGCTGTGGTTCATCCGCGACCATCTGGGCATGACCGCCGCGCTCTGGGTGTTCGGCATGGTGTGGGCGACCGATATCGGCGCCTATTTCGCCGGCCGCGCTTTCGGCGGCGCGCGTCTTGCGCCTGCGATCAGCCCGTCGAAGACCTGGTCGGGGCTGATCGGCGGCATGGTCGCCGCGCTCATCGCCAGCGCGACGATCGGCGATCGCGCCGGTATCATCGGCGTGCCGCTGTGGATCGGCCTGTTCATGGGGTTGCTCGCGCAATTGGGCGATCTCGGCGAAAGCTGGATGAAGCGCCGCGCCGGGGTCAAGGATTCGGGCAAGCTGATCCCCGGCCATGGCGGGCTGTTCGACCGCGTCGATGGGCTGCTGCCGGTGGCGCTGCTGCTCGGCGCGCTGGCTTTCATGGGCGATATCGCCGTGCGGGCGGCCGGCTGATCATGCGCCGCCTCTCGCTCTTCGGCGCGACGGGGTCGGTCGGGCAATCGACCCTCGACCTCGTGCGCCGCGATGGCGAGGCGTGGCGGGTGAGTGTGCTGACTGCGAACAGCGACGTCGGCGAGCTGGCGCGTCTCGCGCTCGAATTTCGGCCCGAGCTCGTCGTGATTGCCGACGAAGCGCGCCATGCCGAGCTCAGGGAAGCGCTCGCGGGCACGAATATCGGGGTCGCGGCGGGGGCCGAGGCGCTCGTCGCGGCGGCGCGGCATCCGACCGATCTGGTGATGGCGGCGATCGTCGGCACCGCCGGCCTCGCGCCGACGATGGCGGCGCTCGAGGCGGGCGTCGACGTCGCGCTCGCCAACAAGGAAGCGCTGGTCTCCTCGGGCGAACTGATGACCGCGGCGGCGCGCAAATCGGGCGCGACGATCCTGCCGGTCGACAGCGAGCATAATGCGATCTTCCAGTGCCTCGCGGGCGGGCGGATCGAGCAGGTGCGCCGGATCATCTTGACCGCCAGCGGCGGCCCGTTCCGCACGATGAGCGCCGAGGCGATGGCGCATGTCACCCCCGCGCAGGCGGTCGCGCATCCCAACTGGTCGATGGGCGCGAAGATCAGCGTCGATTCGGCGACGATGATGAACAAGGGGCTCGAACTCATCGAGGCGCATCATCTGTTCCCCGTCGGGCTCGACCGCATCGAGATTCTCGTTCACCCGCAATCGGTGATCCACAGCCTCGTCGAATATGTCGATTGCTCGACGCTGGCGCAATTGGGCTCGCCCGACATGCGCATCCCGATCAGCAGCGCGCTCGCCTGGCCGCAGCGGATGGCGACGCCCTGCGCCCCGCTTGACCTCGCATCCATCGCGCGGCTCGACTTCGAGGCGCCCGACGAGGTGCGCTTTCCTGCCACCGCGCTCTGCCGCGCCGCCATCGCCGAGGGCGGCGCGCGCCCGGCGCAGCTCAATGCCGCCAACGAGGTGGCGGTCGCCGCTTTCCTCGCGGGGCGCATCTCCTTCCCGGCGATCGTCGATACGGTGCGCCGCGTGATCGATGCCGACGCGCCCGCGGTGCCCGCCTCGCTTCAGGACATATTCAGCGTCGATGCCGCATCGCGCGCGGCCGCGCAGCATTTTGTGGACCGATACGAACATGCATGACGTGCCCCTGTGGCTGTATTTTGTGGGCTTCCTGCTCGTGCTCGGGCCGCTGGTCTTCGTGCACGAATATGGTCATTACATCGTCGGCCGCTGGTGCGGGGTGAAGGCCGATGCCTTCTCGATCGGCTTCGGGCGCCGGATCGTCGGCTGGACCGACAGGCGCGGCACCGAATGGAAGATCGGCTGGCTGCCGCTCGGCGGCTATGTTCAGTTCGCGGGCGACCGCGATGCGGTGAGCCAGCCCGATGCGGGCTGGCAGACGCTTCCCACCGAAGAGCGATCGCACACCTTCCCGGCGCAACCTGTGTGGAAACGCGCCTTGATCGTCCTTGCGGGGCCGCTCACCAACTTGCTGTTCGCGATCCTGGTTTTCGCGGGTTTCTTCATGGTTTATGGCGCCCCGGCGCTTCCGCCCGTTATCGGTGGGGTGCAGGCGGGAAGCGCGGCGGAGGCTGCGGGACTTCACGTCGGCGACCGCATCGCGCGGATCGACGGGCAGGCCATCGAAGGCTTCGATGCGATACCGAATATGGTCGCCTATGACCTCGGCCGGCCGGCCGTGATCGAGGTGGAGCGCGGCGGCGATCGGTTCACCGTCACGCTGAAGCCGCGGATCACGACGATAACCGATGATTTCGGCAACAAGGCCGACATGGCGATCATCGGCATCCGGTCGGGGCCGATCACCCACACGCCCGTGGGGCCTTTGGCGGCGGTTCAGGCAAGCGCGGCACAGACCTGGGACATCATGCGCCTGACGGGTAAAGCCCTGGGCCAGTTCCTCACCGGGCAGCGTTCGGTCAAGGAAATGGGCGGCCCCCTGCGAATCGCGAAGCAATCGGGCGAGCAGGCGTCGCTCGGGCCGACGGCGCTGATCTGGTTCATCGCCTTCGTGTCCATCAATCTGGGGTTCATAAATCTGTTGCCATTGCCGATGCTCGATGGCGGCCATCTGCTTTTCTATGTCTATGAGGCGATCCGGCGCCGTCCTGCACCCGCCGAGGCGCAGGAATGGGCGTTCCGATTCGGTTTCGTGGCGATCGTGACGCTGATGCTGGTCGTGACTTTCAACGATTTGGGCTCAATCGGGGTGTGGGACCGGATCGCGCGCTTGATTGGATAAGCGGACTGGGGCAGGAGTGCGCGCGGACCTGTGGGCAAGCGGGTTTGTCGCTTTTGAGTTATTTTTGCGGGATGAACAGCGTGGCTTCACAAAAAATCCGGGCGCGGACCCAGCTATCGGCGCTTCTTATGGCGGGAACCATGCTCGCATGGCCGTCAGCGGCGCTCCACGCACAGGAAGCCGCGCCGCCCACCGTGCCCGCGCCGAACGTCCCCGCGCCCACGGGTGAGGCGGTTCCGACCGCGACGACCGTGAAGTCGATCACCGTCACCGGCAACCAGCGGCTCGAGGCGCAGACGATCCTGTCGTATCTGCGCCTGCGCGTCGGCCAGCCCTATACCCGCGCGACGCTCGACCAGGCGCTCAAGGACCTCGCGGCGACCGAATTGTTCAAGGATTATCAGATCAGCGACGAAGACGGCGCGCTGACGATCCAGGTGGCCGAGAATCCGGTGATCAACCGCGTCATCCTGGAAGGCAACAAGCGCCTGAAGGAAGACAAGATCCGCCCCGAGATCAAGCTCGCGCCGCGCCAGATCTTCACGCGCTCGAAGGTTCGCGCCGACGTTGCGCGCATCATCGAACTCTACAAGCGCCAGGGCCGCTTCGCCGCGACCGTCGAGCCGAAGATGGTTTCGCTCGACCAGAACCGCGTCGATGTGGTGTTCGAGATCAACGAAGGACCGAAGTCGAAGGTCCGCCAGATCAACATCATCGGCAATGAGAAGTTCAGCGATGGCGACCTCAAGGACGAGATGGCGACCAAGGAGTCGGGCCTGCTGACGATCCTGTCGTCGAACACCAGCTACGACCCCGATCGTCTGGCCTATGACCAGCAGAAGCTGCGTCTCTTTTACCTGCAGAACGGCTATGCCGACTTCCGCGTCATCTCCGCCGTTGCCGAGCTGACGAGCAACAAGCAGGATTTCATCATCACCTATGTCGTCGAGGAGGGCGAGCGCTACAAGTTCGGCGACGTCAGCGTGAAGAGCGAATTGCGCGACTTCAAGCCCGAGATGCTGCAAAAGCTGCTGCCGATGCACACCGGCGACTGGTATAACGCCAAGCAGGTCGAGGATACGGTCGAAAGCCTGAGCGAAACCGCCGGCCTGTTCGGCTACGCCTTTGCCGACATCAATCCCGAATTTCACCGCAACGCCGAAACGCGGACGATGGATATTTCGTTCGACGTCGGCGAAAGCCCGCGCACTTATGTGGAGCGCATCGACGTCAACGGCAACACGCTGACCCACGACAAGGTGGTGCGCCGCGAATTTCGCCTGAACGAAGGCGACGCCTTCAACAGCTTCGGCGTCAAGCGTACCGAAAACCGCCTCAACAGCCTCGGCTATTTCCAGGAGAATCTGGAGATCGACCGCAAGGAAGGCTCGACCCCCGACCGCATCATCCTGGAGACCAACGTCGAGGAAAAGCCGACGGGCGAACTGTCGCTGTCGGCCGGCTTCTCGTCGATCGAGAATTTCCTGCTTCAGGGTTCGATCCGCCAGCGCAACTTCCGCGGCCTCGGCCAGCAGCTTCAGGCGTCGGTCAACTATTCGAGCTATTCCAAATCGATCGAACTCGGCTTTACCGAACCCTATCTGTTCGACCGCAATATCTCGATCGGCGGCAGCGTCTATCGTCGCGATCTGAACTCGTTCAACTTCATCAACAACGACCGCCGGACGACGTTCCAGCAGGTGACGACCGGCGCGCAGATCAACGTCGGCGTGCCGCTGACCGAGTTCATGTCCTTCTTCGGCCGTTACACGATCAACTTCGACGATGTGTCGCTCGACAAGAATCTCTATTATTTCGGCGGTCAATGCGATCCGCTCGTCGCCGGCCGCTATTTGTGCGACGCGATCGGCAAGCGCACGACCTCGCTGCTCGGTTACACGCTCGCCTATGACGACCGCGACAACCGCCTGCGTCCGACGCGCGGCCAGTCGCTGTCCTTGAGCCAGGATTTCGCCGGGCTCGGCGGCAGCGTCAAATATGCCCGCACCCGCGTTCAGGGCAGCAAGCATTTCAACCTCGGCAACCGCTTCATCCTCAATGTCTCGGCCGAGGGTGGCTATATCTATCCGTTCGGCGGGCGTCCGACCCCGACCAGCGACAAGGTCCGTCTCGTCGATCGCTTCCAGCTCGGCGAGCCGCAGATGCGCGGTTTCGACATTCGCGGTATCGGCCCGCGCGTCATCCGCTTCACCGACGTCGATCTGACCGATCCGGCGAATCCGGTGCTCAACGCGGACCTCAAGAACCGCAACAATCTGATCGATGATGCGCTCGGCGGGCGGGCCTATTATCAGGGCCGGCTCGAGATGGACATTCCGCTCGGCACCGGCGCCAAGGAACTCGGCCTGCGCCCGTCGATCTTCCTCGACGTCGGGTCGGTGTGGAGCGTGAAGCGCCCGACGCTGACGACGCTCGCCGATTTCAAGGATCCCTCGGACGGTCTGACCAAATATAAGTGCCGCAATCCAACGACTGGCGACGTCAAATTCGCGACGCTGGCGACGGGCAGCACGACGTCTTATTCGAACTGCGCCACCTTCGGCACCGGCTATTCCGCGCTCGCGCCGTTCGAGGAACGCTTTTATGGCGATAGCTGGATGCCGCGCGTCGCGATCGGCGCCGGCGTCAACTGGAACTCTCCCTTCGGCCCCTTCCGGATCGATTTCGCTTATGCCCTCCGCAAAGAAGAGGGTGACGATACCAAACGCTTCTCATTCAACGTAGGAACCCAATTCTGATGAAGAAAATTTTTACCGCTTCGGCGCTTGCTATCGCCGCGCTGTCGGTTTCGCCCATGCTTGCCGCGCCCGCGGCGGCGCAGGCCCGCTCGACCGCGGTCGCCGACGTGCGCGCTGCCGCTGCCAAGTCGAACGCCTTCACGGTCGCCTCGCAGCAGATCCAGACGACCTACAAGGCGCAGATCGACCAGCAGGAAACCCGCGGCCAGACGCTGCAGGCCGAAATGAACGTGCTGATCGCCAAATATAATGAAGAGGCGAAGAAGAGCCCGCAGAACCAGACCGCGCTGCAGGCCGCTGCGAAGGCGGTGCAGGACAAGCGCACCGCCGCGCAGGAAGAGCTGGGCAAGATCGGCGAGCCTGTCGAACTCGCGCTCGCCTATGTCGAGGATCAGATCAGCGTTCGCATGAACGAGGCGATCAAGGCCGCGATGACCGCGAAGAAGGTCGATCTGCTGCTGCAACCCGACGCCGTGCTGGCGCGCGAGAATAATGTCGACATCACCGATGCGGTGGTCGTCGAGCTCAACAAGATCCTGCCGAGCGTGACGATCACCCCGCCGGCCGGCTACAAGCCCGGCCAGCTCGTCCAGCAGCGCAACCAGCAGCTGATGGACGCGGCGCGCGCCGCGCAGCCGGGCGCCGCCACGCCGGCCGCCGGCACTCCGCCGACGACGCGCTAAGCCCTATGGCTGACGGGGAAATGGGCGAAGCGCTGGGCCCGGCGGACATCCGCCGGGTCCTCAGCCTCCTGCCGCATCGCTATCCGATGCTGCTCGTCGACCGGGTGGAATCGATGGTCCGGGACCAGTCGATCCACGCGGTCAAGGCGGTGACGATGAACGAGCCCTTCTTTCAGGGCCATTTCCCCGGCCGCCCGATCATGCCCGGCGTCCTCATCGTCGAGGCGCTGGCGCAGGCGGGCGGCGTGCTCGCGATCGAATCGCTCGGCCTCGCGGGCTCGGGCAAGCTCGTCTATTTCATGGGCATCGACGGCGTGAAGTTCCGCAAGCCCGTGGAACCCGGCCATCTGCTCGACCTCCACGTCACCATCCTTCAGGCGAAGCGGAACATCTGCAAGTTCGAGGGACGGGCGATGCTGGGCGATCAACTGGCGACCGAATGCCAGTTCACCGCGATGATCGCCGATCCGCCGGCGGATTGAGGTCCGACAGAGGTTCGCCGTCACCCCGGACTTGATCCGGGGTCCCGCTCAGCGACGCTTGAAAAGCGGGAC